>NZ_SNXY01000014.1 GCF_004362745.1 Oharaeibacter diazotrophicus | reverse complement strand
ATCCCGAAAACCAGGCCCGCGGACACTCCGCCGACCACGTTTCTCCTTCTTCTCTCATCCAACTTGTCAAAGAACGGAAGGCCGAGGCCTTCGAAATCGCGCCGCCGGGGCTTGCCCGTCGGCGAGGCGCTCACCTAATCTCGTCACGTCGCCGTGTCAAGACCGCAGTGAACCGCCGGGTGTCCAGCCCCGAACAGAGGAGGCCACCCGACGAAAAAACGCTCCAGACTGTCAGGTCCAGAACCGCCGGCTCCGACGACCGCCAGGGCCGTCCCGCCGACACCGCCGCGCCCCACCCGGTCGAACCGTCCAGAGGCGCCGCTTCCCGCCGGCACCGCGTCACCGCAGCGCCGCCGTCGATGGAGGGGCTTATACGGCCCCCTTACCCCCCTGTCAACAAGCCTTTTCAAAAATCCTTCACATGCCCCGCGGATCGGTTCTGTCGGCTACCGGGAACCGCGGATTTCCGCCGTTCGACACCATAGCCGGCTCGTCATCGCCGCGACACGGGACCGTGTTCCTTCGCCCCGCGGGCGCTCGACGCGATTCCGATCGCCGCTCCCGCCGCGGCACGACCTCCCCCGCCCCGCCGACGCGCGCTCGTGCGCGACCCTCTGCAGTCGCCGGAAACGCGCGGCCACACGGACGCCCCATTTCGGCCGTGGATAGGAGTCTTGGCGCCGTCGTCCCCGTCGAATCGACGGACGACGGCCCTCGGGACGGTTCCGCGCGTTGACAGGCCGGTCCGGCCGGCGCCAAGGTGCCGGCGCATCGCGACGAGGCCGGGGCCCGGCGGGCCCTCCGGCGACACGAACACCCGACGGCACCGTCCGTCGCCTTCCGCGGACGGACGGATTTCGGAGAGACGGCTTCGGATGAATGCGGCCTGGAACGACCACGGGACGACGGCCGTCGACATCGGCGACGATCCCCCGCTCGTCACCGCCGACAACCGCCGCGGCCCGCCGGATCGTCGCCGCGTCTCGATCCGCTGGCTGGCCGGCACGGTGATGGCGAGCCTCGCCTCGACCGCGCTGATGGGGGGCGCGCTCTGGGTCGCGATGGACGGCCGACCGTCGATCGCCCGGCCGATCGAGGAGCTCTCAGGCGTCGTCTCCGCCGCTCCCGAGCTCGAGGAGGCCCCCGCGGACCTCGTCGCCAAGGGCGACCTGCCGGCCGCCGACGTGAACGCTCAGCCCGCGCGCCAGATCCTGCGCGTCTCCACCATCACCCGCGACGGCGAGCGCGACCTGATCCGCCTGAAGCCGTTCGCGCGCGTCTCGACGCCGCTGGTCGCGGCCTCGGTGGACATCTCCGACACCATCCCGTCCTACGACCCGCTGCGCATCTTCGCCGACGCCAACCCGGACGCCTCCGGCCCCGAGGACACGCTCTACGGCGCCGACGTCGACGGCGCGATGGCGGTCAAGGTGCGCGACTTCCCGATGGACGGCGCGGCGCTGGCGGCGGAGTCCCCGCTCGACGTGCCGCAGACCGAGCGGCTCGTGCGCGAGGCGGCGCAATTCCTCGGCGGCACGGCGGTCCAGGTGGCCTCGCTGCCGTCGATCGACCAGGCCCGCTTCGACTTCGGCTTCGCCGAGCGCTCCTCCTTCGACCGCTACGGCGTCCGCGTCATCCCCGAGAACGTCTCCTTCGTGGCTCCCACCGACACCGCCGACGGCGGGCTCGGCCAGCCCTATACGGAAGAAAAGGTGCTGACCGTCGGCAAGGGCGACCGGCTCGAGGATCTCCTGATCGCCAACGAGGCGACCGACGACGAGGCCGGGGCGATCGCGCTCCGGTTCCGCCGTGCCTTCTCGGTGCGCGAGGTCCAGCCCGGCGACAAGTTGCGCATCGCGCTCGCCCCCGACGACAGCCTCGAGGACACCCAGCGCTACCGCCCGGTTCGCGTCTCGCTCTATCGCGACGGCGGCCACGTCGGCACGCTGGCGCTGAACGACAAGGGCGACTACGTCGTCGCCGAGGAGACCCGTCCGGCCGACGGCGACCTGTTCGAGCAGGCCGAGCAGCAGGACGACGACCAGCCGCGGCCGCGGCTCTACGAGAGCCTCTACCAGACCGCGCTCTCCAACGGGATGTCGCCGGAGCTGATCGACGAACTCGTCCGGGTGTTCTCCTTCGACCTCGACTTCAACACCCGCGTCCAGCCGGGCGACCGGCTCGAGGTGGTCTACAGCCTCGACGAGGACGAATCCGAGAGCGCCGAGGCGTCGGAGATCGTCTATACGGCGATCGTGGTCGGCGGCAAGGAACGCCGCTTCTACCGCTTCAAGGCGCCGGACGACGGCTCGGTCGACTATTACGACCCCGAAGGCCGCAGCGCGAAGAAGTTCCTGCTGCGCAAGCCGATGTCCGGCGGCACCTTCCGGTCCGGCTTCGGCGCCCGCAAGCATCCGCTGCTCGGCTACGTCCGCGGCCACACCGGCGTCGACTGGGCGGCCCCGCGCGGCACGCCGATCATGGCCGCCGGCGACGGCGTCGTGACCTACGCCGACTGGAAGTCCGGCTACGGCAACTACATCGAGATCCGCCACAACAACGGCTACGCCACCGCCTACGCGCACCAGACCGGCTTCGCCAAGGGCATCCGCGTCGGCACCGCCGTGCGCCAGGGCCAGATCATCGGTTACGTCGGCTCGACCGGCCTGTCGACCGGTCCGCACCTGCACTACGAGGTGCACGTCAACGACAGCCCGGTCGACCCGATGCGCATCAAGCTGCCGCGCGGCCGCACCCTCGACGGCGACGTGCTCGCCGCCTACCAGGGCGAACGCGAGCGGATCGACACCCTGCTCGGCGGCCAGCCGGCCAAGCTGGCGGCGGCGACGGAGACCGGCGGGGGCTGAGGAAGCGCCCCCGCGCTGCCGCCTCGTGTGTCGGGTCGAATCCGCGAAAGGGGAAAGGTGGTCCGCGCCTGCGGCGCTCCGCCGGTTCTGCGCTCAGAAGCCGGCGTAGCGTCCGGGCTTGTGGTAGAGCGCCAGCATCAGGTTGAGCGCGACGACGCCGCCGACCGAGGCGATCACCTGCACCGGCGGCAACAGCGCGAAGGCGGCGGCGACCACCAGCGCGTCGGCGGCCATCTGGACCTTGCCGGCCCGCCAGCCGAAGCGCTCCTGCATCCACACCGCCATGACGCCGAAGCCGCCGAGCCCGGTGCGGTGGCGGATCAGCGCCAGCAGACCCATGCCGACCAGGAGGCCGCCGAGCAGCGCGGCGAGCCAGAGGTCGGGCGCGCCGAGCGGCAGGAAGCGCGGCAGCAGCGTGGTCTCGACCGCGAGCAGGCCGGTGGCGAGCACCGACTTCACCAGATAGGCCCGCCCGAAGGCGAGATAGGCGAACACGAAGAAGGGCAGGTTGATCGCGAAGAACACCGCCCCGAACGGCAGGCCGGTGGCGTGGCCGACCAGGAAGCCGAGGCCGGCCGTGCCGCCGGTGCCGAGGCCCGCGGCCTTCAGGATGACGACGCCGAGCGCCACGAACAGCGTGCCCGACAGGATGGCGAAGGCGTCCTCGAAGCGGGAATGGGCCAGCGACGGCGCTTGTACCGCGGACATGGCGAGCTCTCGGCGACAATGGGGATCGAATGAAGGTCAGTATCGCTGACCTTTATCGTCGGCGCAAGATCCCCGGTTGCGCGAAGAATGGGCAGTCCCGTCGCCGCGCATCCGGGCCACGGAACGAGTAACGCGAAAAGGCCCTCCCGAGGCTTCTCGGGAGGGCCGTGACGTCAGGTAGGCGTGAACGACGGATCGAAGCGTCGCGAGTCAGGCCGCGCGCGCCTCCGCATTGCCGACGCCGGTGAAGAGCAGCCGATCGGTGCCGGCAGTGATCTCAACCGTCTCGCCGTCCCGGACCGCGCCCGAGAGGATCTTCTCGGCCAGCGGATCCTGGACGTAGCGCTGGATCACGCGCTTCAGCGGGCGGGCGCCGTAGACCGGATCGTAGCCCTTGTCGGCGATCCAGTTGCGGGCGCCGTCGTCGAGCTTCAGCACGATCTTGCGGTCCTCGAGCAGCTTCTCGAGCCGCTTCAGCTGGATGGCGACGATCGTGCCCATCTCGGTCCGCTTCAGGCGGTGGAACAGCACGACCTCGTCGAGCCGGTTCAGGAACTCCGGCCGGAAGTGTGCACGGACCACCTGCATCACCGGCTCGCGCACGGCGTCGACGTCCTCGCCGTCCGGCTGGTTGGCGAGATACTCCGACCCGAGGTTCGAGGTCATGATGATCAGCGTGTTCTTGAAGTCCACCGTGCGGCCCTGGCCGTCGGTCAGGCGACCGTCGTCCAGCACCTGCAGCAGGACGTTGAAGACATCCGGGTGGGCCTTCTCGATCTCGTCGAACAGCACGACCTGATAGGGCCGGCGCCGCACGGCTTCCGTGAGCGCGCCGCCCTCCTCGTAGCCGACGTAGCCCGGGGGGGCACCGATCAGGCGGCTGACGGCGTGCTTCTCCATGTACTCGGACATGTCGATGCGCACCATCGCCTGGTCGTCGTCGAACAGGTAGCTGGCGAGCGCCTTGGTCAGCTCGGTCTTGCCGACGCCGGTCGGCCCCAGGAACATGAACGAGCCGATCGGCCGGTTCGGATCCTGCAGGCCGGCACGGGCGCGACGGACCGCGGTCGAGACGGCGTGCACCGCCTCGGCCTGACCGACGACGCGGCGGGCGAGTTCGTCCTCCATGCGCAGGAGCTTCTCGCGCTCGCCTTCCAGCATCTTGTCGACCGGCACGCCGGTCCAGCGCGACACGACCTGCGCCACGTGGTCGGGCGTCACCGCCTCCTCGACCATGCCGCCGGCCGCACCGGCCGCCTCGACCTCCTTCAGCTCGCGCTCGAGGTTCGGGATCATGCCGTAGGCGAGCTCGCCGGCACGCTGGAACTCGCCCTTGCGCTGGGCGATGGCGAGGTCGTTGCGCGCCTCGTCGAGCCGGACCTTGAGGGCGGCGGCACGGCCGAGCTTGTCCTTCTCCGCCTTCCAGCGGGTGGTGATCTCGGCGGAGCGCTGCTCGAGGTCGGCGAGTTCGCGGTCGAGGCGGACGAGCCGGTCCTGCGAAGCGGCGTCGGTCTCCTTCTTCAGGGCCTCCTGCTCGATCTTGAGCTGGATCACCCGGCGGTCGATCTCGTCGAGCTCCTCGGGCTTGGTGTCGACCTGCATGCGCAGGCGCGAGGCGGCCTCGTCGACGAGGTCGATCGCCTTGTCCGGCAGGAAGCGGTCGGTGATGTAGCGGTTGGACAGCGTCGCCGCGGCCACCAGCGCCGAATCGGTGACCCGGACCTTGTGGTGCTGCTCGTATTTCTCCTTGATGCCGCGCAGGATCGAGATGGTGTCCTCGACCGTCGGCTCGGAGACGAACACCGGCTGGAACCGCCGCGCCAGCGCCGCGTCCTTCTCGACGTACTTGCGGTACTCGTCGAGCGTGGTGGCGCCGATGCAGTGCAGTTCGCCGCGGGCGAGCGCCGGCTTCAGAAGGTTCGAGGCGTCCATGGCACCGTCGGACTTGCCGGCGCCGACCAGGGTGTGCATCTCGTCGATGAACAGGATCACGCCGCCCTCGGCGGCCTGGACCTCCTGGAGCACCGCCTTCAGCCGCTCCTCGAACTCGCCGCGGTATTTCGCGCCGGCGATCAGCGCGCCCATGTCGAGGGCGAGCAGGTCCTTGTCCTTCAGCGATTCCGGCACGTCGCCGTTGACGATGCGCAGGGCGAGGCCCTCGGCGATGGCGGTCTTGCCGACGCCGGGCTCGCCGATCAGGACGGGATTGTTCTTGGTGCGCCGCGACAGCACCTGGATGGTGCGGCGGATCTCCTCGTCGCGACCGATCACCGGGTCGAGCTTGCCCTCGCGGGCGGCGCGGGTGAGGTCGCGGGCGTATTTCTTCAGCGCGTCGTAGGCGCTCTCGGCCGAGGCGCTGTCGGCGGTGCGGCCCTTGCGCAGCTCGTTGACGGCGGCGTTGAGGCCGTTCGGCGTCGCGCCGGCGTCCTTGAGGATCTTGGCGGTGGCCGCGTCGGGCTCCATGGCGAGTGCGATCAGGAGCCGCTCGACCGTGACGAAGCTGTCGCCGGCCTTCTCGGCGATCTTCTCGGCGGTGGCGAACACCTTGGCGAGCGGGCCGGAGAGATAGAGCTGGCCGGCGCCGCCGCCGCCCACCTTCGGCATCGCCGAAAGCGCCCGGTCGACCGCCGCGAGCGCATCCTTGGGCCGGCCGCCGGCGGCCTGGATCAGGCCGGACGCCATGCCCTCGGGATCGTCGAGCAGGACCTTGAGGACGTGCTCGGGCGCGAACTGCTGGTGCCCCTGCCCCAGCGCATAGGTCTGCGCCGACTGCAGGAACCCGCGGGCCCGCTCGGTGTATTTCTCGATGTTCATGAAGCCATCCCTCCTTCGGCGCACCGACCCCGCCCGGAGCACGGAGGCGGCGACTTGACCGCGAGCGCTCCCATCCGGAGCCGCTCGGATCCGAATATGGGGATCGCCGCCGACGGCGGAAGAGGGATCCGGAACCATCCGGAACAAAAGGTGAGCAGGGGAAGATGCGGCCGCGATGCCGACAGGCCGCCGCGATCGGGCCGCGCGGGCCGGATCGCCGCGGCGGCGCGGCCACCCGGACCGAGACACCGCGGCGGTGCCGTTACTTCACCCGCGTCCAGGTCTGCGACTTGCAGAAGATCTTGAGCGCGCAGCCCTTGAGTTTCAGCGCGTTGCCGGAGACGCTGGCGTAGCCGGAATAGGTCTTGCCGCTCTCCGGGTCGGTCAGGGAGCCCGAATAGCTGCCCGAGCCGTCGTCGACGAGGTCGTCGGCGATGATCTTGCCCTTGTAGGGGCCGTCGATCAGCTTGATGCAGGTCGCCTTGCCGCAGCCGTAGATCTCGGCGTTGGAGCCGCGCTCGGTCTTCCAGACGCCCTCGACGCCGCCGGCGGCGAGCGCCGGACCGGCGAGCAGCACGGCCGCCACGGCCGTCGTCACGAACATCCTCATCGCTTCCCTCCTTCGCCGACGCGGGCCCGCGGGGTCTTCCGCCCCGCCGACCGGCGCCGCATCTCCCGCAACCCGGATCATTTTCGTCCCGCCGCGGCCGACCGGTCGTCCGCGGTGAGGTTTCGGCCTTCCGGCCGGCGCCGCTCGGGCGCTCCGCATCCGCGGGGACCGGCCTCGAGGCGGCCCGCCGCCGATGCGGGATCAGACCACCTGCGCGAGGCGCATCGCCACGCTCATGTCGCCCTCGACCTGCAACTTGCCCATCATGAAGGCGCCGGTGGGGTCGAGCGTGCCGGCGAGCAGGCCGTCGAGGTCCTCGAGCGACAGCGCGATGGTGCACTCGGCGGCGCGGTCGACGTTGTCGACGGCGTTGGGCACCCCGGAGGCGTCGACGTAGACGATGCCGTCGGCGCCGCAGTCGAACTTCAGCGTCGCGCCGAGGCCGCTGTTCTCCCCGATCTTGGCACGGACGGCTTCGGTGGTCTCGGCAATGCTCATGGCGGTGTCCTCGGATCTGACCAGTGGCCCGGGAGGGTGCCGCCACTTTACGTAAACGTCAAGACCGTGGCATGAAAAAGCCCCGCCCGCGGTTTGCGCGGACGGGGCCGGTGCGTTCAGAGGCCTCCGACCGGTGCGGGCGCGACACCCGCACGGGCACAGGGATCATTCGCCGGCGGCGGGCTCCGGCGTCTCGGCGGCGTCGGCCGCCTCGGCGGTACGGCGGGTGCGCGGGCGCGCCGGGGCGCGGCGGCGGGTCGGGCGCTTCTCGCCGTCCTCGCCGACCGGCTCGGCCGCGGCCGCGGCCTCGACGACCGGCTCGGCGACGGGCGCCGGAGCGGGCGCCGGGGCGCGGGTCCGCGCGGGGGCCGGCGCGGGCTCGGCCGCCACGGGCGCCGGTGCCGGCGCGACGGCGGCCGGCGGGATCGCCGGCTTGGTGATGAAGTCGGGGAAGTTCACGTCCGGCTGCGGCGCGTCGAGCGGCATCGGATGGCCGCCGGCGGCGACGGGCGCCTCGGCGCGCGGTTCGCCCTGCTGCGCCGGGCGGTCGCCGCGGCGGTCGAAGCGCTCGAAGCGTTCGCGGCGGTTGCGACGACCCTCGCGCTCGGGACGGGCCTCGCCCTCGGCGCGCTGCTCGCCGGCCGGGGCCGGTGCGCCCTCGCCGCGCGGCTGGAAGCCCTCGCGCTCCGGGCGGTCGCCGCCGCGGTCGTTGCGGTCGTTGCGGCTCTGGAAGTCGCGGTCGCGGTTGCGGCCCTGGAAGCCCTCGCGGTCGCCGCGGTCGTTGCGGTTGCCGCGCTGCTGGTAGCCGCCCTCGCGCTGTTCGCGACCCTCGCGCGGCTGGTAGCCCTCGCCCTCGCCGCGCTGCTGGTAGCCGCCGTCGCGACCCTCGCGCGGCTGCTGGCCCTCGCGCTGCTGGTAGCCGCCCTCGCGGGGCTGCTGGTAATCGCCGTTGCCGCGGCCTTCCTGCGGATTGCGGAACTCGATCTGGCGCGGCTCGAACCGGTCGGAGCCGGGCACCTCGACGTCGTCGTCGTCGCCGTCCATGACGTCGTCGCGGCCGTATTGCGGCTGCAGCGCCGCCTGGGCGGCCGCGATGATGCGGTAGTAGTGCTCGGCGTGCTGGAGATAGTTCTCCGCCATCACGCGGTCGCCGGAGGACGAGGCGTCGCGGGCGAGCTGGGTGTACTTCTCGGCCACGTGGAGGGCGGTACCACGGATCTTGACGTCCGGACCGTTGGATTCGTAGGAGCGGGTCAGAGGATTGGGGCCCTTGCGATTGCGGCCGCGCATCCGCTGCTTGTTCTGCTGGTTCTGCCTCATCAGTCCGCTGTCTCTTGCTCGGCGGTCAATTGGTTACCGGCTGTCGCCGCCACGACGGGCGCCGGTTCGCGGGCGTCTGCGGGGCACCTGGTGCCCGGCCGCGCCCTCCGGAAGCTGTTCGACACGAGATTCCGACTGCGAGCCGCCTCGTGGGGGCCGTCGGGTGTTCGCTCGCGCCATCCTCCAAGACGATGATCAAGTCGGAAACGGGTGCCGAAGAGACTCGGAAATCGGCGTGGCGACCCTTTGCCCCGGTCGCCTCTGCACGAAATCGGACGATGATCAGCCGGAAATGACCGATCCACCCCCCGGTGGATATCTTCGCATCGCGCGGTCACGCCCCGCCCGATACCCGTCACGGCCCTTGGAACCTAGCGATTCCGCGGCTGATTTCCAAGCCCTTTTTCGTCGTGGCCGAGCTGGATCGCGAAAATGTCAGGCCTTGGTGCCAACCACCACCCGCGGACGGCCGGCGAGATCCTCGACGACCGCGACGTCCCGGAAGCCGGCGTCGATGAAGAGCGCCGACACCGCCGTGCCTTGGGTCCAACCGATCTCGACCGCGAGGGTTCCCCCGCCGACCAGCCGGGCCGCGGCGGCGGGGACGAGGGCGCGGTAGGCGTCGAGGCCGTCGGGCCCGCCGTCGAGGGCGAGAAGGGGGTCGTGGTCGCGCACCTCGCGGTCGAGACCGGCGATCGCGGCGCTCTCGATGTAGGGCGGATTGGAGAGGACGAGGCCGAGCGTCTCCGGCACCGGATCGAACCAGGAGCCGACGCGGACGTCGAGGCGATCGGCGACGCCCGCCCGTTCCGCGTTGCCGCGCGCCACCGCGGCGGCGCCGGCCGCAAGATCGACGGCGACGCCGCGCGCGCCCGGCAGCGCCGCGGCGAGCGCGACCGCGATCGCCCCGGTGCCGGTGCCGAGATCGGCGAAGAGGAGGCCGGTGCCATCAGGTGCCGCGCCGGGAACGGCGCCACGCCGGACGCGGGAAATCGCGACGTCGACCAGGGTCTCCGTATCCGGCCGCGGCTCCAGGGTGTCGGGACCGAGGCGGAAATCGAGGCCGTGGAACTCGCGGCGGCCGAGGATGCGGCCGACCGGCTCGCCGGCGGCGCGCCGGGCAACCGCCGCGGCGAGGCGTTCGGCATGCTCGGGCGCCACCGGCTCGCCCGCGGCGGCGATCAGGCCGGCGGCGTCGAGGCCGAGGATGCCGCGGGCGAGCGCCCGGGCGTCGTGCGCCGCGCCCTCGACGCCGGCCGCGCGCAGCGTCCGCCGCGCGGCGGCGAGCAGGCCGTCGACGGTCGGATCGGCGCTCACGCCTCGGCCTCGGCGAGGAGCTGGGCCTGGTGCTCGGCGATCAGCGCGTCGACGATCTCGTCGAGGTCGCCCTCGAGCACCGCCGGCAGCCGGTAGAGCGTCAGGTTGATGCGGTGGTCGGTGACCCGGCCCTGGCCGAAGTTGTAGGTGCGGATCCGCTCCGAGCGGTCGCCGGAACCGACCTGGGCGCGGCGCTGGCCGGCGCGCTCGCTCTCGGCCTTCTCGCGCTCGAGCTCGTAGATGCGGGCGCGCAGCATCTTCATCGCCTTGGCGCGGTTCTTGTGCTGCGAGCGCTCGTCCTGGACCGCGACGACGACGCCGGTCGGCAGGTGGGTGATGCGGATGGCGCTGTCGGTGGTGTTGACGTGCTGGCCGCCCGAGCCGGAGGCGCGGAAGGTGTCGACCCGGAGGTCGGCCTCGTCGATGGCGACGTCGACCTCCTCGGCCTCGGGCAGCACCGCGACGGTCGCCGCCGAGGTGTGGATGCGGCCCGAGGATTCGGTCGCCGGCACCCGCTGCACCCGGTGCACGCCCGATTCGAACTTCAGGCGGGCGAACACGCCCTGCCCCGTCACCGACGCGACGATCTCCTTGTAGCCGCCGACCTCGCCCTCGGAGGTCGAGAGCACCTCGACCTTCCAGCCGCGCGCCTCGGCGTAGCGCTGGTACATCCGGAACAGGTCGCCGGCGAACAGCGCCGCCTCGTCGCCGCCGGTGCCGGCGCGGACCTCGAGGATGGCGCTCATGTCGTCGGCGCGGTCGCGCGGCAGCAGCGCGAGACGGACCTCGCGGCCGAGCCGTTCGAGGCTCGCCGCCACCTCCGGCCGCTCGGCCTCGGCGAGGGCGCGCATCTCCGGGTCGGTGTCCGGGTCCTCGAGCAGGTGGTCGACATCCGCGAGTTCGCGCTCGACCGCGCGCAGGCGGCGGATCGCCTCGACGAGCGGCTGCAGCTCGGCATAGTCGCGCGACAGCCGGACGTAGGTCTCGGCGTCGGGCTGGCCCGACATCCGCGCCTCGATGATGGCGAAGCGGTCGATCAGGCCTTCGAGCTTGGCGTCGAACGCGCTCATGGGTTCCGGCTTGGACAAGGCTCAGGTCAGCGGCACGTCGTGCTCGTGGGCGAAGCCCTCGAGCAGCCCGCGCAGCGACCGGTCCGTGGCGCGGGCGAGCGCGGGCGTCATCGCGGCCTCGAGGGCGGCCACGTCGAGCGCGCGCACCATGGCCTTGACCGGGCCGACCGAGGCGGGCGTCATCGAGATGGACCGGAAGCCGATCCCGATCAAGGCCATCGCGGCGAGCGGCCGGCCGGCGAGCTCGCCGCACAGCGTCGCCCCCTTGCCGGCGTGGCGGGCCTTCTCGGCGATCGTGCCGAGCGCACGCAGGAAGGACGGCGCCAGCGGATCGAAGCGATCGGTGATCATGGCGTTGCCGCGGTCGGCGGCAAACATGAACTGGAACAGGTCGTTGGACCCGACCGAGACGAAGTCGACCTCCTCGAGCAGCTCGTCGAGCTCGAACAGCAGCGCCGGCACCTCGATCATGGCGCCGAGCTGCAGCTTCTTCGGCGGCTCGTAGCCGTGGCCGGCGAGGAAGCGCAACTCGCGCTCGACGATCTCGCGGCCGCGGCGGAACTCGTCGACCTCGCTGACCATCGGGAACATCAGCCGGAGGTGCCGGCCGGCGGCGGCCTTGAGCAGGGCGCGGACCTGGGTGCGCAGCAGCGCCGGCCGGTCGAGGCCGAGGCGGATCGCGCGCCAGCCCATCGCCGGGTTCTCCTCGGCGACGGCACGCGTGAGATAAGGCAGCACCTTGTCGCCGCCGATGTCGAGCGAGCGGAAGGTCACCGGGCGCGCGCCGGCGCCGTCGAGCACCTTGCCGTAGAGCTGCTGCTGCTCGCTCATCCGCGGGAAGGCGGAGGCGATCATGAACTGCAGTTCGGTGCGGAACAGGCCGATGCCGTCCGCGCCGCTCTCGTCGAGGTGCGGCAGGTCGAAGACGAGGCCGGCGTTGATGTTGAGCGAGATCTCGACGCCGTCGCGGGTCACGGCCGGCTTGTTGCGCAGCCGGCGGAAGCGCTCCTGGCGGCGGGCGCGGAAGCGGACCTTGTCGGCATAGGCCGATTCGACGTCGCCGGGCGGGCGCAGGTGGACGAGGCCGGCCTCGCCGTCGACGATGATGGCGTCGCCGGGCTCGGCCAGCGACACCGCGTTCGGCACTTGGCCGACGGTGGCGATGTTGAGCGCGCGTGCGACGATGGCGACGTGGCTGGTCGGCGCGCCCTCCTCGAGGACGAGGCCGCGGATGCGGGTGCGGTCGTAGTCGAGCAGTTCGGCGGCGCCCATGTTGCGGGCGACGACGATGGCGTTGTC
Organism: Oharaeibacter diazotrophicus; assembly: GCF_004362745.1. NCBI lineage: Bacteria > Pseudomonadati > Pseudomonadota > Alphaproteobacteria > Hyphomicrobiales > Pleomorphomonadaceae > Oharaeibacter > Oharaeibacter diazotrophicus. The sequence goes on along the minus strand of NZ_SNXY01000014.1, from coordinate 42,027 downwards.
CGGCAGCTGGGTCTTGCGGTCGTCGCGGCCCATCAGCTCGCGCAGCAGGCGGAAGGTGAGGTCGTCGAAGTCGTGCAGCCGTTCGCGCAGGTAAGGGTCGGTCTGGCGCTGCATCCGGGCGCGGGTGTCGGACTGGACGCGCTCGACCGCGGCCTCGGCTGTGAGGCCGGAGCGCACGATCGCCTCCTCCATGCGCCGGGCCCAGCCGCGGTCGTAGGCGAACATGCGGTAGGCCTCGAGCACGTCGCGGTGCTCGCCGTGGTGGGCGACCTCGCCGCGCTCGATCATGTCGTCGACCGACAGCCGCAGCTTGGCGATCGCGGCGTCGAGACGGCGGACCTCCTTCTCGGGATCCTCGGCGATCAGGTTGGTGACGACCACGCGCGGCTCGTGCAGCACGACGTGGCCGAGGCCGACGCCGTCGGACAGCGCCACGCCCGGCAGGTGCTGCGGCCGGGCGAGGTCGAGGCCGGTCGCCGGCGTCGCCGCCAGCGTCGCGAGCTCGCCGGAGGCGATCATCTCCGCGATGATCATCGCGGTGGTCTGGAGCGCCTCCTCCTCCTCGTCGGAATAGCTCTTGCGGGCGCGGTTCTGCACCACGAGCACGCCGAGCGTGCGGCCCGCCCTGAGAATGGGCACGCCGAGGAAGGAGTGGTAGACTTCCTCGCCGGTCTCCGGCAGGTAGGCGAAGGCGGGATGGGCCTGGGCGTCCGGCAGGTTCAGGAGGGTCGCGGCGTCGGCGATGGTGCCGACGAGGCCCTCGCCGACCTTCAGCGCGGCCTTGTGGACGGCGGTGCGGTTGAGGCCCTCGGTGGCGAACAGCTCGAGCACGCCGTCTGCACGCAGGACGTAGACCGAGCACACCTCCGCGACCATGTTGGCCGCGATGGTGGCGACGATCTTGTCGAGGCGCGCCTGTGCGCTGATCGGCTCCGCCATGACCTCGCGGAGGCGACGCAGCAGCACGCGCGGTCCGAAGATTGACCCCCGCATCGTCCGCATCCCGGTAGGCGGTCGCCGCCGTCGCGACCGCGCGCGAAGGATCTCACGCGCCCGAAGTTGTCGTCACCCGGACGTCTCGCGACGCCCGGACGCATCCGTCGACCCGGCCGGGCCCCGGCCGAGGACGGCCGCACGCCGCGGCCCCGCTCGCCTCAGCCCTTGTCGAGTCCGTATACCGAGTGCAAAGTCCGGACCGCAAGCTCGGTGTAGACGTCCTCGATCAGCACCGAGATCTTGATCTCGGACGTGGTGATCGCGCGGATGTTGATGCCCTTGGCCGCCAGCGCCTTGAACGCCTGGGCGGCGACGCCGGCGTGGCTGCGCATGCCGACGCCGATCACCGACACCTTGCAGACGCCCGTCGATCCCTCGAGCAGAAGATAGCCGATCTCGGCCTTGCGGTCCTCGATCACCTTCATGGCGCGCTCGTAGTCGGCGGCCGGCACCGTGAAGGTGATGTCCGTCTCGGCACCGTTGGAGGCGACGTTCTGGACGATCATGTCCACGTTGATGTTGGCCTCGGCGAGCGGCACGAACACGGAGGCGGCGATGCCGGGCTGGTCGGCGACGCGGCGGATCGAGATCTGCGCCTCGTCCTTGGAATAGGCGATGCCGGTGACGACCTCTTGTTCCACGATCTCGTCCTCGTCGCAAATGAGCGTTCCGAACGGGTCGCCGTTCGGCTGGGTCTTCGGGTTCTCCGGATCCTCGAAGGAGGAGCGCACGAAGGTGCGCACGCCGTGCACCATCGCCAGCTCGACCGAGCGCACCTGCAGCACCTTCGAGCCGAGCGAGGCCATCTCCAGCATCTCCTCGAAGGAGACCTTGTCGAGGCGGCGCGCCTTCGGGACCATGCGGGGATCGGTGGTGTAGACGCCGTCGACGTCGGTGTAGATGTCGCAGCGGTCGGCCCTGATCGCCGCCGCCACCGCCACCGCCGAGGTGTCGGAGCCGCCGCGGCCGAGGGTCGAGATCCGCCCGTCCGGGCCGATGCCCTGGAAGCCCGCGACCACCGCGACGCGGCCGGCCTCCATCTGCTCGATCACGCGCGTGCCGTCGATGCTCTCGATGCGGGCGGCGCCGTGGGCGCCGTCGGTGCGGATCGGCAGCTGCCAGCCCTGCCAGGAGCGGGCGTCGACGCCGATCGCCTGCAGCGCGATCGCGAGCAGGCCCGAGGTGACCTGTTCGCCCGAGGCGACGACGGCGTCGTATTCGCGCGCGTCGTGCAGGATCGAGGCGCCGCGGCACAACGCGACCAGTTCGTTGGTCTTGCCCGACATCGCCGACACCACCACGGCGACCTGATGGCCGGCGTCCACCTCGCGCTTGACGTGGCGCGCCACGTTCCTGATGCGGTCGAGATCCGCGACGGACGTGCCGCCGAACTTCATCACCAGCCGGGCCATCTTCAGCGCGCTTTGCCTCGGGGGCTACCCCGTTGGAGGATCCTTGGGCCTTGCGTCGGGGCTGGGCTCGTCGGAGCCCCCCCCGGCCGCGGGCGGCCCTCCAATACAGGAAGGCCGCCGCCCCCGCAACGTCCGGGAAAGCCGGCAACTCCGGGCGGGTTCGCACCCGGCCGCGGCGCCGACGCTCGACGGCGTCGGCGCCGACGCTTGACAGCGTCGGCGGGCGGGTCGACATCACGGCGGATGCGAGAGACCCGAGGAGCCCGCGCCATGCCCGCCGCCGTCACAGTGGATCCGATCGAGGTCGAGCGCTTCTCCCGAATGGCCGCCGAGTGGTGGGACCCGAAGGGCAAGTTCAAGCCGCTGCACAAGTTCAACCCGGTCCGCCTCGCGGTGCTGAAGCGCGAGATCGCCCTGCACTTTTCGCGCGACGCCCGCGCAGCGCGCTCGCTCGACGGCCTGCGCATCCTCGACGTCGGCTGCGGCGGCGGGCTGGTCTCGGAGCCGCTGGCCCGGCTCTGCGCGACCGTGGTCGGCATCGACCCGTCCGCGACCAATGTCGAGGTGGCCCGGCTGCACGCCGTCGAGACCGGCCTTGCCGTCGACTACCGCGCCACCACGGCCGAGGCGCTCGCCGCCGCCGGCGAGCGCTTCGACGTGGTGCTGGCGCTCGAAGTGGTCGAGCACGTCGCCGACGTCCCGGCCTTCCTCGACACGGTGTCGTCGATGGCCAAGCCCGGCGGGCTCGTGGTGGTCGCCACCATCAACCGGACCCTGAAGGCGCTCGGCCTCGCCATCGTCGGCGCGGAATACGTGCTGCGCTGGCTGCCGCGCGGCACGCACTCCTACGACAAGCTGGTCCGTCCGGAGGAGGTCGAGGCGCCGCTCCAGGACGCCGGCCTCGTCCTCCTCGACCGCGTCGGCGTCGTGTTCGACCCGCTGCGCGACGTCTGGAAGGAGAGCCGCGACACCGCTGTCAACTACATGGTGATCGCCGCCCGCCCGGCCTGATCCGGGCTCAGTTCCGCTCGTCGGGCAGGATCGGGAGCGGCAGGATCGGTACGCCTTCCTCGACGAGGGCGCGGGCCTCGTCGGGCGAGGCTTGGCCGTGGACGGCGCGGGCCTCGGTTTCGCCGTAGTGGATCCGGCGCGCCTCCTCGGCGAAGCGCTCGCCGACGTTCTCCGAGCCGGCGGTGAGCTTGGCCTTGAGTTCGCGCAGGCGCGCGATCATCTCGGCGGCCTCGGGTGGTGGCAGCGCCGCGGGCACGGCCGGCACGGGCGGGGCGCCCGCGGCGACCGGAGCGGGAAGCGTCGGTGCGGACGCGCCGTCGCGGATCCGGACCGCCGGCGCCATCAGAGCCTTTTCGACCGCGGTCGAGCCGCAGACCGGGCATTCGACCAACCCCCTCGCCTTCTGCGCGTCGAAATCCTCCGACGAGCGGAACCAGCCGTCGAAGTCGTGGGCGGCGGAGCAGACGAGGGCGTAGCGGATCATCGGACCGTCCCGGGTTTCAGCCGAGCGAGCGCAGCCGCGCCCGGTCGGGCGCGACCAGCCCGAACGGGCGCTCGTTCTTCAGCGACGGGATGCGGCCGCGGGCGGCCGCGACGGCGGCGGGGTCGATCTCGGCGACGATCACGCCGGGCTCGTCGTGGTCGGCCTCGGCGATCACCACGCCCCAGGGGTCGACGATCAGCGAGTGGCCGTAGGTCTCGCGGCCGTCCTCGTGAAGGCCGCCCTGGGCAGCCGAGACGAGGAAGCAGCCGTTCTCGATCGCCCGGGCGCGCTGCAGCACGTGCCAGTGCGCGGCGCCGGTCTGGCGGGTGAAGGCGGCCGGCGCCGTCACCACGTCGACGCCGGCGTGACCGTAGGCGCGGAAGAGATGCGGAAAGCGGATGTCGTAGCAGATCGCCATGCCGACCGTGAGGCCGCCGGCGTCGACCGTGACGGCGTCGGTGCCGGGCGTGTAGGTCGCGCTCTCGCGCCAGCTCTCGCCGCCGGCGAGGTCGACGTCGAACATGTGGATCTTGTCGTAGGCGCCGAGGATGCCGCCGTCGGGGCCGATCACGAAGCCGCGGTTGGCGACCTTGCCGTCGGCCCGCTTCAGCGCGAGCGAGCCGAGGTGGAGGTGGATGCCGAGCTCGGCGGCCACGGTCCGCATCCGCGCGAGGAAGACGTCGTCGGCCTCGGTGGCGATCTTGGCGAACAGGTCCTCGCGCGAGCGCTCGAGGATGTTCGTCATCTCCGGGGTCTGGACGTAGGTCGCCCCCCGTCCCGCGGCCTCGCGGACGAGCGCCTCGGTGGCCGCGAGATTGGCGGCCGGATCGCGGCCGGAGCGGAGCTGGACGCAGGCGACGCGGACCATGGGGCGTTTCCTAGGAACGGAAGGGCGGGACGGGTCAGCCGGCGAGCAGCCGGTCGAGGCTGCCGTCGGCCTCGGCGGCGTGGAGATCGTCGCAGCCGCCGACGTGGGTCGTGCCGACGAAGACCTGCGGGAAGGTGTTGCGGCCGGAGCGAGTCATCATTTCCTGGCGCTTGTCCGCTTCGACCGAGGCGTTGAACTCGGTGTAGGCCACGCCCTTGCGGTCGAGCAGCCCCTTGGCGCGGGTGCAGTAGGGACAGCCGTCCCGGGTGTAGATCACGACGTCGGCCATGCCGGACGGTCCTCTCCTGTGCGAGCGATGACGCTGATATAGGCGCGGCTAGAGGCTCTGCACAACCCGGGCCAACGTGAGCACGTCGACGCGGGCGGCGCCGGCCCGCTTCAGCGGCCGGGCCACCGCCTCCAGCGTGGCGCCCGTGGTCATGACGTCGTCGATCACCAGGATCCGCCGCCCCGCAACCGTCGCCTTCGCCGACGGCGGCACGCGGAAGGCACCGCGCACGTTGGCCTCGCGGCCCTCGCGGCTGAGACCGACCTGGGCGGCGGTGGCGCGGGCGCGGACCACCACCTCCGGCCGGAAGGCGAGGCCGCCGCGGCGGGCGATCTCGCGGGCGAGCAGGCCGGCCTGGTTGAAGCGGCGGCGGAACAGCCGGGACCGGTGCAGCGGCACGGCGGTGACGAGGTCGGCGTCGGCGAGGAGTTCGGCGCCGGCGCGCAGCATCCAGCCGGCGAAGGTGGGCGCGAGGTCGGTGCGGTCGGCGTATTTGAAGGCCTGGACGAGGTCGGGGACCGGGCCGTCGTAGTGGACCGCCGAGCGCGCCCGATCGAAGGCCGGCGGCGTCGCCACCGCGGCGGCCGACAGGGTGCCCTCGCCGAGGTCGTAGGGAAACGGCGTGCCGAGCCGCTCGCACCACGGCCGCTTGAGGAAGCGCACCTGGTGCCAGCATTCCATGCAGAGCCCGCCGGTGCTGCCGGTCGGCACGCGGCAGACCGGGCACGATGGCGGCAGCACGAGGTCGACCAGCGCCGCCGCCCCGGCGCGCAACGCCGACGGCAGCCGCACCGCGGCATGGAGCAGCGGCGCGACCGCGACGGTCGCGGCGGAGGCCGGCACGTGGCCGGGACGCCAGTCGGAGGGGTCCGGGATCGCCATCGCCCGACGATGCACCAAACCGCGCGACCGCGAAACCGCCGCCGCGGGTTGACCCGGGCGGACCGCCTGCCCATAACCCGACCGACCCTTTCCGGGAGCCGCCACGATGATCCCCGCGCTGTTCGACCGCCGGCTGATCGCCCGTCGCCGCCGCCGCGCCGTCGCCGCGGCGGTGCCGGGCAGCGACTTCCTGGTCGAGCACGTCGCCGCCGACCTCGCCGACCGCCTCGCCGCCGTGACGCGGCGCTTCGGCACCGCCGCCGCGATCGGCGGCCCGACCGACGCGCTGGCGCGGACGGTCACCGCGAGCGGCCGGGCGGAGCGGGTGATCCGCGCCGACGTCTTCGCCGCCGGCCCGGCCGGCGACCATCCGGTCGACGTGGTGATCGACGACGAGCGCCTGCCCTTCGCCGACGGCAGCCTCGACCTCGCCGTGTCCGGCCTAGCCCTGCAATGGGTCGACGACCTGCCGGGGGCGCTGGTGCAGATCCGCCGGGCGCTCCGGCCCGACGGCCTGTTCGTCGCCACCTTCGTCGGCGGCGACAGCCTGACGGAACTGCGCGCGGCCCTGCTCGCCGCCGAGAGCGAGCGCAAGGGCGGCGCCAGCCCGCGGGTGGCGCCCTTCGTCGACGTCCGCGACCTCGGCGGCCTGATGCAGCGCGCCGGCTTCGCGCTGCCGGTCACCGACGTCGACCGGGTGACGCTGCGCTACGCCACGCCCTTCCACCTGATGCGCGACCTGCAGGCGATGGGCGCCTCGAACCCGCTGCGCGAACGGGCGCGCGGCCTGACGCCGCCGAGCCTGCTGGCGCGCGCCGCCGAGATCTACGCCGAGACCGCCGCCGACCCGGACGGCCGGGTGCGCGCGAGCCTGACGCTGGTGTCGCTGTCGGGTTGGGTGCCGCACGAGAGCCAGCAGAAGCCGCTGAAGCCGGGTAGCGCCAGGACGCGGCTCGCCGACGCCCTCGGCGCGGTCGAACACAAGGGGGAGTGACCGCCCGCGCGGTCGGGGGGGAGTGACCGCCCGCGCGGTCGGGGGCGATCGACCGCTCGCGCGGTCGGGGCGCGCGAGCGCCCCGCCGGTCAGCGCAGGGCGTCGGAAATCGTGTTGAAGGTGTCGTTTTCCTTGTCGGACACGCTCGACAGCGTCGACAGGCCGAGCAGGGCGACCACGATCATCAGCAGGAGCGCGCCGTATTCGACGGCGACGGCGCCGCGGCGGTCGCCGGCGAAGCGCCGGATCGTCCGTCGGAAAGCACCGGTGCCGGGACCCGTCGTCGTCATGCGCAATCCCCGTTCGGTCGGCCGCTCCTAGCCCAGGAGGTCGACCAGATGCGGTATCAGGGGCTCGTCCGCCGGGGGCATCGGATAGTCCCGCAGACGGTTCGGCCGCACCCAGGCGGTCGCCTGACCCTCGCGCGGCTCGACGAGGCCGTCCCACCGACGGCAGATGTAGAGTGGCATCAAAAGGTGAAACGATTCGTAAGTGTGGCTGGCGAAAGTCAGAGGTGCGAGGCAGGCCGCGCGAACGGTGATCGACAACTCCTCGGCGAGTTCGCGGATCAGCGCCTCCTCCGGCCCCTCGCCCGGCTCGAGCTTGCCGCCGGGAAATTCCCAGAGACCCGCCAGGGCCTTGCCCTCGGGGCGACGGGTCAGCAGGACGCGGCCGTCGACGTCGACGAGCGCGCAGGCGACGACGAGCAGCAGACGCTTGCCATCGGTGGTCGTGGACATCCCGCCTCCCGCGTCGGAAACGTTCGGAAAAATGGGGGCGACGGGCGGCGCCGCGAGGCGGGCCGCCCGCTTCCCTCTGGTCAGCTGCGGTAGTCGCCGTTGATGGCGACGTATTCCTTGGTGAGGTCGCAGGTCCACACCGTGGCGCGGCCCTCGCCGAGGCCGATGTCGGCGCGCACGCGGACGTCCTCGCGCTCCATCTCGGCGGACGCCGCCGCCTCGGAATAACCGGCGTCGCGCGCGCCCTCGACGGCGACGCGGACGTCGCCGAACCAGATCGACAGCCGGTCGCGGTCGGCCGGCTCGCCGGCCTTGCCGACGGCCATCACGACCCGGCCCCAGTTGGCGTCCTCGCCGGCGATCGCGGTCTTGACCAGCGGCGAGTTGGCGATCGACAGCGCGATCCTCTTGGCGGAGGCGTCGTCAACGGCGCCGGTGACGGTGACCTCGACGAACTTGCGGGCGCCCTCGCCGTCCTTGCAGACCTGATGGGCGAGGTCGAGCAGGAGGCCGTCGAGCGCGGCCCGGAAGTCGGCGAGCCGCTCGTCGGCGGCGTCGGCGATCCGGGGTGCGCCACGGGTTTCCGCCGCGCCGGTGGCGAACAGGATCAGCGTGTCGGAGGTCGAGGTGTCGCTGTCGACCGTGATGGCGTTGAACGAGCCCTCGACGCCCTTCGACAGCATCGCCTGCAGCGCCGGCGCCGCGATCGGGGCGTCGGTGAAGACGAAGGACAGCATGGTCGCCATGTCCGGGGCGATCATGCCGGCGCCCTTGGCGATGCCGTTGATCGTCACCGGCACGCCGGCGATCGCGACGGTGCGGGTGGCGACCTTCGGAAAGGTGTCGGTGGTCATGATCGCGCGCGCGGCGTCGATCCACGGGCCGTCGGCGAGACGGCCGGCGGTGTCGTCGAGGACGGCGGCGAACTTGGCCGGGTCGAGCGGTTCGCCGATCACGCCGGTGGAGGCGAGGAAGACGGTGCCGGGCTCGACACCGAGCGTGCGGCCGGCGTGCCCGGCCGAGATCCGCACCGTCTCGCGGCCCTTCAGGCCGGTGAAGGCGTTGGCGTTGCCGGAGTTGACCAGCAGCGCCCGCGCCTTGCCGCCGGCGAGGGCCTCGCGGCACCACTCGACCGGCGCCGACGGGCACTTGGAGCGCGTGAAGACGCCGGCGACCTCGGTGCCCTCGTCGAGGGCGACCAGCAGCACGTCGGTGCGGTTCTTGTACTTGATGCCGGCCTCGGCCGTCGCGAAGCGCACGCCGGCGATCGGCGGCATCTCGGGAACGGTCTTCGGGGCGAGCGGCGAAACGGCGTGCGACATGGTCATCCTGCGCGGCTGGAACCGGTTCTCGTTTGCCCGAGCCGGGGGGCCGGCGCAAGCCTCGCGTCTCAGCGCACCGGCACCTGGAGCCAGCCGGCGAGCCGGTGCTGGATCGTCGGGATCAGGCCCCAGACCATGATGGCGACCATCGTCGGCGCCAGGATCAGGGTGCGCTGCCAGACCGGCCATCCGGCGGTCAGCGGGGCGAGAGCGTAGAGCAGGCCCGTGACGATCGGATAGACGCCGAGGAGGACGGCGGCGGCGAAGCGGACACGGGAGAAGCGGCGGGCGGCGGGGGAAGGATTTGCGGCGGACATCGGGAGGCTCCATAATGGAACGGTGAGGTCCGTTATATAGAACGGACCGTCTCGTTCCGTCAAGGTGTCGCCATGCCCGCCGACCATCCCGCCGTCACGCCCGCGCCCCGGGGCCGCCGCCGCTCCGTCGGCGCGGTGCGCAGCGAGGCCAGCGCAGCCGCGATCCTCGACGCCGCGGAGGCGATCCTCGGCGAGGGTGGCACGGCCGGTTTCACGATCGAGGCGGTGGCGCGGCGAGCCCGGGCGGGCAAGCAGACGATCTACCGCTGGTGGCCGAACCGGGCGGCGCTGCTGCTCGACGTCTACCACCGCCAGAAGGGCGCCGACGGCGTCGGCTACGCCGGCGGGAGCGCGGACGACCTCGCCCGTTTCGTCCGCGATCTCTGGGCGTTCTGGCGCGACACGCCCGCCGGCCGCGGCTTCGCCCTGGTGGTCGCCGAGAGCCAGACCGACCCGGCGGCCGCCGCGGCCCTGAAGGACTATTTCGCGCAGCGCCGGCTCGACTTCGCCGCCGCGGTCGCCCCTCCGGACGCCGATCCGGAGGCGGTCGGCGTGGTCCACGACCTCATGACCGGCTTCAACCTCGGCCGCCTCCTGACCGGTCGCATCGACGACGACCCCGCGACGATCGCGGCGGTGGCCCGCCTGCTCGCCGACGCGCTCGACCGGGCCGGCGGCGTCCGGCCCGGATCGCCCTCCCCCTGAACGACGGAGCCCCCGCCGGCGGGACCGGCGGGGGCTCTGGACGGTAAACCACCGGCGCGTCGACCGCGAGGGCGGCGCACCGGGGAAGGCGACCGGCCGTGGCCGGCCGGCGTCACTGCGCCGGGGCGGGCGCCGGCGTCTCGGCCGCCGCGGGCGCGTCGCCGGCCGCGGGCGCCGCCGGCGGCTGGTCGAGCCGCTCGATCTTGGCGGCGGCCTTGAGCTCGGTCAGGGCGGCCTGGAACTTCTCGCGCTGGACCACCTCGGTCACCTGCGCCTTGACGTCCTCGAAGGTCGGCACCGGCTGCGAGCGGCGCTCCTCGACCTTGATGACGTGCCAGCCGAAGTCGGTCTTGACCGGCTTGGTCGTCATCTCGCCCGGCTTCAGGCCGAAGGCCGCGGTTTCGAAGTCCGGGACCATCTGGCCCTTGGTGAAGAAGCCGAGGTCGCCGCCGTTCTCCTTGGAGCCCGGATCCTCCGACTTCTCCTTCGCCACCGCGGCGAAGTCCTTGCCGCCGGCGATGTCCTTGATGACCTGGTTCGCCTCTTCCTCGGTCTTGACCAGGATGTGGCGGGCGTGGACCTCCTCCGGCGGGGTGTAGTTGGCGAGGTCCTTCTCGTAACGGGCTTTCAGGTCCGCGTCGGTCACCGACGCCTGGATCTTGTCCTCGATGTAGCTGTTGCGCAGCGCCTGGGCCGTCAGGAAGCTCATCCGCTCCTTGAACTTCTGGCCGTTCTCAAGCCCGGCCGCCGCGGCGGCGTCGGCCATCACGTGCATGTCGACGAGGGCGTCGACCACCATCGACCGACGGGCGCCCTCCGGCACCTGCTGCAGCTGCTCGCCGAAGATGTCCATGGCGAGGTCGACTTCGGTCTTGGTGATGTCCTTGCCGTTGACCCGGGCCAGCACGTCGCCGTCGGCGGCGAGCGCGACGCCGGCGTGGGCCGCGACGACGATGGCCGCCGCAGCGGCCGCGGTGAGGAGGCGCCGGCCGATCAGGCCTCGCGAAAACGACTTCATGGAAATCCGATCCTCGTCATGACGGGACGCCCCGTCGCTGCCGCCCGGGGCGTCGGCCCGGACACGGCCGACGCGTATAGCGCGGCTTTGCGGCCCGCGGAAGGCGCCACGTTGACATCCTCGGGGGCCCAACATAGGTAGGTTCGGGTCAATGTGGCGGTCGTCCGACCGGCGGCGCCTCGCCCGGGCGCGGCGCCGGCCAAGCCCGTCGTCGACCCGCCCGGCGCCCGCCGGCGCCACCGGGCGTTCCACGAAAGCGCCGCAACGAGTCATTTCAAGGCGGTCCGACCCGCTTCGGGCGCTCCGCCGCAGGGACGAAGGGATAGGCTGCCATGGTCGGCCTCGGCGCCATCGCGCGCAAGCTGTTCGGTTCGGCGAACGACCGCCGCGTCAAGGGTTACCGCCCGCGCATCGCGGCCATCAACGCGCTCGAGACGGAGTTGCAGGCGCTCTCGGACGACGCGCTGAAGGCGCGCACGGCCGAGTTCCGCGCGGCGCTCGCCGCCGGCAAGACCGTCGACGACCTGCTCGTCCCCGCCTTCGCCACCGTGCGCGAGGCCGCCCGCCGCGTGCTCGGCCAGCGCCACTACGACGTCCAGCTGGTCGGCGGCATTGTGCTGAACGAGGGCTCGATCGCCGAGATGAAGACCGGCGAGGGCAAGACGCTGGTCGCCACCCTCGCCTGCTATCTCAACGCCCTGCCGGGCAAGGGCGTCCACGTCGTCACCGTCAACGACTACCTCGCCCGCCGCGACGCCGAGTGGATGAGCCGGATCTACGGCTTCCTCGGCCTTTCGACCGGCATCATCGTCCACGGCCTCGACGACGAGCAGCGCCGCGCGGCCTACGCCTGCGACATCACCTACGCCACCAACAACGAGCTCGGGTTCGACTACCTGCGCGACAACATGAAGTACGAGCGCGAGCAGATGGTCCAGCGCGGCCATCACTTCGCGATCGTGGACGAGGTCGACTCGATCCTGGTCGACGAGGCGCGCACGCCGCTGATCATCTCCGGCCCGCTCGACGACCGCTCGGACTTCTACAACACCATCGACACCTTCATCCCCGGCCTCGCCGCCGAGGATTTCGAGATCGACGAGAAGCAGCGCACGGTGATCTTCACCGAGGCCGGCACCGAGAAGCTGGAGCAGCGGCTGAAGGCCGCGGGCCTGCTCAAGGGCGGCTCGCTCTACGACGTCGAGAACGTCTCGGTGGTCCACCACGTCAATCAGGCGCTGAAGGCCCACAAGCTGTTCCAGCGCGACAAGGACTACATCGTCAAGGGCGGAGAGGTCGTCATCATCGACGAGTTCACCGGCCGCATGATGCCGGGCCGGCGCTATTCCGACGGCCTGCACCAGGCGCTCGAGGCCAAGGAACACGTCAAGATCCAGCCCGAGAACCAGACGCTGGCCTCGATCACCTTCCAGAACTACTTCCGCATGTACGACAAGCTGGCCGGCATGACCGGTACGGCCTCGACCGAGGCGGACGAGTTCGCCGACATCTACGGCCTCGAGGTCGTCGAGATCCCGACCCACCGCCCGGTGGCGCGCAAGGACGACGACGACGAGGTCTACCGGACGGTCGAGGAGAAGTACAAGGCGATCATCGCCACCATCCGCGAGGCCAAGACCCGCGGCCAGCCCGTGCTGGTCGGCACCACCTCGATCGAGAAGTCCGAGACGCTCGCCCGCATGCTCGCGGCCGAGGGCTTCCGCCAGCACGACTTCGACGTGCTGTTCGACGGCGACGACGGCCGCGCCGACGAGATGGTGTTCCAGGTCCTCAACGCCCGCTACCACGAGCAGGAGGCCTCGATCATCGCCCAGGCCGGCGTGCCGGGCGCGGTGACCATCGCCACCAACATGGCCGGCCGCGGCACCGACATCCAGCTCGGCGGCAACGCCGACATGCGCATCGCCAACGAGCTCGCCGACGTGCCGGCGGGCCCCGAGCGCGAGGCGCGCGAGACGAAGATCCGCGAGGACGTCGAGCGGCTGAAGCAGAAGGCGCTCGCCGCCGGCGGCCTGTTCGTGATCGGCACCGAGCGCCACGAGAGCCGGCGCATCGACAACCAGCTGCGCGGCCGCTCCGGCCGCCAGGGCGACCCCGGCCACTCGCGCTTCTACCTGTCCCTCCAGGACGACCTGATGCGCATCTTCGGCTCGGACCGCATGGACGGGATGCTGCAGAAGCTCGGCCTCAAGGACGGCGAAGCGATCATCCATCCGTGGATCAACAAGGCGCTGGAGAAGGCGCAGCAGAAGGTCGAGGCGCGCAACTTCGACATCCGCAAGAACCTTCTCAAGTTCGACAACGTGATGAACGACCAGCGCAAGGTCATCTTCGAGCAGCGCATCGAGCTGATGACCGAGGAGGACGTCTCCGAAACGGTCGCCGACATGCGCCACGAGGTGATCACCGGCCTGATCGCCAAGCACATCCCCGAGAACGCCTACGCCGAGCAGTGGGACGTCGCCGGCCTGCAGGCCGAGATCGTCGAGTACCTCAACCTCGACCTGCCCGTCGCCGACTGGGCCAAGGAAGAGGGCATCGCCGACCAGGAGATCGAGGCCCGCGTCACCAAGGCCGCCGACGAGGCCTTCGCCGCCCGCGAGGCGCGGATCGGCCCCGAGCTGATGCGCCGGGTCGAGAAGGCGGTGCTGCTGCAGACGCTCGACCATCTCTGGCGCGAGCACCTCGCCCACCTCGACCACCTTCGCTCGGTGGTCGGCCTGCGCGGCTACGCCCAGCGCGATCCGCTCAACGAGTACAAGACCGAGGCCTTCGCGCTGTTCGAGTCGCTGCTCGGCCAGCTCCGCGGCCAGGTGATCGGCCAGCTGATGCGCATCGAGCTGCGTCCGCCCGAGCCGGCGCAGGGGATGCCCGACGGCGCGCTCGAGCACCACGCCGACCCGTTCACCGGCGCCGACGAGATGGCCGTGCCGCCCGCCTCGATGCTGCAGACCGTGTTCGACGAGGAGGGCCGCGCCCCCGCCCGCGACCCGGCCGATCCCTCGACCTGGGGCCACGTCGGGCGCAACGAGATGTGCCCCTGCGGCTCCGGCAAGCGCTTCAAGCACTGCCACGGCCAGTTCGCCTGAGCCCGCCTCGCGGCGGCGACCATGTTTCGACGGGCGCGGATCTTCCGCGCCCGTTCTCGTTCACGACGCGGCGCTTCCGTTGACCGGATCCGGGAGAAGGCTTATCTCTTCGCCATGCGCCTGACCCAGCAGACCAACTACTCCGTCCGTCTCCTGCTCTACTGCGCCGCCAACGCCGGCGTGCCGAGCCGGGTGGCCGACATCGCCGCGAGCTTCGACATGTCGGAGACGCACCTCTTCAAGATCCTGAAGGTGCTGGTCGACGCCGAGCTGGTGAAGACCGTCCGCGGCCGCAACGGCGGCGTGATGCTGGCGCGGCCGGCCGAGGAGATCACCATCGGCGAGGTCGTCCGGGCGGCCGAGGAGAGCTTCGCGCTCGCCGACTGTTTCGACGACGGCGGCCACGACTGCCCGCTGGTGCAGAGCTGCGAGTACAACCGCATCCTGCGCGAGGCGCTCGGCGCCTTCTTCGTGGTGCTCGACCGCTACACCATCGCCGACGTCGCCCGCGACCGCCCGGACCTGCGCTTCCTGCTCGGGATCGAGGACGCCCTGCGGCCGCCGACGCTCGCCGCGTCCTGAGGCGCGACGGCGGCCGGCCGTTCCGGCCGCATATCCGAGCCTGCGCTCGAAGCCCATCCGCCCGTGCGCGGACCGGGCGGTTCGCGCTCACCATACCCTCCGAGTGACCGGCGGACGCTCGCGGCCGTGCCGAGGCCGGCGCGTGCCGCTCCGAAGGCGGACACCGGTATCTCCCGAAAAGCGCGCATTCGCTCGTTAATATTACACATTGCTTGTACGCATCACGTTGTCATTAACCAAGCGTTCTCCCAATTGACCGATCATTGGAGCGACCGAACAAACGGACGCTCCATGAAGAACCTCAGTGCCCGCCTCGTCCTCCAGATCGCCGTCACCGTCCTCGGCATCGGCATCGTCGCCCTGCTCGGGCTCGGCGCCCGGGACCAATGGTACCGCCTGCGGGCGGCCGACGACCTCGCCGCGCTGACGAGGGCCCAGGCCTCCCTGTTCGTCGGCGCCCAGAACCTGCGCCTCGATCGCGGCCAGACCCGGCGCGCCCTGAAGGCGGACGCCGGCAGCGAGCGGACCGAACCGGCGCGGACCTACCGCGCCAAGGCCATGGCCGCCCTCGCCGAGACCGACGACAATCTCCGCGCGATCGACTTCCCCGACCGGGCGACGCTGCTGCCGGCCTACGACGCCGCGGCGGCGAAGTTCCGCGCCGTGATCCCCGAGGCCGACGCGGCCCAGGCCCGTCCCAAGGCGGAGCGCCCGGCCGACATCGCCGAGCGTTGGAACACGGTGGTCAACGACCTCGTCGACGCGATGGGGCGGATCTCGGGCGCGATCAACGTCGAGGCCCGGCTGTCGGACCCGATCGTCGACGCGCTGTTCCAGGTCAAGCAGTCGGCGTGGACGGCCCGCATCGCCGCCGGCGACGCCACCAGCCTCGTGTCGGACGGCACCGCCGGCATCGCCCTGCCGGCCGACGCGATCGCCCGGTTCAACCGCGCGGTCGGCACCGCGCTTGCCTCGCTCGCCGGAGCCCGCGACACCGTCGCCGGTATCGACGTCGATGCGGGCCTCGCCGCCGCCTTCGCCGCCGCCGAGCGGGGATACACCGGTCCCGCGTTCCAGGACCGGCAGGCGGCGCAGCTGCAGGCCATCCTCGCCGGGACGCCGCTGCCGCTCGACAAGCCCGCCTGGGACGCCGCCTATGCCGAGGCCCTGACCTCGATCGCGGCCGTCGCCGACGCCGCCATGGCCATGGCCGGCCGCCATGCCGAGACCTCGCGGGCGGACGCCACCACCGGGTTCGCACTGCAGCTGGCGCTGCTCGTCGCAGGGACCCTGTTCACCCTCGGTGCCCTCGCCGTCATCCTCCACAAGGTGACGCGCCCGCTCGCGGTGATCCGCGACCGCATGACCCGGCTCGCCGCCGGCGATCTCGACGTCGACGCGCCGTTCACCGACCGCAACGACGAGATCGGCGCGCTCGGCCGGACCATGGCCGCGTTCCGCGACGGCATGCGCGAGACCGAGGCGCTGCGGCGCCGGCAGGCCGAGCAGGAGGTCGCCGTCGCCGCGCAGCGGCGCGCCGACATGCTCGCCCTCGCTGACCAGCTCGACCGGTCGCTCGGCTCGGCGCTCGCCGCGGTGACGCGTTCCGCCGCCGACCTCGAGGGCGCCGCCGGCACCTTGTTCGGCAGCGCCGCCGAGACCTCGACCCGCTCGACCGCGGTGGCGGCCGCCTCCGAGCAGGCGTCGGCCAACGTCGCCTCGGTCGCCTCGGCGACCGAGGAGCTCAGCGCGTCGGTCCGCGAGATCGCCCGTCAGGTCGAGCATTCCGCCGGCATCGCCACCGACGCCGTACGGGAGGCCGAGCAGACCAACGCCAAGGTGCGCGACCTCGCCGAGGCCGCCGGCCGGATCGGCTCCATCGCCGGCCTGATCGACGAGATCGCCGGGCGCACCAACCTGCTCGCCCTCAACGCGACGATCGAGGCGGCCCGCGCCGGCGAGGCCGGCAAGGGCTTCGCGGTGGTCGCCTCCGAGGTGAAGAGCCTCGCCAACCAGACCGCCAAGGCCACCGCCGAGATCACCGCGCAGATCGGCGCCATCCAGGCCGCCTCGACCGAGATGGCCGAGGCGATCGGGGGGATCGGCCGGACGATCGCGACCATGAGCGGCATCTCCGCCACCATCCTCACCGGCGTCGAGGACCAGGGTGCGGCGACGATGGAGATCGCGCGCAACATCGGCGAGGCGTCGCAGGGCACCGCCGAGGTGTCGTCGACCATCGCCGGCGTCAACGCCACGGCGGCCGATTCCCACGCCGCGGCCTCGCGGGTGCTGGCGGCCGCCACCGAGCTGTCGCGGCAGGCCGACGTGCTCGGCCGCGACGTCGCCGGCTTCCTCGCCGGCGTCCGCGCCGCCTGAACGACGCCCCCGAAACGACGCCCCCCCAAACGACGAAGGCGGCGGCTCCGCTCGGAGCCGCCGCCTTCGTGCATTCGGAACCCGCTCGTCGACCGTCGCCGGTCAGGCCGCGGCGTCCTTGGAGCGCTCGGCCTTCTTGCGGTCGTTCGGGTCGAGGATCGCCTTCCGGAGGCGGATCGACTTCGGGGTGACCTCGACGAGTTCGTCGTCCTGGATCCAGGACAGGGCGCGCTCCAGCGTCATGCGGATCGGCGGGGTGAGGCGGACGGCCTCGTCCTTGCCGGCGGCGCGGACGTTGGTGAGCTTCTTGCCCTTGAGGACGTTGACCTCGAGGTCGTTCTCGCGGGTGTGCTCGCCGACGATCATGCCCTGGTAGACCTTCCAGCCCGGCTCGATCATCATCGGGCCGCGGTCCTCGAGGTTCCACAGCGCGTAGGCGACCGCCTCGCCGGCCTCGTTGGCGATCAGCACGCCGTTGCGGCGGCCGGCGATCTCGCCCTTGTAGGGGGCGTAGGCGTGGAACAGCCGGTTCATGATCGCGGTGCCGCGGGTGTCGGTGAGCAGTTCCGACTGGTAGCCGATCAGGCCGCGGGTCGGCGCGTAGAACACCAGACGCTGGCGATTGCCGCCGGACGGGCGCATCTCGACCATGTCGGCGCGGCGCTCGGACATCTTCTGCACGACGACCGAGGAGAACTCCTCGTCGACGTCGATGACGACCTCCTCGATCGGCTCCAGGGTCTCGCCGGTGGCCTCGTCCTTCTTGAAGACGACGCGCGGACGCGACACGGCGACCTCGAAGCCCTCGCGGCGCATGGTCTCGATCAGCACGGCGAGCTGCAGTTCGCCGCGGCCCGACACGAAGAACGAGTCCTTCTCGGAGCTCTCCTCGATCTTGAGCGCGACGTTGCCCTCGGCCTCCTTGAGGAGACGGTCGCGGATGACGCGGCTCGTGACCTTGTCGCCCTCGGTGCCGGCGAGCGGGGAGTCGTTGACGATGAAGGACATCGTCACGGTCGGCGGGTCGATCGGCTGGGCGGCGAGCGGCTCGGTGACCTCGAGAGCGCAGAAGGTGTCGGCGACCGAGCCCTTGGTCAGGCCCGCGATCGCGACGATGTCGCCGGCCTCGCCGAGTTCGATCGGCTGGCGCTCGATGCCGCGGAAGGCGAGGATCTTGGAGACGCGGCCCTGCTCGATGGTGGTGCCGTCGCCGGCGAGCACCTTCACCGTCTGGTTCGGCTTGATCGAGCCGGAAGTGATGCGGCCGGTGATCATGCGGCCGAGGAAGGGATTGGCCTCGAGCAGCGTGCCGATCATCTTGAAGGGCGCGCCCTCCTCGACGGTCGGCTCGGGGACGTGACGGAGCACGAGGTCGAACAGCGGCGCCATGCCCTGGTCCTGCGGACCCTCCGGGCTCTCGGCGAACCAGCCGTTGCGGCCGGAGCCGTAGAGGATCGGGAAGTCGAGCTGCTCGTCGGTGGCGTCGAGGTTGGC
The DNA here is from genome assembly GCF_004362745.1 of Oharaeibacter diazotrophicus. NCBI lineage: Bacteria > Pseudomonadati > Pseudomonadota > Alphaproteobacteria > Hyphomicrobiales > Pleomorphomonadaceae > Oharaeibacter > Oharaeibacter diazotrophicus. Next base: position 23,424 of record NZ_SNXY01000014.1, on the reverse strand, counting down.
GAACAGGTCGAAGACCTCGTTGATCACCTCCTGGGCGCGGGCGTCGGAGCGATCGACCTTGTTGATGACCACGATCGGCTTCAGGCCGACCTTGAGCGCCTTGCCGACCACGAACTTGGTCTGCGGCATCGGACCCTCGGCGGCGTCGACCAGAACGATGGCGCCGTCCACCATGTTGAGGATGCGCTCGACCTCGCCGCCGAAGTCGGCGTGGCCCGGGGTGTCGACGATGTTGATCCGCGTCTCCTTCCAGACCACCGAGGTGGCCTTGGCGAGGATGGTGATGCCGCGCTCCTTCTCCAGGTCGTTGGAGTCCATCACGCGCTCGGCGACGCGCTGGTTCTCGCGATAGGAGCCGGACTGCTTGAGCAGTTCGTCCACCAGCGTGGTCTTGCCGTGGTCGACGTGCGCGATGATGGCGATGTTGCGGAGCTTCATGACGATTTCCGGGAGCGAAAAACGATGGACGGCCCGTGCGGGTCGAGGCGCGGGCCGTCCTATTGCGGCGCACTATACGAATCATTGTGACGGGAGCAAGAAAAACCGCGCGAAAGTGCCCCGCTGCGGCCCTGCACCGCGCCGGGCGCGGGGCTCGGGCCGGTTTTCCGCGCCGGCCTGGGCGCGAGACGACCCTTGACAGCGCCCGTGCCGCCGTCCAGATGGTAAGTCGACCTTACTATCGGCTCCCCGTCATGCCCGCCTCCGAAGAGACCCTCGGCTTCCTCGTCGTCGACGTCGCGCGCCTGTTCCGCCACCGCTTCGAGACCGCGCTCGCCGCCGCCGGGCTCGGCGTCACGCCGGGCGAGGCGCGCACGCTGCACCACCTCGCCGCCGCCGGACCGATGCGTCAGTCGCTGCTCGCCCAGCGCCTCGGCGTCGAGCCGATGACGCTGGTCGGCTTCCTCGACCGGCTGGAGCGCGCCGGCCTGATCGCCCGCGATCCCGACCCGGACGACCGCCGCGCCAAGCGCATCGTCCTCACCGACGCCGCCGAGGCGGTGCTGCCGACCATCCGCACCGTCGCCGCCGGTGTGCGCGCCGCCGCCACCACCGGCCTCGACGGCGACGAGGTCGCGGCGCTGCGCCGGGCGCTCGCACGCATGCGCGCCAACCTCGTTTCCCCGGAGGGTGCGCGATGACCCGTCCGGTCGCGCCCGGCGACATCGCCGCGCCGGTGCTGTCCGAGCGGCTGACCGCCGCCTTCGGCGCCATGCTGGTCGCGCTCGGGCCGGTCTCGATGGCGCTCTACACGCCGGCGATGCCGACGCTTGTCGCCGCCTTCGGCACCACCATGGGCGCGGTCAAGGCGACGCTGACGCTCTACTTCGCCGGCTTCGCCCTCGCCCAGCTCGTCTGCGGCCCGCTGTCGGACGCCTACGGGCGCCGGCCGGTGCTGATCGGCTTCCTCGCGCTCTACGTGGCGGCGAGCGTCGGCGCCACCCTGGCGCCGACGGTCGAGGTGCTGATGGCGATGCGGCTCGTCCAGGGCGTCGGCGCCGCCACCGGCGTCGCGATCTCGCGGGCGATCGTGCGCGACGGCTTCACCGGGCCTCGGTCGGCGCGGATCATGAACACGATCGGGATCTGGCTGGCGCTCGGCCCGGCGCTGTCGCCCTCGATCGGCGGGCTGCTGCTGGCGGTCGCCGACTGGCACGCCGTCTTCGTCGCCATGATCGTCTACGGCGCCGTACTGCTGGCGCTGATCGCCTGGAAGCTGCCCGAGACCAACGCCGCGCCCGATCCGGCCCGGATCCGCCCGGCCGGCCTCGTCCGCGCCTACGGCACCCTGTTGCGCGATCGCCGCTTCATGGTGCCGAGCACGGTGATCGGCCTCACCGTCGGCGGGCTCTACGCGCTCGGGACCATGCTGCCCTTCGTGTTGATCGACCGGGTCGGGCTGTCGCCGACCGCCTTCGGTGCCGGCATGCTGTTCCAGTCGGGCTCCTTCATCCTCGGCGGCATCGCGACCAAGCTCCTGATGCGCCGCGTCGACGCCGGTCGGCTGGTGACGCCGGGCGTCCTTCTCTGCGCGCTCGGCGGCGTGCTGCTCTCGGCCAGCCTGTTCCTCGCCGCGCCGAGCTTCCTCGGCGTGATGGGACCGGTCGCCGTGTTCGCCTTCGCGCTCGCGATGATCATGCCGTCGCTGACGACCATGGCGCTCGCCCCGTTCCCGACCATCGCAGGCGCCGCCGCGGCACTGATGGGCTTCCTGCAGATGGGCGGCGGCTTCGCCGGCTCGGGCGTCGCCGCCCTCACCGGCGACGCGGTGGTGGCGCTCGCCACCGTGGTGCCGACGATGACGGTGGCGGCGCTGGTGGTCCACCTCGCCGCCGGGCGCAGCCGCGTCGACTGACGGTCGCCGCGGCTCCATCTTTTCGCCGCAGCGCGCTGACACGGTCCCGCGTCGGCACCAGGAGGCGGAGATCGCCATGTCGGGCAAGGACGTCGCCCCCGTCACCGCGCTGAGGCGCTTCGGCCTCGGCCCCAGGCCCGGGGAGTGGCAGAGGATCGCGGACGACCCGCGCGGCTTCGTGCTCGCCGCCGTCGGCGCCTCCACCGCGCTCGACGACGCGGGATTGCCGACGTCGGCCGAGGCGATCACCGCCAGCCGACGCTTCCATGCCGAACTGGCGCGCGGGACGTCGGTCGCGGATGCCAACGCCGCGTTCCTGCCCGCCGGCATGCCGCCGTCGCCGGACCCGAAGCTGCCGCTGCATTCCCACATCCTGCGCACCGAACTGGTGGCGCGCTTCGACCACGCCGTCGCCACCGACGCGCCCTTCGCCGAACGTTGGGTGGCGTTCTGGTCGAACCACCTCTGCGTCGTCTCCTCCAAGGCCGCCGGCCTGATCGCGTCGGCCGGCGCCTACGAGCGCGAGGTGATCCGCCCGAACGCCTTCGGCCGCTTCCACGACATGCTGGCGGCGGCGATGCGCCACCCGGCGATCCTCGCCAGCCTGGACAATCCGAAGTCGGTCGGTCCCAACTCCAAGGCCGGACTGAAGTCCGGCCGCGGCATCAACGAGAATCTCGGCCGCGAGGCGCTCGAGCTCTACACGCTCGGGCCGCAGGGCGGCTACGACCAGGCCGACGTCACCGCCTTCGCGCGCGTGCTCACCGGCTGGTCGATCCGCCGCCCCGACGAGAAGGACGCCGGCGCCTTCGTGTTCCGGCCGGCCCAGCACGAACCCGGCCCGCAGACGATCATGGGCAAGGTCTACGCCGAGGACGGCGTCGACCAGGGCCTCGCGGTGATCGCCGACATCGCCGCCCATCCCTCGACCGCCCGCCACCTCGCCCGCAAGCTCACCCGCCACTTCGTCGGCGACGCCGCGCCGGCCGCGATCGCCGCGGCGGTCGAGGCGCGCTGGCGCGACACCGGCGGCGACCTCGCCGAGGTCGCGCGCGCCCTGGTCGGCGAGCGCGCGGCCTGGACGGCCGGTGCGATCAAGGTGCTCTCGCCCTACGACGTGCTGGTGACCTGGGCGCGCGCGGTCGGCGACGTCTTCAAGCGGCCGGAGCTGGTGCGCTTCACGCAGACCTTCGGCGGCAGGGTGTGGAATCCGCCCGGACCGAACGGCCTGCCCGACGGCGACCTCGCCTGGGCCGCGCCCGACAGCCTCGCCAACCGGCTCGACCTCGCCGCCTTGGTAGCCAAGCGCGCCGAGGTGCCGGACGTCGGCGCCCTCCACGCCGCCCTGTTCGGCCCCGCCGCCCTGCCCGCCACCAGCGACGCCGTCACCCGCGCCGACAGCCGCGTCCAGGCGCTGGCGCTCCTGCTGATGGCCCCCGAATTCCAGCGGAGGTGACCGCCATGACCGTTCCGCATCCCTCCCGCCGCGCCTTCCTCGGCGGCAGCGTCGCCGTCGCCGCCTGGGCGATGCAGCCGCGGCTCGGCTTCGCCGGCACCCGGCGCGATCCCCGTCTGGTGGTGATCCTGCTGCGCGGCGCGCTCGACGGCCTCGGCGCCGTCGCGCCCGCCTTCGATCCCGACTACGAGCGCCAGCGCGGCGACCTCGTGCTCGCCGCCTCGGGCAAGCCGGCGCCGAAGCTGCCGGGCGGCTTCGAGCTCAACCCCAACCTTTCCGCCTTCGCCGGGATGTTCTCGGCCGGCGAGGCCTCGATCGTCCACGCGGTCTGCACGCCCTACCGCGCCCGCTCGCATTTCGACGGCCAGGACGTGCTGGAGAGCGGGCTGCCGGACGTCGCCACCACGGTCGACGGTTGGCTCGCCCGCGCCGTCGCGGCGTTGCCGAAGGGCGACGCCGTCGGCGGCCGCACCGCCTTCTCCTACGGCGCCACGACGCCGCTGATCCTGCGCGGCGACGTTCCGGTCGCCACCATCGTGCCGAAGGGCCTCGACGACACCGACGCCGACACCGCCCGCCGGCTGCTGGCGCTCTACAAGGCGTCCGATCCGGGCCTCGCCTCGATCCTCGCCGAGGCGGCCCCGCTCGACAAGGAGGCCGCCGCGATCATGGCCGCCGGCAACGATATGGGCGGGCCGAGCGGCGGCGGCGACCTCGGTGCCGGCCTGCGCATGCTCGCGCGCAGCCTGACCGCGCCGGACGGCGCCCGCGTCGCCGTCATCGACGCCGGCGGCTGGGACACCCATTCCAACGAGGCGCCGGTCACCGGCGGCCTCGGCAAGCGGCTCGCCATGCTCGACGCCGCGCTCGCCGGCTTCCGCAAGGCGATGGCCGGCGACTGGCGCGAGACCGTGGTGGTGATCGCCACCGAGTTCGGCCGCACCGCCCGCGTCAACGGCAGCGACGGCACCGACCACGGCACCGGCACGGTCGCCTTCCTGGTCGGCGGCGCCGTGCGCGGCGGCAAGGTGGTGACCGACTGGCCCGGCCTCTCGGACAAGGCGCTGCTCGACGGCCGCGACCTCGCCCCCACCACCGACCTCCGCTCGGTGCTGAAGGGCGTTCTCGCCGACCACCTCGGCCTCTCCGACCGCGTGCTCGCCGAGACGGTGTTCCCCGAGAGCGCCGCGGTGAAGCCGATGCGCGACCTGCTCGCCTGAACGAGCGCCGTCGCGGGACGCCGGTCGCCCGGCGCCTCGCGATGGATCGGCATCAGGCGGCGATCAGGCCCTTCTTGCGCATCATCGCCTCCGGGTTCGGCATCCGGCCGCGGAACGCGACGTAGGTCTCGGCCGGGTCGACCGCGCCGCCGGCGGCGTAGACGTGGCGGGCGAGCTTCTCCGCGGTGGCCGGATCGAACGGGTCGCCGGCCTCGGTGAAGGCGGCGAAGGCGTCGGCGTCGAGCACCTCGGACCACATGTAGGAATAATAGCCGGCGGCGTAGCCGCCCGAGAACACGTGGCCGAAATGCGGGGTGCGGTGGCGCATGGCGATCGCCGCGGGCATGCCGATCCGCTCCAGCACCTCGGCCTCCACCGCGAGCGGGTCGGCGGCGGGCGCGCCGGTGTGGAAGGCCATGTCGACGAGCGCCGAGGCGGTGAACTCGACGGTCGCGAAGCCGGCGTTGAAGGTGCGCGCGGCGGCGAGCTTGTCGATCAGCACCCGCGGCATCGCCGCGCCGCTGTCGTGGTGGCGGGCGAAGGTCTCGAGCACCGCCGGCACCGTCAGCCAGTGCTCGTAGAGTTGCGAGGGCAGTTCGACGAAGTCGCGCGGCACCGAGGTGCCGGACACCGAGGGATAGGTGACGTCCGACAGCATGCCGTGCAGGGCGTGCCCGAACTCGTGGAACAGGGTGCGGGCGTCGTCGATCGACAACAGCGCCGGCCGGCCCTCGCCGGGCTTGGCGAAGTTGCAGACGTTGTAGACGATCGGCACCTGCCCGCCGGCGAGCCGGTGCTGGTCCTGCAGCGAACTCATCCACGCCCCGGAGTGCTTGCTGGGACGGGCGAAATAGTCGCCGAGGAACACCGCCTTCAGGCTGCCGTCGGCGGCGCGCATCTCGTAGGCACGGACGTCCGGGTGCCAGGCGACCACGTCCGGACGCGGTACCGCGACGAGCCCGAACAGCCGGCGCGCGACCTCGAAGGCCGCCTCGATCATCCGCTCCAGCGGCAGGTGCGCCTTCACTTCGGCCTCGGAGAAGTCGAAGGTGCGCCGGCGCAGCTTCTCGGCGTAGTGGCGCCAGTCCCAGGGCATCACCGGGTGGTTCCGTCCCTCCTCGGCGACGAGGGCTGCGAGCGCGGTCTCCTCGGCGAGCGCGCGCCCGCGCGCCTTGTCCCAGACGGCGCCGAGCAGGTCGCCGACGGCGCCGGCGGTCTTCGCCATGGTGTCGTCGAGGGCGTAGGCGGCGTGGTCGGCGTAGCCGAGCAGGCCGGCGGCCTCCGCGCGCAGCGCCAGGATCTCGGCGACGACGGCGCGGTTGTCGGTGTCGCCGCCGGTCTCGCCGCGGCCGACGAAGGCGCGGAAGACGGTCTCGCGCAGGTCGCGGCGCTCGGAGAAGGTCAGGAACGGCTCGACGATCGAGCGCGACAGCGTCACCGCGTAGCGCCCGTCGGCGCCGCGGTTGCGGGCCTCCGCGGCCATGGCGTCGACGAGGTCGGCGGGCAGGCCGTCGAGGTCGCCGGCATCGACGAGCAGCACCCAGGCGACCTCGTCGGCGAGCACGTTCTGGCCGAAGCGGGCGCCGAGGCCGGCGAGGCGCTCGCGGATCGCCGACAGCCGCTCCTGCTCGGGCTTCGCAAGCCGCGCGCCGGAATGCACGAAGCCCTTCCAGTGCCGCTCCAGCACCCGCGCCTGTTCGACCGTGAGGCCGAGGCCGTCGCGGCCCTGCCACAGCGCGTCGACGCGGGAAAACAGCGCCGGATCGGTGCCGACCTTGGACCAGTGCCGCGACAGCCGCGGCGCGATCTCGCGCTCGAGCGCGCGGATGGCGTCGTTGGTCTCGGCGCCGGCACGCAGCCAGAACACCGAGGACACCCGCTGCAGGTCGCGGCCGGCGAGTTCCAACGCCTCGACCGTATTGGCGAAGGTCGGCGCGGCGGGGTCGGCGCCGATGGCCGCGATCTCGGTCTCGTGGGCGGCGAGCGCGGCGTCGAAGGCGGGGGCGAAGGCGTCGTCGGCGATCGCGGCGAAGTCGGGCAGGCCGAGCGGGCCGGTCCAGTCGGTGAGGGGCGTGGTCGAGGGCATGGGCGTCCGTTCGGAAGGCGGGGGAACCGCGATGGCGTCGAAATGGGGCGCGGTCACGGCCGGCGCCAGCCGAGGAGCCCCGGCGCGGCGTGCCAGACCGCCTGGGCGGCGAAGCCCATGAACAGCACGCCCGACGCGCGGACGATCGCCAGTTCGTGGGCGCGGTAGAAGCGGCGGACCGCGCGGGCGCCGATGATCGCGATCAGGAGCACGTCGGCGACGAGGAAGCCGAGGAAGGAGGCGGCGAGCAGCACCGGCAGGCTGGCGAAGTCGAGCTTGTCGGCCTCGCTGGCGAGGAGGGCCGTGAAGGTGGCGAGCGCGACCGGATAGCCCTTGGGGTTGGTGAGCCCGAAGATCAGGCCGCGACGCAGCGGATGGCGCACGGTCATCACGGATTCGCCGTCGCCGCGCGGGCGGGCGCGGAAGGCGCTCCAGCCGATCCAGGCGAGGTAGAGGCCGCAGAGGAGGCCGAGCACGTCGAAGACGGTCGAGCCGATGGTGCGCGCGCCGACGATCGCCACCAGCGCCAGGGCCGACCACACGACGTCGCCGGCGAGGTGGCCGCCCATGAAGAAAGCCCCGGCGCGCCGTCCCTGGCCGGCCCCGATGCCGAGCAGGGCGAGGAAGGCGGGACCGGGGATGGCGACGTAGAGGAAGGCGGCGGCGAAGGCGGCGGCGAGCAGCGTGGGCGACATGGGCGACTCCGGATGGCGCCCGATCGTAGACGACCGCGCGGACGGCCGTCACCCCCGCCGGCGACGGGAATCGCGCGTCGCTCCGCCCCGTTTCAGAACCCCGCCCAGTCCAGCCAGCCGGCGTCCTCGCGCACGAGGCGGAGGCCGAGGTTGGCGGGCGGCGTGCCGACCGAGCAGGCGCCGGCGCGCGGGTCGCGGAAGAAGCCGCCGACGTAGGCGCGGTGGCGGCCCTCGGCGACCAGGACGCCGCAGTTCTCGGTGACGGCGCCGGTGTCGAGCCGATGGCGGGCGTAGCAGGTCGAGGTCCACTCCCAGACGTTGCCGGAGAGGTCGACGAGGCCGTGTTCGTTGACGCCGAAGGCGCCGACCGGGCGCGGCGCCGGATCGACCCGCACCTCGCCGGCCGCCTCGGCGTCGTAGGTGGCGAGCCAGCGCTTGGCGGGATCGGCGGGGTCGCTGACCTCGGTCCAGGCGTCGTCGCGGTAGCGCGACCCGGCGGCGAGCGCCCATTCGCGGTCGGTCGGCAGGCGCCAGTGCGCGCCGGTGGTCGCGGACAGCCAGGCGGCATAGGCGAGCGCGTCGCCGTGGTTCAGCCCGACCGCGGGGAAGTCGGCCGGCGTCGCGGCGTCGAGCGCGGCGCAGCCGGCGGCGGCGACGCAGCGGTCGTATTCGCCGCGCGTCACCTGGCGCGCCATGATCGCGATCGGCCGTTCGGCGCGGATCTCGGCGAGCGGGCCGTTGACCGGGCGGGTGCCTTCGAGGAACTCGCCGGGTTCGCGGTAGGTCACGGCGACGTCCGCGAGACGGACGAGGCCGTCGGGAAGCCGCGGCGGCGGCGAGCCGAAGCCCTGCAGCACCGCCATCGCGGCGAGACCGGCGACGGCGACCGGGACGGCGAGGCGGCGGGTGCGCACGATGTCCTCCGGAAAGACGGGAGAAGAGGGGGCCGCGACGTCCCGGCGGGCCGGGACGGCACGGGGGTCGGTTTCACTGACCGACGATCGGGCCGGGGGCGGAGACCTGGGTCATCAGGTCGTCGTTCCAATCGCCCTCGACCTTGACGTGGGCGGTGGCGCCGAGCTCGGCAGCCTCGATCAGGTTGTGGTTGACGTAGGCGTAGATGCCGGGCTGCAGGAAGGTGTAGGTCGCCACCCCGACGCTGCCGCCGGCCACGAACCAGGTCTCGAGGTCCTTCGCCGGCGCGTTGGCGAACTTGCCGCGCTCCCAGACGTGGTCGCCGTGGCCGCCGATCAGGTGCGGGCGGGTGTCGCGGTTGGCGGTGGAGTGGATGAACAGCACGGTCTCGCCGACCTTGGCGGTCATGGCGCCGGCGCCGGTGAGGGCCCCGACCTTGCCATTGAACACCACCTTGCTCGGCACCAGGCCCTTCATCACCTCGACGGTGTCGGCATAGGCGTCGCCGGGGCTCTCGTAGCGCTTGAAATTCCCGTTCTCGTCCTTGGGGATGTAGAGGTCGAACTCGCCGATGGTGTAGGCGCGGTCGTAGTGGACCGGCCGGCCGTTCTCGTCCGTCAGCCCCTGGCGCGGCAGCACCATGATGGTGCCGCTCATGCCGCTGACCACGTGCCAGGGCACCATGCCCGGAGGGGCGCAGTGGTAGACGAAGGCACCGGCCCGGGTCGCCTTGAAGCGCAGGGTCGCCTGCTCGCCGGGATTGACCAGGGTGAGCTGGGCGCCGCCGAGCGCGCCGGTGGCGGCGTGGAAGTCGATGTTGTGCGGCATGCTGTTGGTCTCGGGATTGACCAGCGTCAGCTGCACGTAGTCGCCCTCGTGGACCACCATGGTCGGGCCGGGCATCGAGCCGTCGAAGGTCATCGCCTGGAAGGTGGTGCCCTCGTCGTCGACCACGATCTCCTTCTCGTGGATGGTCATGGTGAACTCGACCACCTTGGGCGCGCCGACGGCGACCTGCTCGTGCGCCATCACCGCGGGCGGCGCCACCAGCGTGGCCTTGACGTGCTCGAGGCCGACCGTCGGGTCGGGCCGGCCGGAGAGGCCGACCGCGGGGGCCGGGCCCTCGTCGGCGTGGGCGGGGGCCGCCGCCGCCAGGGCGGCAATGGCGGCGCCGATCAGGAAGCTGCGACGGGTCGACATGGTGGTTTCCTTTCGTCCGGGAGCGGCGTCGTTCGCCGTTGGAGAGAGGAAACACCCGATCCGCGCCGACGATTTTGCGAAATGGCAAACAGCGCGGCGGTTGTCGGGCCGATCAGGCCGCAGCCACCGGCGCGCAGCCGCGCGCGCCGCGGACGTAGCCGTCGACGAGGTCGCCGGGCAGCGCCATCGCCGAAAGCGCGCCGAGCGCCTCGGCCCGCTCGGTGGTGCCGTCGAGCACGGCGCGGTAGAGCCGGCCGACCGCGGCCATGTCGACCGTGTGCGGCGACAGCCGGAGCCGGCGGATCCCCGCCGCTTCCGCCTCCGCCGCCGTCGGCAGGAAGGCGTGGACGCCGTGGGACAACGTCTGGACGCCGTTGGCGGCGAGGAAGGGCCGGCCCTCCAGCGTGTCGACGGCGAGGCCGTCGGGGTCGCGCTCGCAGACGAAGCGGCAGGAATCCTTGGCGAGGCCGGCGAGCCGGGCGTGGTAGCAGCGCCCCGACAGCGCCAGCGGCAGCCGGCCGAAGGCGAACAGCTCGACCTCGACGCCCGGGCAGGCCGCCGCGATCGCGCCGGCGGCGGCGAGCGGCAGTTCCACCGGCAGGCACAGGGTGACGGCGCCGCGCGCGGCGAGGAAGGCGGCGGCGCCCTCGTTGTAGACGTTGAGCAGGGGGCCGGCGACGAAGGGCCGGCCGGCCCGCGCCGGCAGCGCCGTGACGTCGTCGATCTCGATCAGCCGGTCGTCGCCGGCGGTGGCGGCGACAGAGGCGCGCTCGCGCGGCGTCGAGGGCAGCGCCAGCGTCGAGAGCACCACCTCGATCCCCGCCGCCTCGAGGCCGGCGATCACCTCCGGCCAGATCGCGTCGGTGAAGGGCGCGCGTTTGCCGCACACCACCTCGCCGACGTGGACGCGGTCGAACACGCCGGCGGCGGCGACGTCGCGATAGAAGGCGGCGAGCCGCTCGGCGCTCCAGTTGAACAGCACGGGGCCGAGCGTCAGGCGGACGGCGGGCACGGCGGTCACCTCCAGGTCTTGCGATAGGCGCCGGCGGTCTGGCGCCCGCCCTCGACCAGTCCGGCGAGCAGGCGTTCGGCCGCGACCGGGTCGCGCCCGGCCTCGACGGCGTCGACCACGGCGCGGAAGGTGCGCACCACCTCGGCGACGTAGCCCTTGCCGCGCTGGCGGCCCTCGATCTTCAGCGCCGTGACACCGGCCGCGGCGAGCCGCCCGACGAGCCCGGCGGCGTTGAGGCTGACCGGATCCTCGAAGAGGTGCGTCGTCCGCCCCTCGGCGACGAAGCGGCCCTTGCAGAGCGTCGGGTAGCCGGCCGGCTCGTCCGGCGCGGTGCGCTCGATCGCGAAGCCGCCGAGCCGGGCGGTGCGGCCGCCGGCGTCGTCCTCGTAGACGACGTGCTCGGGCGGCGAGCACACCCCGGAGAGGTTGGGCGAGCGTCCGGTGGCGTAGGACGACAGCGCGCAGCGGCCCTCGGCCATCGGGCAGAGGCCGCCGAACACGAAGACCTCGGTCTCCACCGTGACCGCACGGTTCAGCGCCGCGATCTCCTCCACGGTCAGCACCCGCGGCAGTACCACGCGCTTGACGCCGAAGGCGTCGGCGTAGAAGCCGATCGCCTCGGGCGTCGCGGCGGCGGCCTGGACCGAGAGATGCAGGCGCAGGCCGGGATGGTGGCGGGCGGCGTGGTCGAGCACGGCGAGGTCGGCGAGGATGACGGCGTCGGCGCCGGCGTCCTCGGCGGCGGCGAGCGCCCGCCGCCACGGCTCCATCGCCCCGGCGGTCGCGAAGGTGTTGACCGCCACCAGCACCCGGACGCCGCGGGCGTGGGCGAAACGGATCCCCTCGGCGAGCTCGGCCGGCGAGAAGTTGAGGCCGGGGAAGTTGCGGGCGTTGGTCTCGTCGCGAAAGCCGCAGTAGACCGCGTGGGCGCCGGCCTCGACGGCGGCGCGCAGGGCGGCTGGCGTGCCCGCGGGGCAGACGAGTTCGAGGCTCATCGGCCGGCCCCGCCGGCGCGGGCGGCGCCGTCGATCGCGTCGGCTCGGGCCCGGAGCGCGGCGACGGCCCGCGGCACGCCGGCATCGGCGGCACGGCCGAGCGGGCCGGCGAGCCCGACGAGGTCCGACGGCTTCAGCTCGGCGTCCTCGATGGCGTTGCGCAGCGCCAGCAGCGCGTCGGTGCGGCCGCCGACCGCGATGGTGCGGCCGAAGAAAAGCGCATCGCCGTCCTGCGAGCCGTCGAGGATGCCGATCAGTGCCAGGATCGGCCCGCGCACGGTGACGTCGCCGCCTTCCGGCACGTCGACGCCGACCGTGACGGTGGCCGCGGCGCCGTCGGGCACGACGCGGAAGGCGAGGCCGAGGTCGGTCGGCACCACCACGAAGGAGAAGCCGCGGTAGCTGCCGAGCCGGTCGAAGATCTCCGGGCGCCGGCGGGCGAGATCGCGCAGTGCGCGCGTCAGCACCGCCCCGAGCGGCCGGGCGCCGAGACCGCGCACGAATCGCGGCGGCCGCGCCAGGAGACCGATCGGGCCGGGCAGTTCCCCTGCGATCCGTTCCACCATGCCTTGCTCCCTGTTCGCCGCCTGCTCGGAGCCTGCTTCAACAGTCGGCCGGGTCGGCCGCCGACTGTTGAAGCAGGCTCTTAGGCGCGGACGGGGCCGTCGTCTTTGATCTACCTCGAGGACCGCCGATTTCGCGGAAGCTCGAGGAGGGTCGCCCGCGCCCTTCGCGGCGAGCTTGCGCCGGCTCAACGTCGCCGCCCCGGCGCGGGTGGCATGGAGGACCGCGAAAGGAACCGTCATGCCGCCCTCCCCCGACCTCGTCGCCCGGCGCCTCGACACCGCCGCCGGCCCGCTGTTCGCGGTCGCCTTCAGGCCGCTGTTCGTCGGCGCGAGCGCGCTCGCGGCGCTCGCCGTGCCCGTGTTCGTCGCGCTCCTCCTCGCCGGTGCGCCGACGATCGGCGGCCTGCCTCCGGTGGCCTGGCACACCCACGAGATGGTGTTCGGCTTCCTGCCCGCCGTGATGGCCGGCTACCTGCTGTCGGCGACGCCGAACCGGTCGGGACGGCTGCCGGCATCGGGCCGGCCGCTCGCCGGCCTCGCCGCGCTCTGGCTCGCCGGCCGCCTCGGGCCGCCGGCCCTCGCGGTGCTCTCGCCCGCTTCCCCGGACGCCGTGCCCTGGCCCGCGCTTCTCGCCGACGCCGCGTTCCCGCTGGCGATGACGGCGGTGCTCGCCCGCGAGGCGATGGCGGCGACGAAGACGCGGCCGCCGGGCTCGAGCCGCCACGGGCTCGCCCTGTTCCCGCTGCTCGCAGGCCTCGCCGTCGGGCACCGCTGCGCGGCGGCGGCCGACGCCGCCGACCTCGTCTCGGCCTTCGCCCGCGGCGGTGTCGCGGTCGCGATCCTGCTGATCGCCGCGGTCGGCGGTCGGCTGGTGCCGAGCCTGACGCGCAACGCCCTCGCCGCCGCGGGACGCGACGGCGGAGGCGTGCCCGAGCCCTACGGCCGCTTCAACGTCGCGGTGCTAGTGGTGGCGCTGCCGGCGCTCGCCGCCTGGACGATCGCGCCCGCGCACGTCGTCACGGCGACCGCCTGCGGCCTCGCCGCCGTCCTCCAGGCGGTGCGGCTCGCCCGCTGGCGCGGCTGGCGGGTCCGTCGCTTCGACGTCCTCGCCCTCCACGTCGGCTATCTCTGGGTCGTCGCCGGTACCGCGCTCGCAGCCCTCGCGGCCGACCCGCTCGCGGTCGTACCGGCCGACGCCGCGCTCCACGCCTTCACCGCCGGCGCGATCGGGACCATGACGATGGCGGTGATGGCCCGCCTCGCCGGCACGCGCGGCGCCCGCGGCCGAACCCATCCGCGCCTCGCGGCGTTCGCCGTCGCGCTGGCGACCGTCGCCGCGCCGGCCCGGGTCGCCCTGCCCTTCGCCGGCGCCGCCTACGGGCCGTTGCTCCACGCCGCCGCCGGGCTCTGGACCCTCGCCTGGACGCTCTTCCTGGCGGCGCAACTCGCCGGCCTCCTCGCCGACCGGCCGGGCCGCCGGCGGCCGTGAGCGCCCTCAGCCGAACAGCGTGCCCTGGGCCGCCGCCGGCGCGTCCTCCTCGCCGCGGTCGAGCCGGTCGAGGAAGGCGCGGGCCTCGCGGGCGATCGTCTCGCGCCGCGCGGGGTCCATGCGGTCGAGCGTGCGGTAGACCGGGCCCATGCGCGGATTGCCACCGAGCCGGTCGCGCCGCTCCATAACGAAGTTCCAGTAGAGCAGGTTGAACGGGCAGGCGCCCGGGCCGGTCTTCACCGCGGGATCGTAGGCGCAGGCGGCGCAGTGGTCCGACATCCGGTCGATGTAGGCGCCGGAGGCGGCGTAGGGCTTGGAGGCCATCAGGCCGCCGTCGGCGTGGAGCGCCATGCCGAGGACGTTCGGCAGCTCGACCCATTCGAAGGCGTCGGCGTAGACCGCGAGATACCACGCCGCCACCTCGGACGGCCGGATCCCTGCGAGCAGGGCGAAGTTGCCGGTCACCATCAGGCGGTGGATGTGGTGGGCGTAGGCGTGGCGTCGGGTGTCGTCGACCACGGCGGCGACACAGGCCATCGCCGTCCGGCCGCTCCAGTAGAACCACGGCATCGGCCGGTCGGCGCCGAGCGCATTCGCCTCGGCATAGTCCGGCATCCGCGTCCAGTAGATGCCGCGGACGTATTCGCGCCAGCCGAGGATCTGGCGCACGAAGCCCTCGACCGCGGCGAGCGGCGCCCGGCCGGCGGCGTGGGCGGCCACCGCGGCGTCGACCACTTCGCGCGCGGTCAGGAGCCCGACGTTGAGATAGGGCGACAGCATGCCGTGGAACAGGAACGGCGCGCCGCGCTTCATGGCGTCCTGGTAGTCGCCGAAATCCGGCAGGCCGGCGGCGAGGAAGTCGTCGAGCGCGTCGCGTGCGCCGGCACGGTCGGTCGCCCAGCCGAATGGTTCGAGGTCGCCGAAATGGTCGGGGAAGCGACGGGCGACGAGGTCGATCACCGCCCGCGTGGTCGGGTCGGGGGCGAAGCGCCGTCGTTCGGGCGGCACGAGCCCGGGCGGCAGCGGCTTGCGGTTGTCGTGGTCGAAGTTCCAGCGCCCGCCGACCGGCTCGGCGCCGTCCATCAGGATGCCGGTCTCGCGCCGCATCACCCGGTAGAAATGCTCCATGCGGAGCTGCGAGCGCCCGTCGGCCCAGCGCGCGAACCGCCCGCGCGAACAGAAGAAGCGGTCGTCGTCGCGGATCTCGACGGGGACGCCGAGCGCGTCGGACCAGCCGCGCATCGCGGCGAGCACCCGCCATTCGCCGGGCTCGGTGACGACGACGCGGTCCGGCCGGTGCCGCGCCACCGCGCGCGCGACCTCGCCGCCGAAGCTCTGGGTGTTCGCGGGATCCTCGAGGTCGACATGGTCGACGCGGATGCCCTCGGCCCGCAGCGCGGCCGCGAAGCGGCGCATGGCGGCCAGCACGAACACGATCTTCTGGCGGTGGTGGCGGACGTAGGTCGCCTCCTCCATCGCCTCGACCATCAGCACGACGTCGCGGGCGGGGTCGAGGTCGGCGAGCGCGGCGATCCCGCGGGTCAGCTGGTCGCCGAGGACGAGGACGAGCCGCCTCACGGCCGGGCCTGCCGGCGTTCGCGCCGCGCCGCGTCGCGGCAGCGGTCCGAGCAGGTCTCGATCGTCGCCCACACCCGCTCCCACTTGCGCCGCCAGGCGAAGGGCCGGCCGCAGACGCGGCAGTCCTTCACCGGCAGGTCGCCCTTGCGGCGCATCTTCGCCATCGCTTCGCACGCTCCCGCCGATCGGTTCGGACGGGGATCCTACGCACGCCCGCGGCGGCCGGATCCCGGCCGGGTGGCGGCGCCGACCGTCCGCGGCTAGGATCCGCCGCCCCGGGGCCGGCGACCGGCCTCCCTTGTTCGGAGCGAGACATGAGCTACGAGACCATCACCTCGGAGATGCACGGCGCGGTGCTGCTGGTCCGGATCGATCGGCCCAAGGTGCTGAACGCGCTCAACACCACGGTGATGCGCGAACTCGTCGACCGCTTCGCCGCCGCCGACCGCGACCCGGCCGTGCGCGCCATCGTGCTGACCGGATCGGGCAAGGCCTTCGCCGCCGGCGCCGACATCTCCGAAATGGCCGGCATGGGCTTTCCCGACATCTACGGCGCCGACACCTTCGGCGGCTGGGACCGCTTCGCCGCCACCCGCAAGCCGGTGATCGCGGCCGTCGGCGGCTACGCCCTCGGCGGCGGCTGCGAGGTGGTGATGATGTGCGACATCGTGCTGGCCGCCGACACCGCCAAGTTCGGCCAGCCGGAGATCAAGCTCGGCATCCTCCCGGGCATGGGCGGCACCCAGCGCCTGACCCGCCTCGTCGGCCGCGCCAAGGCGATGGACCTCGTGCTGACCGGCCGGCTGATGGACGCCGCCGAGGCCGAGCGCGCCGGCCTCGTCTCGCGCATCGTGCCGGCCGACCGCCTGCTCGACGAGGCGCTCGCCACCGCCGCCACCATCGCCGGCTATTCGCAGCCGGCGACGCTGATGGCCAAGGAGGCGGTGCAGCGCGCCGAGGAAGTGTCGCTCTCCGAGGGCGTCCGCTTCGAGCGCCGCCTGTTCGGCTCGCTGTTCGCCACCCGCGACCAGAAGGAGGGCATGGCCGCCTTCGTCGAGAAGCGCAAGCCGAGCTTCGAGGACCGCTGAGGCGGGGCCGGACCAGGGGGGCGTCCGGTCCGACCGGCGCCCCTCAGAGTTCCGTGCGCAGGGCCCAGAGTTCGGGAAACAGCACCACGGAGAGCATCCGCTTCAGGTAGTCGACGCCCGAGGTGCCGCCGGTGCCGCGCTTGAAGCCGATCACCCGTTCCACCGTGGTGACGTGGTTGAAGCGCCAGCGCCGGAAATAGTCCTCGAAGTCGACCAGCTTCTCGGCGAGTTCGTAGAGCTCCCAGTGCCGGCCGGGGTCGGCATAGACCGCGGCGAAGGCGGCGCGCACCGCCTCGTCCGGCCGCCAGGGCGCGCCGACGTCGCGGCCGAGCACCGCCTCGGGGATCGCGAAGCCGCGCCGGGCGAGCAGGCGCACCGCTTCGTCGTAGAGGCTCGGCACGGCGAGCGCCGCCTCGAGCCGCGCCCGGACCGCCGGCACGTGGTCGTGCGGGGCGAGCATGGCGCGATTGCGGTTGCCGGCGAGGAACTCGATCTCGCGATACTGCCAGGATTGGAAACCCGAGGAGTTGCCGAGCGCACCGCGGAAACCGGTGTAGTCGGACGGCGTCATGGTCCTGAGCACGTCCCAGGCGGCGTTGAGTTGCTCGAAGATCCTGGACACCCGCGCCAGCATCTTGAAGGCCGGTCGGACGTCGTCGGCGGCGATCCGGGCCCGGGCCGCCGACAGCTCGTGCAGCGCCAGCTTCATCCAGAGTTCGGACGTCTGGTGCTGGATCACGAACAGCAGCTCGTCGTGGGCCCCGGTCAGCGGATGCTGGGCGGCGAGCAGGGCGTCGAGGTCGAGATAGTCGCCGTAGGACATCCGGCCGGCCATCGCCGTCACCGCGCCGTCGCGGGCGGGATCGAAGGGAGCGTCCGTGC
The DNA here is from genome assembly GCF_004362745.1 of Oharaeibacter diazotrophicus. Classification (NCBI taxonomy): domain Bacteria; kingdom Pseudomonadati; phylum Pseudomonadota; class Alphaproteobacteria; order Hyphomicrobiales; family Pleomorphomonadaceae; genus Oharaeibacter; species Oharaeibacter diazotrophicus. The sequence goes on along the minus strand of NZ_SNXY01000014.1, from coordinate 5,889 downwards.
TCATGTCACCTTGGCCTTCACCTTGAAGCGCGGTTCGTCCCAGAGCCGCTCGTTCACCACCGCCGCCAGCGTCGCCGCCGCCCTCACCGCGTCGCGGTGCGAGACGTAGAGCGGCGTGAAGCCGAAGCGGACGATGTCGGGCGCGCGGAAGTCGCCGATCACGCCGCGGGCGATCAGCGCCTGCATCACCGCGTAGCCCTCCTCGGCGTGGAACGACACCTGGCTGCCGCGGAGCGCCGGATCGCGCGGGCCGGCGAGCACGAGATCCCGGCAGGCCCGCTCGACGCCCTCGACGAACAGCCCGGCGAGCCGCGCCGCCTTCTCGGCGACCACCGCCATGTCGACGCCCTCGAACACGTCGAGCGCGGCGTCGAGGGCGGCGACGCCGAGCACGCCCGGCGTGCCCGTCCGCATCCGCTCGATGCCGGGCGCCGGCCGGTAGCCGAGGTCGAAGGCGAAGGGCGCGGCATGGCCGAGCCAGCCCGGCAGCGCCGGCGTCACCGAGCCGAGATGGCGCGGCGCGACGTAGAGGAAGGCCGGCGCGCCCGGACCGCCGTTCAGATACTTGTAGCCGCAGCCGACCGCGAAGTCGGCGCCGGCGCCGACGAGATCCACCGGCAGCGCCCCGGCGCTGTGGGCGAGGTCCCACAGGGTCACCGCGCCGGCCGCGTGCGCGTGCGCCGTGATCGCCTTCATGTCGTGGCGCCGGCCGGTGCGGTAGTCGACCTCGGTCAGCATCACCACCGCGACGTCGTCGCCGATCGCCGAAGCGACCTCGTCGGGGCGGACGATCCGGATCTCGAAGCCGCCGGCACGCAGGCCCGCGAGGCCCTCGGCGGCGTAGATGTCGGTCGGGAAGTTGCCGCTGTCGGTCAGCACCACGCGCCGGTCCGGCACCAGCCGCAGCGCCGCGTCCAGCGTCTTGAACACGTTGACGGTGGTGGAATCGCCGACCAGCACGGCGTTGGGCTCGGCCCCGATCAGCCGGGCGATCTTGGCGGCCACCCGCGCCGGCAGGTCGATCCAGCCGGCCTCGTTCCAACTGCGGATCAGGCCCTCGCCCCATTCCTCGCGCAGCACCGCGGCGATCCGGCCGGGCACCGACAACGGCAGCGCGCCGAGCGAGTTGCCGTCGAGGTAGATCACGCCCTCCGGCAGGTGGAACAGCCCGCGGCGCGGCGCCAGCGGGTCGGCCGCGTCGAGGGCGGCGGCCCGGGCTTCGAGATCGGCGAACACCATGGCACTCCTGAACGTCGGGACCCGCGTCCCGCTGCCGGAACGCCGGACGGTCCTGTTTTCCCCACCGCGCAGATCATATATAATCGGACGAGTTTGATACGATCAAGAGAGCTTTCGCATGGTCTCCAAGAGCGGCACGGCCTACGACCTGTTGCGGCGGGCGATCCTCGACGGCGACCTCGAGCCCGGCGCGGCCCTCACGCTCTCCGCGCTGACCGCCCGTTTCGCGCTCGGCTGGACGCCGCTGCGCGAGGCGCTGTCGCGGCTCGAGGCCGAGGGGTTGGTGACCTCCGAACTGCACAAGGGCTTCCGCGTCGCCCCGGTCCGGGCCGAGGACATCCGCGACCTCCAGCACGCCCGCGGCCTCGTCGAGGCCGAGTTGATCACCCTGTCGATCCGCGACGGCGATGCCGCCTGGGAGGCGCGCATCGTCGCCGCGCACCACCTGCTGACGCTCGCCCCGCCGCTGGTCGTGGGTGCCGCGCCGGACGCCGTGGCGCTCTGGGAGGCCCGCCACGAGGCCTTTCACGCCGCCCTGTGCGAGGGCACCCGCGCCCCGACGCTGCACCGCTTCGCCGGCGAACTCCGCGACGCCATCCACCGGCACCAGCGCGTGATCCTGATGCGGGCGCCGCCCGCTCCGGCCGTGGCGGCCGCCCTCGCCGAGGCCACGGCGCTTTCCCACCACACCGCGCTGATGGACGCCGTCCTCTCCCGCGACGGCACCGTCGCGCGCCGCCTCCTCGACGCGCACATCGGCTTCACGCTGGCGGTCTACGAAGCGATCGGCTGACGGGGCGCCGGTCCGCCGATTGCGCGCGCCCGACCGAGCGCCGGCCGGAGGACCGAAATCTCCCGACGCCCCGACGGGTCGGGACGTCGGGAAACGAGTTTCACTGCCCCGCGACAGCGAAGCCGCCGAGGGCGACCGGCATCGCGCCGTCCGTGACCTGGACGTAGAGCCGGGCCGTCTGTCCGCTCGGCACCAGGCCGGCCGGCAGCGTCACCAGCACGCGGCGGGTCTCGCCGGGGCCGAGCACGAGGGCGACCTCGTCCTTCGGCGCCGTGACGCAGGCCTCGCCGGGACCGACGGTGTCGAGGCAGACCTGGCCCTGCAGCGGCGACTTCGCCGGCGTCTGCCAGGGAGCGTTCTGGTTCACGCGGACCTTCAGGAAGGTGGCGCCCCCACCGAGCGCGCCCGGACCGCGGATGTCGACGGCGAAGCGGCGGCCGACGGCGGCGGACACCTTGTAGAGCCGCGGCGCGTCGTCGCCGGCGCCGCTCGGGACGAAGGTCAGCGCCGGCTCGGCCCGGTCCTCGGCCAGCCCGACCACCAGCGGCGCATTCTCGGCGACGAGCCGGTGGTGCAGCGCCCCGAACGGGATGCTCGTGGTCGCCCGCGGCGAGGCGCAGACCACGCTCGGATCGAGCACGACCGCGTCACGGACGCGCACCTCGGCGCTGACGCGCAGCAGACGGGTGGTGTTGGCCGCGACGTCGAAGGTCCGGGCGGTCTGCGGCGACGGCAGCCCTGTCTGCGGATCCACCACCTGCCAGTTCACCGCCTGACCGACGTCGAGCGGGCCGGCCGCCACCAGCGTGCGGATGCCGTTGACGAGGATGCAGCCCTTGGCCGGCAGTCCGAGGCGGTTGCGGATGACGAGATCGAAGGAGACCGTCTCGCCGAGCGGTCCGAGCCGCAGGCCCGCCGAGGCGGTGACGTGCAGCGACCCGCTCGAGACCTCCGTCGACGGCCGCAGCACCTTGCGCAGCATCGCCCGCTTGGCGAAGGTCACGCCGGAGACGAGGGTCCGGGCCTCGACGCCGACGATGTGGTCGAAGGTGCCGATCGCGCCCTGGTCGGGACCGAGGCCGACGGTCTTCAGCCGCACCGTCGCGCCCTCGTTGTCGCCGACGACCGTGTCCGCGGCGAGCGCGGGGACGACGGAAGCGCCGAAGTCGTGCGACAGCGCGAGCCGCGCCTTGACCGGATTGGCCGGCATCGGTGTGTAGATGGCGAAGGTGGTCGACCGGTCGGTGACCGGCACGGCGCCGAGGACGTTGGCGAAATAGGTCTGGAACGGCGTCGGCGGCGTCAGGACGATCGGGCTCGAGCCGTCCGACGGCATCCGGTGCAGGTTGAGGCGGAAGGCGCCGGCCTTGGCCGCCGCCGGGACCGAGGCGGCGATCAGCACCGGCCCGGCCTGCGGCGGCACGAAGAAGCGGACGCCGGACAGGTCGGTCTCGAAGCGGCCGTCGATCTTGACGCGACCGCCCTCGCGGATCGGCTTCAGGCTGCCGTCGGCCTTGCGCTCGAAAACCGACAAGGCGATGTCGCGGGCGCCGTCGCGGCCGGAATCGGTGCCGGCGCTGTCGACGTAGTACCAACCGGACGGCGGGGCGTCGATGCGGTACCAGACCGACGGGCGCGCCGCCGAGCCCATCAGCGTCACACCGGGATCGGCGGTCGCGCCGGTGAGCGAGCCGAACAGGCTGCGCTGGCCGGAGGAGATGGTGTGGGCGTTGCCGGGCTCGTCGTTGCCGGGCGCGGCCGCCGCCGGAGCCGCAGCGGCCAGGAGGGCGAAGACGAGGAGCGAGCGGAGGCGGATGGAGCGGACGGGCATGATGCGGCTTCCCGGACGACGACGTGAGCGTCGATCCTTACGGTCCGCCGAGGCTCTTGCCCGTCCCGTGACCGCCCGACTTGCCGGGCGCTCACGAGGGTCCGGCCATGCCGCCGACGCCGGGTCGCGCCCCTCGCGAGGATCAGCCCGCGGTCCGCGTCCGTCGCACCGCGTCGTGCCAGCCGGCGAGCTTGGCGCTGCGGACGTCCTCGTCCATCGCCGGCTCGAAACGGCGGTCGAGGCGCCAGTTCGCCGCGAAGCCCTCCTCGCCGGGCCAGACCCCGGCCTGCCGCCCCGCCAGGAAAGCGGCGCCGAGCGCCGTGGTCTCGAGCACCACCGGCCGGTCGACCGGGGCGTCGAGCAAGTCGGCGAGGCGCTGCATGGTCCAGTCGCTCGCCACCATGCCGCCGTCGACGCGCAGCACCGTGTCGGCGGCCGAGGCCCAGTCGCGGTGCATGGCGTCGATCAGGTCGCGGGTCTGGTAGCACACCGCCTCGAGGGCGGCACGGGCGAGTTCGCGCGGGCCGGTGCCGCGGGTCAGGCCGAAGATCGCGCCGCGCGCCTCGGCGTCCCACCACGGCGCGCCGAGGCCGGTGAAGGCCGGCACCATGTAGACGTTCTGGTTCGGGTCGGCGGCGTCGGCGAGCGGACCGGTCTGGTCGGCACGCTCGACGATGCCGAGGCCGTCGCGCAGCCACTGCACGGCCGCGCCGGCGACGAAGATCGAGCCCTCGAGCGCGTAGGTCGGCTTGCCGTCGAGCTGGTAGGCGATCGTGGTGATCAGTCGGTTCTTCGACGACACGAACTCGGCGCCGGTGTTGAGCACGGCGAAGCAGCCGGTGCCGTAGGTCGACTTCAGCATGCCCGGGCGGAAGCAGGCCTGCCCCACCGTGGCCGCCTGCTGGTCGCCGGCGATGCCGCGGATCGCCACCGCGGCGCCGAACAGGGCGGGATCGGTGGTGCCGAAGTCGGCGGCGCTGTCCTTGACCTCCGGCAGCATGGCCCGCGGCACGCCGATCGCCTTCAGGAGGTCGTCGTCCCAGCCGCCGCGGCGGATATCGTAGAGCAGCGTGCGCGAGGCGTTGGTGGCGTCGGTGGCGTGGACGCGGCCGCCGGTGAGGCGCCACAGGAGGAAGCTGTCGACGGTGCCGAAGGCGAGTTCGCCTGCCTCGGCGCGGGCGCGGGCGCCCGGCACGGTGTCGAGGATCCAGGCCGCCTTGGTGCCGGAGAAATAAGGGTCGAGCAGGAGGCCGGTGCGCTCGGCGGCGACGTCCTCGAGGCCATCGGCCTTCAACCGGGCACAGAGGTCGGCGGTGCGGCGGTCCTGCCAGACGATGGCGTTGTGGATCGCGCGGCCGGTGGCGCGGTCCCACACCACGGTGGTCTCGCGCTGGTTGGTGATGCCGATCGCGGCGAGGTCCGAGGCCGAGATGCCGGCCCGCTGCAGCGCGAAGCGCACGGTTTCCACCGTGGTGCGCCAGATGTCCTCCGGGTCGTGCTCGACCCAGCCCGAGCGCGGGAAGTGCTGCGGGAATTCCTGCTGGCCGATGCCGATCACCCTGGTATCGCCGTCGAAGACGATGGCGCGCGACGACGTGGTGCCCTGGTCGATGGCGAGGACGAAGGCGGACATGGGACGGCTGGCTCCGGCGCTGGCACGGGGGAACATGGATACCGAGCGCGCAAGGGTCCGACCCGCGGTCGGAGCCGTGCACGCGAGAAGCGCCCGACCGGGCGCCGGCCGAAACGCCGAAACCTCGCACGGGTCCCGACACGTCGGGGCCTGGGCGAGACGAGTATCGGGACGGCCGGGGCCCGCGAAGGCCCCGGCTAGGGAGTCGTCCTACCGGATTCGTGCCGCCGCGGCGAGCGGCGTCACGGGGGTCCGGCGGCGGAGGAGGCGGGCGCCGGGGCGAACCCCGGAGCCCACCGGCCCGTCACTTGGCGTCGGACCAGCTCTTGACGAGCTCGTCGTAGTTGACGGTCTGGGGCTTTTCCTTCTCGTTCTCGATCTTGGGCTGCGGGG
>NZ_SNXY01000013.1 GCF_004362745.1 Oharaeibacter diazotrophicus | reverse complement strand
CCCCGCAGCCCAAGATCGAGAACGAGAAGGAAAAGCCCCAGACCGTCAACTACGACGAGCTCGTCAAGAGCTGGTCCGACGCCAAGTGACGGGCCTCGCCTGAGGCCGAGCTCGCCACGTTCCGATCTTTGGTCGGAGCGTCGCGGGTGAGAAGCGCCCGACAGGGCGCCGGCCGAGAGGCCGAGATCTCGTAAAGTCCCGACACGTCGGGACTTTACGAGGCAGGTACGACACCCACGGACCGGACCGGACCGGGCGCTCGCGCCCGGCCCGGGCCTCCCGGGGCGGGGCGGGACCGTCTCCCGCCCGCCCTGCCCCACCGTCGAGCCCGCTCGACGCTTCCCCTGCGACGCCGCGAGCCCTCCCCCGAGCGGCGTCCCCCTTTCGAGCGAACAGGAACGAGGACGATGTCCCACATAGGCGATCTGGTAGCCGAGATGCTGGCGCAATACGGCGTCGAGCTGGTGTTCGGCATGCCGGGCGGACAGACGACGGCGCTGCACGACGGCATCTCGCGTCGGACGGACCGGATCCGGCACGTCTTGATGCGCGACGAGCGAAACGCCGCCTACGCTGCCGACGCCTACGCCCGGCTGACCGGCAAGCCGGGCGTGGTCGACGTCACGGTCGGCCCCGGCGCCAACCTGTTGCCGGCCGGCTTCCTCGAGGCGCTCAACGCCTCGATCCCGATGATCGGCATCGTCGGCGAGCTGCCGCTCGACTGGCTGTCGCTGAAGGACAAGGGCATCGCCTCCCAGGGCTTCGACCAGCTCGCCTTCTTCAAGTCCTTCTCCAAGGACGCCTGGCTGGTGCCCTCGGCCTCGGCGCTGCCGGACCTGATCCGCACCGCCTTCCGCGTTGCCACCTCGCCGCGCCCGGGCCCGGTGGCGCTGATCATCCCGCACGACATCTTCGACGCCGAGTGGGACGAGGCGACGGTCAAGGTCGCCGTCGACGCCCGCGCCTCGAAGGCGCCGTTCGTGCGCTCGGCCCCGACGGCGGCGGGGCTCGCCGACGCGCTCGCCCTGATCCGGCGGGCCGAGCGGCCGGCGGTGGTCTACGGCGGCGGCGTCCACGGCGCCTCGGCTTGGGCCGAGGCCGGCGCCTTCGCCGACAAGCTGCAGGGCCTCGTCGTCACCTCGCTGACCGGCCGCGGCGCGGTGCCGGAGACGCTGCCCTACGCCGCCGGCACGCTCAACCCGCTCGGCTCCTACGCCGCGATCGAGCTGATCAAGGAGGCGGACCTGGTGATCTGGTGCGGCTCCAAGGCCAGCCAGAACACCGCGATGAACTGGACGCTGCCGCTGCCGGAGCAGGCGACCATCACCATCGACGCCGACCCGGCCGAGCACGGCCGCACCTTCCGCCCGACGGTGTCGCTGTACTCGGACGTGCGCGAGGCGCTCGCCCTGCTCGCCGCCGGCCTGACGCGGCAGTCGCACCCGGCGTGGCTGGAGCGGATCGCCGCGGTCAAGGCCGAGGGCGAGGCGCAGAAGGCCGAGGAGATCGCGACCGACCAGATCCCGATCAACCCGCCGCGGGCGATGGCGGAACTCGCCAAGCGGCTGACGGCGGACGACGTCGTGGTCTCCGACGCGTCCTTCTCGGCGGGCTGGATCGCCAACTTCCTGCCGGCGACCAAGGCGGGCCGGGGCTTCCTCTACGCCCGCGGCCAGGGCGGGCTCGGCTATTCGACGCCGGCGGCGATCGGCGCGGCGGCGACCCGTCCGGAGGCGCGGATCGTGACGGTGGCCGGCGACGGCGGCTTCTCCTACACGATCGGCGAACTGGCGACGCAGCTGCAGCAGAACCAGCGCGTGGTCAACGTGGTGCTGAACAACGGCCGGCTCGGCTGGATCCAATTGTGGCAGGAGATCTTCTTCAAGAACGTGCAGTCGGCGATGCTGGAGAGCCAGAGCTGCCACCCGAACTTCGCGGCGGCGGCGGCGGGCCTCGGCTTGCTCGGGATCTACGTCGACAAGCCCGACGACATCGGCCCGGCGCTCGATCGCGCCTTCGCCCACGACGGCCCGTCGGTGGTGGAGATCCGCATCGACGACCTCGCCACCCCGATCCACAGCTTCAAGCGCCGCATGCGCGAAGGCGCCGACAAGCCGCGGCCGCGGCCCGGCACCGTCTACAAGCTCCGCGACTGGAAGGTCTCCGCGGATCTGCCCGAGAAGAACTGAGCGGAGAGAACCGGGCGGGCGGAAGACGTCCCGACTCGCGAAAGGCACGGGACCACGACGACACGCCGCCGGGAGCAATCCCGGCGGCGAAGTCGTTCTGGGGGGAACCGGTTCAGGCCCGCCGGGTCGAGCCACGTTCGATCAGGCGGCCGGCGAGCATGACGGTGCGGGCGGCGCCGTCGGGGTTCTGGAGGCGCTCGAACAGCAGCGACATGGCGGCGCGGCCGATGTCGGCGACCGGCTGCTCGATCACGGTGACGCCGTCGCCGACGAGGTCGGTCCAGACCTCGTTGTCGAAGCCGGCGACGGCGACGTCGGTGGGCATCGCGAAGCCGGCGGCCTTCAGCGCCTTGACAATGCCGAGCAGGATCAGGCCGTTGGAGCCGACGATCGCGTCGGGTCGGTCCGGGCCGGCGAGGAGCGCGGCGGCGGCCTCCTCGGCGGCGGCGACCGCGGGCGCGACGAAGCTCGCCCGCGCGGTCAGGCCGTGGCCGGCGAGCGCGGCGACGAAGCCGGCGTGGCGGTCCTCGGCGGTGGAACTGGTGTTGCCGAACAGGCCGGCGATGCGGCGGAAGCCCCGGGCGGCGAGATGGTCGGCGAGACGGCCGGCGGCGTCGCGGTTGTCGAGCAGCACGCCGTCGTGGCGCCCGACCGGGCCGGTGCGGTCGACCAGCACGACGGGGAAGTCGAAGTCCATCTGGCCGAGCGAGGCGGCCATGCGGCGGGTCGGGGCGTAGATCACGCCCGTGACGCGCTCCTCCTGCATCAGGCGCAGGTACATCGCCTCGCGCGCCGGGTTCTCGTCGGTGTTGCAGAGCACGACGCGCATCTCGGCGCGATAGGCGGCGTCCTCGACCGCGCGGCTGAGCGCGGTGAAGAAGGGGTTGCCGAGGTCGGAGACGATCAGGCCGATGGTGCGCGAATGCTGCGAGCGCAGCCGGCGCGCCGACAGGTTCGGCCGGTAGCCGGTCAGCCGGATCGCCGTCTCGACGCGCTCGCGCAAGGAGGTGCTGACCGGCCCGTTGCCGAGCACGCGCGACACCGTGGCCGGCGAGACCCCGGCCGCCCGGGCGACATCCTTGATTCCCACCGCCATGACTGAAAACGATCTCCAATCGCTGCATCGTTAGACCATCCGGCGCTTTTCCCCGCAATACGCAAAGCAACGCCCTTCCAGGGAAAACCCCGGGTGTGCTATGCGCCCTCCGAACTGAAAAGCTTTTCAGGCCGCCGAAACCGGTGACGGGAGGATAGATCCGAATGAACGCCGCCTCCAGGCCGCTGCTCGCGCCGGCGCTCGTGCGCCTCGGTGCCCGCCCCGCCTCCAAGGACGAGGCGATCCGCCTCGCCGCCGGTCTCCTGGCCGACGCCGGCTACGTTGACCCCGCCTACGCCGGCAGCATGCTGCGCCGCGAGGCCGTCGCCGAGACCCACCTCGGCCACGGCGTCGCCATCCCGCACGGCATGGTCGAGGACCGCGCGCTGGTGCGCCACAACGGCATCGCGGTGGTGCAGGTGCCGGAGGGCGTGACGTGGAACGCCGGCCAGACGGTGCGGCTGGTGTTCGCGATCGCGGCGCAGTCGGACGCCCACATCGCCATCCTGCGCAAGCTGACGCGACTGCTGCAGGACGAGGCGAAGCTCGCCGACCTCGCCGGAACCGGAGACCCGTTGGCGATCGTCGCCGCCCTCGACGCTGACGCCGCCGCGGCCTTCGCGGCAGCCGACGCCGCGCCGCCGGCCGATCTGCCCGCCGCCGCCGAATGGGTGGTCGACTATCCGAGCGGCCTGCACGCCCGCCCGGCCGCGCGCTGGGTCGAGGCCGCCCGCCGCGCCGGCGTGCCGATCCAGGTGCGCCGCGGCGCCGAGGCGGCAGATCCGACCCGGCTGGTCGGTCTGCTGCAGCTCGGCCTCGGGCACGGCGAGCGCGTGACGATCTCGGCCGCGACCGCGGAGGCGCTCGCCGGCTTCCTCGCCGCCGTGCGCGCGCTGACCGCCGAGGAGCGCGCCGACGCCGAGCGCGCCGCCGCCCGCGCCGGTGCCGGCCGCGGCTTCCAGCCGCCGACCGCGCTCGCCGCCGTCCGCGGCATCGGCGCGGCGCCCGGCCTCGCCGTCGGCACGCTGCACGTGATCCGCCCGGCCGCGACCGAGGTCGCCGACGTCTGGGAGCCGCTCGACGCCGCCGGCCGCCGGCTCGACGACGCCATCGCCGCGACCGTGCACGACCTGAAGCTCGTCGCCGACGACACCGCGCGCCGGATCGGCCGCTCGGAAGGCGGCATCTTCACCGCCCAGGCCGAGATGCTGGCCGACCCCGACCTGATCACCGCCGCCTGCCGCGCCATGGTCGACGGCCACGGCCCGGCCTTCGCCTGGACGCGGGCGGTCGAGACCGTCGCCGCCGCGCTGGCCAAGAGCCCCGATCCGCTGCTCGCCGCCCGCGCCGCCGACATGCGCGACGTCGGTCGCCGGGTGCTCGCCCGCCTCGCCCCCGAGACCGCGGCCCGTGGCCTCGACGACCTGCCGGACGGCCCGGTGATCCTGGTCGCCGCCGACCTCGCCCCGTCCGACACCGCCGCGCTCGACCTCGGCCGGATCGCCGGCCTCGCCATGGCCGAGGGCGGCCCGGCCTCGCACACCGCCATCCTCGCCCGCACCCTCGGCCTGCCCGCGCTGGTCGCCGGCGGCGCGGCGCTGCTCGAGCTGACCTCCGGCCGGCCCGCCATCCTCGACGGCGACGGCGGCCGGCTGTTCGTCGAGCCGACCGACGCCGACGTCGCCGCGGCGCGCGACCGCATCGCCGCCGAGGCCGCGCGCACCGCCGCCGAGGCCGCCGAGCGCGCCCGCCCGGCGGTGACCACCGACGGCCACGCCGTCGAGATCGGCGCCAACGTCAACAAGCCCGAGCAGGTCGCCGGCGCGCTCGACCAGGGCGCCGAGGGCGTCGGGCTGATGCGGACCGAGTTCCTGTTCCTCGAGAGCGGCCGCACGCCGTCCGAGGACGAGCAGGCCGAGGGCTACGCCGCCATGGCCGCCGCGCTCGGCGGCCGCCCGTTGATCGTGCGCGCGCTCGACATCGGCGGCGACAAGCAGGTGCCGCACCTCGCCCTGCCGGTGGAACAGAACCCGTTCCTCGGCGTGCGCGGCACCCGGCTGCTCCTGCGCCGGCCCGACCTGATGGAGCCGCAGCTCAGAGCGCTCTACCGCGCCGCCGCCGGCGGGGCGCGGCTGTCGATCATGCTGCCGATGATCACCTCGCTCGGCGAGATCCTGGCCGTGCGCGCCGCCGCCGAGCGGATCCGCGCCGAGGTCGGCGCGCCCGCGGTGCCGCTCGGCATCATGGTCGAGGTGCCGGCCGCGGCCGAGATGGCCGACGTCTACGCCGCCCACGTCGACTTCTTCTCGATCGGCACCAACGACCTCACCCAGTACACCCTCGCCGTCGACCGCCAGCATCCCGAACTCGCCGCCGAGGCCGACGGCCTGCACCCGGCGGTGCTGCGGCTCGTCCGCCGCACCGTCGCGGGCGCCGCCGTGCACGGGCGCTGGGTCGGCGTCTGCGGCGGCATCGCCGGCGATCCGTTCGGGGCGGCGCTGCTGGTCGGGCTCGGCGTCGACGAGCTGTCGATGACGCCGCGCGACATCCCGGCGGTGAAGGCGCGGATCCGGGCGGCCTCGAAGGCCGACCTCGCCGCGCTCGCCGAGACGGCGCTCGCCTGCGCCACCGCCGACGAGGTCCGCGCGCTCGACACCGCCCCGGCCGAAGGGGCCGGGCGATGAGGCCGGTCGTCACCGTCACGCTCAACGCCGCGGTCGACCTCACGGTCGGCGTCGACGGCTTCCGGCCGGGCGCGGTCAACCGCGCGGTGTCGGTGGTCTCCAACGCCGGCGGCAAGGGCGTCAACGTCGCCGGCTGCGCCGCCGACTGGGGCGCGGCCGTGACCGCGACGGGGCTGATCGGCCGCGGCAACGACGGCATCTTCGCCGGCTTCTTCGCCGCCAAGGGCATCGCCGACCGCTTCGTCCGGATCGCCGGCGACACCCGCACCAACGTCAAGATCGCCGACCTCTGCTCCGGCGAGACCACCGACCTCAACATGCCCGGGCCGGCCGCCGACGCCGAGGCGCTGGCCGAGGTCGCCGCGACGGCGCTCGCCGCGGCGACGCCGGGCGCCCCGGTGGCGCTCGCCGGCTCGCTGCCGGCGGGCCTCGCCCCCGACAGCTGGGCCCGGCTCGCCCGCACGCTCGGCGCCGCCGGTGCCCGCGTCGTCGTCGACACCTCCGGTCCGGCGCTCGCCGCCGTGCTCGCCGCGGCGCCGGGCGACCTGCCCTACGCCGTCAAGCCGAACCGCCACGAGCTCGAGGAATGGGCCGGCCGGCCGATCGCCGACCGGGACGGTCTCGTCGAGGCCGCCGCCGGCCTCGTCCGCCGCGGCATCGGCCTCGTCGTCGTCTCGCTCGGTGCCGACGGCGCGCTGTTCGTGCGCGCGGGCGCGGTGATCGCCGCCCGCCTGCCGGCGGTCCGTGCCGAGAGCACGGTCGGGGCCGGCGACGCCATGGTCGCCGGGCTCGTCACCGCCATCGCCGAGGACCTCGATCCCGAGGCCACCGCCCGCCGGGCGGTCGCCTTCGCCGCCGCCAAGCTCGGCCGCATCGGACCCCACCTGCCCGCGCCGGACGTGGTGCGCGCGCTGGCGGACGCGGCCGAGATCACCCGCCTCGCCGGCTGAGGAGCCCGGCGGACCGCACCCTCGCGGGCCGCGACGCCCGCGCACCGGAGGACCTGATGTCGACATTGTCCATCGTGATCGGCGTGACCGAGCGCGGCTCGCGCGCCGTGCTCGCCGCCGAGGCGCTGAAGAAGGCCGCGGCCGCGCTCGGCGCCGCCGCCTCTGTCGAGACGCGCAGCCCCGACGGCGTCGCGACGCCGCTCGACGACGCCACCATCGCCGCCGCCGACGCCGTGCTGCTGGTCGGCGACGTGCCGGCCGACGGCCGCTTCGCCGGCAAGGCCACCACGACCGCGACGGTCGAGGCCGTGCTCGCCGACGCGGGCCGCGTCGTCGCCGCGGCGGTGGCCGCGGCCGGATCGGCGGCTGCGCCGACGGGCGCGGCGAAGTTCGTGGTCGCGATCACGTCGTGCCCGACCGGCATCGCCCACACCTTCATGGCCGCCGAGGGCGTCGAGCAGGGCGCCAAGGCGCTCGGCCACACGGTGAAGGTGGAGACGCAGGGCTCGGTCGGCGCGCAGAACACGCTGACCGCCGAGGAGATCGCCGCCGCGGATCTCGTGATCATCGCCGCCGACACCAACGTCGACCTCGCGCGCTTCGCCGGCAAGCGGGTGTTCCAATCGGGCACCAAGCCGGCGATCGGCGACGGCAAGGGCCTCGTCGCCCGCGCCTTTGCGGAAGCGACCGTGCTCGGCGGGGCGAAGGGCGGCGCCGGCCGCGACCTCGCCGCCGAGGTGGCCGCCGAGAAGGCGGCGCGCGCCGCCGCCCGCACCGGCGCCTACAAGCACCTGATGACCGGCGTCTCCTACATGCTGCCCTTCGTCGTGGCGGGCGGCCTCCTGATCGCCCTCGCCTTCGCGCTCGGCGGCATCTACGTCTACGACGACGCCCACGCCGGCACGCTCGGACAGGCCCTCTTCAATATCGGCGCCAAGGCCGGCTTCGCGCTGATGGTGCCGATGCTCGCCGGCTTCATCGCCTATTCGATCGCCGACCGGCCGGGCATCGCGCCAGGTGCCATCGGCGGCATGCTGGCCGGCTCGATCGGCGCCGGCTTCCTCGGCGGCATCGTCGCCGGCTTCATGGCCGGCTACGTGGTCGCCTTCCTGGCGAAGGCGATCCGGCTGCCGAAGAACCTCGAGGGCCTGAAGCCGATCCTGCTGCTGCCGCTGCTCGGCACCGCGATCACCGGCCTCCTGATGATCTACGTGGTCGGCGAGCCGGTCGCGGCGGTGCTGGCCGCGATGACCGACTGGCTGAAGGGTCTCGGCACCACCAACGGCGTGCTGCTCGGCATCGTCATCGGCGCCATGATGGCCTTCGACATGGGCGGCCCGGTCAACAAGGCGGCCTACACCTTCGCCACCGGCCTGATCGCCTCCGGCGTCTACACCCCGATGGCCGCCGCCATGGCCGCCGGCATGACGCCGCCGCTCGGCATCGCGCTCGCCACCTGGATCTTCCGCGACCGCTTCACCGCGGAGGAACGCGAGGCCGGCAACGCCGCCGCCGTGCTCGGGATCTCCTTCATCACCGAGGGCGCGATCCCCTTCGCCGCCAAGGATCCGATGCGGGTGATCCCGGCGCTGATGGCCGGCTCGGCCACCGCCGGCGTGATCTCGATGCTGGTCGGCGCCGAGCTCAAGGTCCCGCACGGCGGCGTCTTCGTGCTGCCGATCCCCAACGCGGTGGTCCACCTCGGCGGCTATCTCGTCGCCATCGTCGCCGGCACGCTGGTCACCGCGGTGCTGCTGCGCCTCCTGAAGAAGCCCGCCACGGCCTGACCGCGGCGGCGGACACGCGTTCCGAATGGAAACGGCCGCGGTGCCTCGCACCGCGGCCGTCCTCTTTTCGGCGACGCTGATCGCCGGATCAGCCGATCGCGACGAGGCGGCCGGTGCGGGCGCTCTCGGTGGCGGCGTCGGCGATCAGGAGGGCCTTGAGCCCGTCGTCGCCCGAGGGGGTCATCGGCGCCTTCGCCTCGAGCGCGGCGAGGAAGGCGGCGATCTCGTTGGCGTAGGCGGCGGTGTAGCGCGTCATGAAGAAGTCGAGCAGCGGCTCGCGGCGGTAGCCCTCGGCGTTGGCGACCTCGACCGTGGTGGCGCGCAGGTTCTCGGCCGAGACGAGGCCGGCCGAGCCGTGCACCTCGATGCGCTGGTCGTAGCCGTAGGTGGCGCGGCGCGAGTTGGAGATCTGCGCGATCTTCCCCGAGGCGGTGGTGAGGATCACCGAGGCGCTGTCGACGTCGCCGGCGGTGCCGATCGCCGGATCGACCAGCACGGAGGCGGCCGCGAACACCGACACCGGCTCCTCGCCGAGCAGCCAGCGCGCCATGTCGAAGTCGTGGATGGTCATGTCGCGGAAGAGGCCGCCGGAGCGCGCGATGTACTCGACCGGCGGCGGGCCGGGATCGCGCGATGTGATCGCGACCATCTCGACCTTGCCGATGGCGCCGGCCTCGATTCGGCGCTTGACCTCCATGAAGTTGGGGTCGAAGCGGCGGTTGAAGCCGACCATCAGCGGCGTGCCGGTATCGGCGACGACGGCGAGGCAGTCGCGCACGCGGGCGGCCGAAAGGTCGATCGGCTTCTCGCAGAAGATCGCCTTGCCGGCCTTGGCGGCGCGCTCGATCATGGTGGCGTGCAGGTCGGTCGGCGTGGTGATCATCACCGCGTCGACGTCGTCGGCGTCCATGATGGCGTCGACGTCGCGGACCTCGGCCCCGGCCGCGGCCGCCAGCGCCGCGGCGGCGCCGGGCATGGCGTCGGCGACCGCGACGAGGCGCGCGCCCGGCGTCGCGGCGACGGCGCGGGCGTGCACCTTGCCGATCCGGCCGGCGCCGAGTAGTCCCAGTCTCAAGGTCATGGTGGCCTCTCCAGCAACGCCCGCATCCCGGGCCGAACCGACGGCCCGGCCGCGGTCCCGACGGACCGTAGCGGAACGGAAATGCCGATCGGGTGTTCGATGGAAGCACTATTCCGCCGGTTCCGGCGGTGTCAAGCGGGGGCCGGCAGGAGGGGGGCGACACCGACGTTCGTCCGTCCTCTCGGGAACGCGGCACGACGCCGAGGAGCGCAGCGCGGCCTTCATCCTTCCCCTCAGGGGAAGGTGGCCCGAAGGGCCGGAAGGGGTCGGGGTTCCGTGGGGTCTCCGGTGCACGTCACGGGCGGAACGGGCTCCTGCCGTCGTCCGTCGCGACCCCTTCCGCCTCGCTCCGCTCGGCACCTTCCCCTGAGGGGAAGGATGAATTGCCGTTTACGGGCAAGGATGAAGGGCGGCCTGCGGGAGCGGTGCGTGGTGCGCAGTGGAGGAGCGACCGCGGCCGGCTCGACCGCCTCCGCTTCGTCGCGCGGGGCTTCGTCCCCAGCCGTCGATCCCCTGCCACACCGGCCCGTGCGATCTCCGCCACGCCCCTTCACCACATGGAATTTTCATTCTGCATTGACATTAAAGGAAATGTGCGGTTCATTCCCGCGGATGGCACGGCCGGCGGGGGCGGGAGAGGGACATGACGAAGACACTCGACGTCGTCGCGATCGGGCGCTGCTCCGTCGACCTCTACGGCCAGCAGATCGGCTCCCGGCTCGAGGACGCCCAGACCTTCACCAAGGCGGTGGGCGGCTGCCCGGCCAACATCGCGATCGGCACCGCCCGGCTCGGCCTGCGCTCCGGCCTCGTCACCCGGGTCGGCGCCGAGCAGATGGGCCGGTTCGTGCGCGAGCAGCTCGCCCGCGAGGGTGTCGCGACCGCCGGCGTGGCGGTCGACCCGGCCCGCCTCACCGCGCTCGTCCTGCTCGCCGTCGAGGACGAGGGCGTCAGCCCGATGATCTTCTACCGTTCCGACTGCGCCGACATGGCGCTCGACGAGGGCGACGTCGACGAGGCGCTGATCGCCTCGACCCGGGCGATCGTCGTCACCGGCACCCACTTCTCCAGGCCGGCCGCCGAGGCGGCGCAGCGGAAGGCGATCCGGCTCGCCCGGGCGCACGGCGCCAAGGTGGTGTTCGACGTCGACTACCGGCCCAACCTCTGGGGCCTCGCCGGCCACGACGCCGGCTTCGAGCGCTACGTCGCCTCCGCTGCCGTCTCCGAGCGGCTCGCCGCGGTGCTGCCCGACTGCGACCTCGTGGTCGGCACCGAAGAGGAGATCATGATCGCCACCGGCGCCGGCGACGTCGCCGCCAGCCTGAAGGCGATCCGCGCGGTCTCGGACGCCACCATCGTGCTGAAGCGCGGGGCGATGGGCTGCATCGTCTACGACGGCGCCATCCCCGACGACCTCGAGGACGGCATCGTCGGCCGCGGCTTCCCGATCGAGGTCTACAACGTGCTCGGCGCCGGCGACGCCTTCATGTCCGGCTTCCTGCGCGGCTGGCTCGGCGGCGAGGACCTTGCGACGGCCGCGACCTGGGCCAACGCCTGCGGCGCCTTCGCGGTGTCGCGCCTGTTGTGCTCGCCGGAATACCCGACCTTCGCCGAGCTGTCGCACTTCCTCGGGAACGGCAGCCCGCACCGGGCGCTGCGCAAGGACGCCGACCTCGCCCACCTGCACTGGGCGACGACACGGCGACCGCAGACCGACGGCCTCGTGGCGCTGGCGATCGACCACCGGATCCAGCTCGAGGAGGTCGCCGACCGCCTGGGCGCGCCGCGCGAGCGCATCGCCGACTTCAAGCTGCTCGCCGTCGAGGCGGCGGCCCGGGTGGCGCGCGGGCGGGCCGGCTTCGGCATGCTGATCGACGGCACCCACGGCCGCAAGGCGCTGTTCGCCGCCGCCCGCCACGGTTTCTGGATCGGCCGGCCGGTCGAGAAGCCCGGCTCGCGTCCGCTCGACTTCGACCAGTTGCCCGACCTCGGCAGCCACCTGACGGAATGGCCGGTGGGGCACACGGTGAAGTGCCTGTGCTTCTACCACCCGGACGACCCGGCCGAGCTGAAGGCGCGCCAGGAGCGCGAACTGCTGCGCCTCGCCGACGCCGCCCGCACGGTCGGGCGCGAACTCCTGGTCGAGATCATCGCCGGCAAGCACGGCGCCCTCGGTGAGGACACGGTGGCGAGCGTGATCCGCCGGCTCTACGACCTCGGCATCCAGCCGGACTGGTGGAAGCTCGAGCCGCAGGCCGACCCCGCCGCCTGGACCCGGATCGAGGCGGCGATCCGCGCCGGCGACCCCTACTGCCGCGGCATCCTGCTGCTCGGCCTCGAGGCCCCGGAGGAGGATCTGGTCGCCGCCTTCCGGGCCGCCCGGGTCAGCCCGCTGGTCAAGGGCTTCGCGGTCGGGCGCACCATCTTCGCCGACGCGGCGGCGCGCTGGCTCGCCGGCGACATCGACGACGCCGCGGCGGTGGCCGACATGGCCGCCCGCTTCGGGACTCTGGTCGAGGCCTGGAACGGACTGGCACGGCCGCGCGCGGCGTGACACCGAGCGCGCAGGGTTCCGACCCGTGGTCGGAACTTTGCGGGCGAGAAGCGCCCGACCGGGCGCCGGCCGAAAGGCCGAAACCTCGTGAAGTCCCGACACGTCGGGACTTCACGAACGAGGTATGGCACCACTTGGATCGAGCCGCGGCGCCGAGACCGCGGGCGGAGGGAGAGGACCATGGCAACCGTTCGACTGACCGCCGCCCAGGCGATGGTGCGCTGGCTCGCGGCGCAGCGCACCGAGGACGGCGGGCGCTTCGTCGAGGGCGTCTGGGCGATCTTCGGCCATGGCAACGTCGCCGGCATCGGCGAGGCCCTGCACGGCATCGGCGACGCCCTGCCGACATGGCGTGGCCAGAACGAGCAGACCATGGCCCACGCCGCGATCGCCTACGCCAAGACGATGCGGCGCCGGAAGGCGATGGCCGTGACCTCCTCGATCGGCCCCGGCGCCACCAACATGGTGACCGCCGCCGCCCTCGCCCACGTCAACCGCCTGCCGGTGCTGTTCATCCCCGGCGACGTCTTCGCCAACCGCGCGCCCGATCCGGTGCTGCAGCAGGTCGAGGACTTCGGCGACGGCACCGTCAGCGCCAACGACTGCTTCCGCCCGGTCAGCCGCTACTTCGACCGGATCGTGCGGCCCGAGCAGCTGCTCTCCGCGCTGCCGCGCGCGCTCCAGGTGATGACCGACCCGGTCGCCTGCGGCCCGGTCACCCTCGCCTTCTGCCAGGACGTCCAGGCCGAGGCCTTCGACTGGCCCGAGCGCTTCTTCGAGCCGAAGGTCTGGCGGATCCGCCGGCCGGAACCGGACGCCGCCGAACTCGCCGACGTGCTCGCCGCCCTGAAGGCGGCCGAGCGGCCGGTGCTGGTCTCGGGCGGTGGCGTGCTCTACTCGGGCGCCGAGGCGACGCTCGCCGCCTTCGCCGCCCGCCACCGCATTCCGGTGGTCGAGACGCAGGCAGGCAAGGCGGCGCTCGGCTGGGACGATCCGCTCAACTTCGGCTCGCCGGGCGTCACCGGCTCGGCCGCCGCCAACGCGATCTGCGCCGAGGCCGACCTCGTCGTCGGCGTCGGCACCCGCTTCCAGGATTTCACCACCGGGTCGTGGTCGCTGTTCCGCAACCCGGCGCGCCGGCTGGTCTCGATCAACGTCGCCCCGTTCGACGCCGGCAAGCACGGCGCCATCGGCCTCGTCGCCGACGCCAAGGTGGCGCTGGAGCGGCTCTCGGCCGGCCTCGGCGACCATCGCTTCGCCGAACCCGACGGCAGCCTGCGCACGCGCTGGTTCGAGGCGATCGCCGCGGTCAAGGCGGCGCCGGCGGCCGGCAACGCGCTGCCGACCGACGCCGAGGTGATCGGCGCGGTGCAGCGCCGGGCCGGGCCCGACACGCTCGTCACCTGCGCCGCCGGCACCATGCCGGGCGCGCTGCAAGTGCTGTGGAACGCCGTGCCGAACGGTTACCACATGGAATACGGCTATTCCTGCATGGGCTACGAGATCGCCGGCGCGCTCGGCATCGCGCTCGCCCGGCCCGAGGTCGAGGTGATCTGCTTCGTCGGCGACGGCAGCTACATGATGGCCAATTCCGAGCTCGCCACCGCGGTCATGCTCGGCGTGCCCTTCACCGTGGTGCTCACCGACAACCGCGGCTACGGTTGCATCTCGCGCCTGCAGCTCGCCACCGGCGGCGCCCCCTTCAACAATCTCTACGAGAATTGCCGGGTCGAGACCCAGCCGGCGATCGACTTCGTCGCCCACGCCGGGTCGATGGGCGCGCACGCGGTCAAGGCCGACGGCATCGCCGCGCTCGAGGCCGAGATCGTCGCCGCCCGCGGCCGCCGCGTGCCGACGGTGATTGTGATCGACACCGACCCGAAGACCGGCACCGACGTCGGCGGCCACTGGTGGGACGTCGCGGTGCCCGAGGTCGGCACCCGGCCCGAACTCGCCGCCGCCCGCGCCCGCTACGAAGCGGCCCTCGCCGACCGCGCGGACGCCTGATTCCCTCCTCCCGACGAGTCCCCTCGCCATGATCCTCTACGGCACCAACCCCATCGCCTGGTCCAACGACGACGACCGGACCATCGGCGCCCACATCAGCCTGGACGACTGCCTCGCCGACTGCCGCACCATCGGCTTCGACGGCATCGAGAAGGGCCACAAGATGCCGGACGACGGCCACGCGCTGAAGGAGCGGCTCGGCGCCTACGGCCTGCGCTTCGTCTCCGGCTGGCACTCGACCAACCTCCTGGTCGACGACCTGGAGACCGAGAAGGCGGCGATGCAGGTCTTCCTCGACATGCTGAAGGCGGCCGGCTCGAACCGCATCATCACCTGCGAATGCTCCAACACCGTCCACGGCAACGACGCCGTCGCCGTCAACGATCGCCCGCGCATGACCGACGCCGAATGGACCCGCCTGACGGACGGCATCGAGGCGCTCGCCGCCTTCGCCGCCGCGCAGGGGATCACGTTGGTCTACCACCACCACATGGGCACGGTGATCGAGAGCGAGGAAGAGATCGACCGCTTCATGGCGATGACCGGTCCGGCGACCCACCTGCTGCTCGACACCGGCCACGCCACCTTCGGCGGCGGCGACCCCACCCGGCTCGCCCGCAAGCACATGCACCGCGTCGCCCACATCCACGCCAAGAACATCCGGCCGGACGTGATGGCGACGGTGCGGGCCGAGGGCCTGTCCTTCCTCGAGGGCGTGCGCCGCGGCGTCTTCACCGTGCCGGGCGACCCGGAGGGCTGCGTCGACTTCGCGCCGGTATTGAAGGAGGCCGCCGCGCATGGTTACTCCGGCTGGCTGGTGATCGAGGCCGAGCAGGACCCGTCAGTGCGCAACCCGCTGCACTACCAGGGCATGGGCCTGAAGGCGCTGAAGGCGATGGCCCGCGAGGCCGGCCTCGACGCCTGATCGCGATCTCTTGGACCCCGGAGGACGTCATGGCCGACCTGCTCGTCAAGCCCGCCGGCGGCACCGGCCGCATCCACGCCGTGACGCCGGAGAGCGCCGGCTGGGCCTACGTCGGTTTCGAGGTCCACCGGCTGGAGCCGGGCGGGACGATCGCCGCCGACACCGGCGGGCGCGAGGTCTGCCTCGTGCTGGTGGCCGGGCTGGCGCGGATCCGTGCCGGCGCCGAGGATTTCGGCGTCGTCGGCGGCCGCACGAGTCCTTTCGAGGGGTCGCCGCACGCGGTCTACGTGCCGGCCGGCTCGTCCTACGCGGTGACCGCCGAGACCGCGCTCGAGATCGCGGTGTGCTCGGCGCCGGGCGGCGGCGACCATCCGGCCCGCCTGATCCCGCCCGGCACTCATCCGCAAATCGTGCGCGGCCAGGGCTCCAACACCCGCCACGTCACCAACGTCATGCCCGAGGACGACGGCGCGGCGCATTCGCTGCTGGTGGTGGAGGTGGTGACGCCGGGCGGCAACACCTCGTCCTATCCGCCGCACAAGCACGACGTCGACGACCTGCCGAACGAGAGCTACCTCGAGGAAACTTACTACCACCGCCTGAACCCGCCCCAGGGGTTCGCGGTCCAGCGCGTCTACACCGACGCCCGCGACCTCGACGAGACGATGGCGGTGGAGGACGGCGACGTGGTCCTGGTGCCGCGCGGCTACCACCCGGTCGCGACCCTGCACGGCTACGACAGCTGGTATCTCAACGTCATGGCCGGTCCGAAGCGGGTCTGGAAGTTCCACAACGCGCCGGAGCACGCCTGGCTGTTCACCGGGCTGGGCACGCCGGCGGGGCGGTGAGAGCGGGACGGGAGTCCTTCTCCCGCAAGGGGAGAAGGGGGCGTCGCGAGAAGGCTTCTCCGTGATGTGCCGGCCGACCGCGGTGGGACGCGGCCGGCCGGCCCTTCGTCCGGCTCGGGGGAGGCCGGACGACGGAGCGGGATGCGGGCGGCTCACTCCGCCGGGAGCGGCGCCGCGCCGAGCGGGAGCGCGGGCCGCTGGACGGACGGCGCCTCGCGAGTCGCCACGGCCGCCGACGGGATCGCCGGGGCGGGCTCCGCCACCACGGGCTTCGGCCTGCGGATCCGGAAGGCGAGGGCGTAGAGCGCCGGCACGAACAGCAGCGTCAGGAGGGTCGCGACCGCGAGGCCGCCCATGATCGCGACCGCCATCGGCCCCCAGAACACGTTTTCCGACAGCGGGATCATGGCGAGGATGGCGGCGAGCGCCGTCAGCACCACCGGGCGGGCCCGGCGCACGGTGGCGCCGACCACCGCGTCGAACGGATCGGCGCCGGCGTCGAGGTCGTGGGCGATCTGGTCGACCAGGATCACGGTGTTGCGCATGATCATGCCGGCGAGCGCGATCACGCCGAGGATGGCGACGAAGCCGAACGGACGGTCGCCGAGCAGCAGGCCGTAGGCGGCGCCGATCAGGCCGAGCGGCGCGGTCGAGAACACCAGCGCCAGCTTGCCGAAGCTCTGCAGCTGGATCATCAGCAGCGTCAACATGGCGAGGATCATCACCGGGAACACCGCGCCGAGGGCCTGGTTGGCCTTGGCGCTCTCCTCGATCGAGCCGCCGGTCTCGATGCGGTAGCCGACGGGGAGCGCGTCGATCACCGGCTGCAGCGTCGGCGCGATCCGGGCCGAGACGTCGGGCGGCTGCACGCCGGCGACGACGTCGGCGCGCACGGTGATCAGCGTGTCGCGGTTCTGCCGCCACAGGATCGGCTCCTCGTGGCCGTAGTCGAGCCGCGCGACCTGGGACAACGGCACCGCGAGGCCGTCGGCGGCGGTGACGGTCAGGCTCGGCAGGCCGTCGAGGTCGAGCCGTTCGGCGTCGACGGCGCGGGCGACGACGCCGACGCTTTCGATGCCGTCGCGCACGGCGGTCACCTCGTAGCCGCTGAGCAGCGTCGCCAGCGTCCGCGCGATCGACTGCGGGGTGAGGCCGAGGGCGCGGGCGCGATCCTGGTCGACGACGAGGCGGACGACCTTGGCCTGTTCGTTCCAGTCGAGGTTGGCGCCGACGGTGTCGCGGTCGGCGGCGACGCGGTCGCGGACCTCGTAGGCGATGCGGCGGACCTCGAGCGGGTCGGGCCCGATCACCCGGAACTGCACCGGATAGCCGACCGGCGGGCCGAGCACGAGCTCGCTGACGCGCAGCCGCGCCTCCGGCAGGTTGCCGGCGTCGGCCCAGGCCTCCAGCCGCGCCTTGACCCGGTCGCGCGCCTCGGGGCCCTTGGCGTAGAGCACGACGATGCCGTAGTTCGGCTTCGGCAGCTCCGGATTGGCCGCCATGAACCAGCGCGGCGCGCCGCCGCCGACATAGGCGGTGTAGGTGCGCACCTCGTCGTCGGCGGCGACCACCGCCTCGAGCTTCTTCATGGCCGCGTCGGTGGCGGCGAAGGAGGCGCCCTCGGGCAGGCGCACCTCGGCGGTCAGCTCCGGACGCGGCGAGTTCGGGAAGAACTGCTGCTGGACGTGGCCGAAGGCGACGATCGAGGAGGCGAACAGCGCCAGCGTCAGCACCACCACCAGGATCCGGTGGTCGACGCACCACCCGACGACCGCCCGCATGGCGCGGTAGGCCCGGCCGTCATGGGCGTCGTGCCCGCCGCCGCCGTGGTGCTTCACCGCCGGCAGCAGCTTGGCGCCGAGATAGGGCGTGAACACCACCGCCACCACCCAGGACGCCACCAGCGCGATGCCGACGACCCAGAAGATGCCGCCCGCGTATTCGCCCGCGCTCGACTTGGCGAAGCCGACCGGCAGGAAGCCGGCGGCGGTGACGAGCGTGCCGGTCAGCATCGGGAAGGCGGTCGAGCTCCAGGCGAAGGTGGCGGCCTCGAGCCGGCCGTGGCCCTCCTCCATCTTCACCACCATCATCTCGACCGCGATGATGGCGTCGTCGACCAAGAGGCCGAGCGCGATGATCAGCGCGCCGAGCGTGATCCGCTCGAGGCTCATGCCGAGCATGTCGAGCAGGATCATCACCACCGCGAGCACCAGCGGCACCGCGAGCGCCACCACGATGCCGACGCGCCAGCCGAGCGACAGGAAGCTGACCGCGAGCACGATCACCAGCGCCTCGACGAAGACGCGGACGAACTCGCCGACGCTCTCCTCGACCACCTGCGGCTGGTCGGCGACCTTGGCGATCTCGAAGCCGAGCGGCAGGTCGGCGCGGATCTCGTCGAGCGCGGTCGAGAGGTCCTCGCCGAGGGTGAGGATGTTGGCGCCGTCTGCCATGACGACGCCGATGGCGAGCGCCGGCCGGCCCTCGTGGCGCACAACGTAGGACGCGGGGTCCTGGTAGCCGCGGCGGACGGTGGCGATGTCGCCGAGGCGGAAGGTGGTGCCGCCGGCGGTCACCGGCACCGCCGCCACCGCCTCGACCCCGTCGAGCGCGCCGGAGACGCGCAGGTTGACGCGGTCGGTGTCGGTGTCGATGGAGCCGGCCGGCGTCATGTCGTTCTGGGCGGCGATGCCGGCGAAGATCGCCGACGGCGCGATCCCGAGCGAGGCGAGCTTCTCGTGGCTGAACTCGACGAAGATCTTCTCGTCGCGCGTGCCGTAGAAGCGGACCTTCTCGACGGCGGGCACGCGCAGGAGACGCTGGCGGATCGCCTCGGCCTCGTCCTTCAGGGCGCGCATGTCGACGCCGTCGCCGCGCAGCATGTAGAGCGCGCTGTCGACGTCGCCGAACTCGTCGTTGAAGAAGGGGCCGAGGACGCCGGCGGGCAGGCTCGAGGCGAGGTCGCCGACGCGCTTCCGGACCTGGTACCAGACGTCGGCGACGGCGGCCGGCGGGGTGGAATCCTTCAGCGTCAGCTGCAGGTAGCTCTGCCCGGCGCGCGAATAGGTGCGCACCTTGTCGAAATACGGCACCTCCTGCAGCGTCTTCTCGATCGGGTCGGCGACCTGACGCTCCATCTCGGCGGCGGTGGCGCCGGGCCAGACCGCCGACACCACCATCACCTTGACGGTGAAGGACGGATCCTCGGCGCGGCCGAGCCGGACGTAGCTGTAGAGCCCGCCGAGCGACAGCACGACGATCAGGAACAGCACCAGCGCCTGATGGGTCACCGCCCAGCGGGACAGGTTGAAGCGGTCGGCGAGCGCGGCCATGGGGCTCTCCCGTCTCGGGTCGGTCGGCGGATGGGGCCGGTTGCCTCGCGCCGGAGCGCGACGCGGGATCAGGGGGAAAGGGTGGCGGTCTCGATGCCGACCCGGACGGCCTCGCCGTCGTCGAGCCGGTTGACGCCGAGCGCGACGATGCGCTCGCCGTCGTGGAGGCCGCCGGCCGCGATCACCACCGCGTCGCCGGCGTAGCGCAGCACCTCGACCGGCCGCTCGCGCACGGGCGAGCCCGAAGGATCGATCACGAACACCACGGGTCCGCGGCCCTCGTCGAGCACCGCGGTCGGCGGTACCAGCACCACCTTGCGCGGGTCGCCCTTGGTGAGGGTGACGGTGGCGGTCATGCCGAAGCGGACGGCGTCGTCGGGGGCGTCGATGGCGAAGCGGGCGGCGTAGGTGCGCGTCGTCGGGTCGGCCGTCGGGGCGATCTCGCGCAGCCGGGCCGCGTAGGCGTGGCCGCCGGCCCAGAGCGAGACGTCGGCGCTCGCGCCGTCGAGGCCGCCGATACGGCTCTCCGGGATGGCGACGCGGACTTCGGGCGCGGCGGTCTCGGCGAGGGTCGCGATCGCCGCGCCGGCCGTCACCACCTGTCCGGGCTCGGCGCCGATCGCCGAGACGACGCCGTCGGTGCCGGCGACGAGGTCGGCATAGGCGCGCTGATTGCGGGCGAGGTCGAGTTCGCGGGCGGCCTGCTCGAGCCGAGCGGCGGCCTCGGCGAGCGCGAGCCTGCGGCCGTCGTAGTCGGCGGCGGTGGCGTGGCCCTTGGCGAGCAGGTCGGCGCCGCGGCGCTCGTCGGCGGCGGCGCGGTCGCGGTTGGTGGTGGCGGCCGTGAGCGCCGCCTCGGCCTTGGCGAGCGCGAGGTCGAAGTCGGTCGGGTCGAGCCGGGCGATCACGGTGCCGGCGGCGACGCGGTCGCCGACGTCGACCAGCCGGGCGACCAGCTTGCCGCCGACGCGGAAGCTCTCGGCGACCGACCGGCGCGGCTCGACCGTGCCGGTGTAGGCGCGCACCTCGGCCATCGACACCGCCCGCACCGCCATCGCCGACACCACCGGGGCCGGCCGGGTCGGCGCGGCGGGCGCCGCCTCGTCCGCGGTGGCGGCGGCGTGCGCCTCGTCGCCGGCGGGTTGGCAGCCGGAGAGGAGCGCGGCGGCGAGGAGGGCGGCCGTCGCCGCGGCGGCGGAAAGGGAGATCGATCGGATGGCCATCGCCCGGCTTCCTTGATGAATGAGTCCTGACGAAAACGAACAGTCGTCAGGTCTCGGGTCCGAAGAGGCCCGGGGTCGCCCCCGGGCCGGTCGTCGTGTCGGTGGTCCCGCGCCCGCCCGGCCCGCCGTCTACGCCTTCAGGGCGCGGACGACGAAGCGGGCCATGTGCCGCGCCTTGGTGTCGAGGTCGTCGTCGATGCACTGCTCGATCATCACCGGGTGCAACAGCATCCCGAAGCAGCCGAGCACGCAGTCGGCGGCGATGCGCGCGTCGTCGGCGGCGAAGACGCCGGCGTCGACGCCCTCGCGGATCAGGCCCTCGATGATCGTGTTCAACCTCTCCTTGTAGGTCTTGACGTTTTCCCAGTGCTCGGACACTGCCGCGGCGACCATGTCGTGCATCCGCCGCTCCTGAATCAGGGTCTCGCGGTTGTGCCGGTGCATCGCGACCAGCAGCGCCTCCAGCCGTTCCGCCGGGTCGCCCTCGGCCCGGACGTGGCGCCAAGCGAGCTCGATCGCGCCGTCCAGCAGGCGGGCGCAGATGCACTGGTTGATAGCGCTCTTCGACTGGAAGAAGCGGTAGACGTTGGCCGCGCTCATGCCGAGTTCGTCGGCGATGTCCGCCACCGTGGTCTTCTGGTAGCCGATGCGGCGGAACTGCCCCTCCGCCACCTCCAGGATCTTCTCCCGCACCTCGTCCGGATCGGTGCGCGGGCGCGCCGCCTTGGTCATCGCGTCCTCATGATCTGATGAAATTCATAAATCATCACACTTGCGGAGTCGAGGGCCGCGGCGATCACGGCTCCGTGTGCGCCCGTGCCCGGTGGCTCCGTCGTGTCGGGTCCCGCCGAGGTCCGACGCGCCGGACCCTCGGCCGGTTCCGGTCCCTCGGCCGGCGCCCCGCCGGGTGCTCCTCACCCGCTCCGGGGGCATCCTATCATCGACCGTGTGAATCGATCGCCGCCGATCGATTCCGCGAAGTCGTTGGACCGGGCACCGGCGAGGGACGAGACTCGCCCCATGCCCGACGCCCCGATCCACCTCCGCCGCATCGACCCCGCCCGCGCCATGGCGCGCTTCTACGCCCTCGAACTCGCGCCCACCCTGTTCGGCCCCGTCGCCCTCGTCCGCCGCTGGGGCCGCATCGGCACGGCGGGCCGCACCCTCGTGGAACTCCACGACGGCGAGGCGGCGGCGCGGGCGGCGGCCGCACGCTGGGAACGAGCGAAGCGGCGGCGCGGCTACGTGGACGCTGGGTGATCTCCCCTCACCAAGCCCCCACCGCACCGTCCGACCGCGGATCCGTCGCGCCTTCCAGGCGGCCGTCGGCGTGGCGGACGATGGCGCCGGCGTGGCCCATGGTGGAGGTGAAGGCGGGCAGGAGTTCGACGTCGTGGCCGGCGGCGCGGAGCGCGGCGACGAGGTCGGGCGGGAAGCGGTCCTCGAGCTTGAGGCCGACGGTGCCCTCGCCCCAGGTCTTGCCGAGCAGCCAGCGCGGCGCGGTGACGGCGGCCTGGAGGTCCTGGCCGAACAGGGCGTAGCGCGAGAACACGGCAGCCTGGGTCTGCGGCTGGCCCTCGCCGCCCATGGTGCCGTAGACTATGCTGCGGCCGTCGTCGAAGCGCGCCATCGCCGGGTTGAGCGTGTGGAACGGCTTGCGGCCGGGCGCGAGCCGGCGCGGGCCGGCGCCGTCGAGGCGCAGCGACGAGCCGCGGTTCTGCCACAGTACGCCCGTCTGCGGCAGCACGACGCCGGAGCCGAACTCGAAGAAGATCGACTGGATGAAGCTCGCGGCGCGGCCCTCGCCGTCGACGGCGCCGAGCCAGACCGTGTCGCCCGGCACCGGCGGATGCGGCCAGGGCGCGGCGCGGGCGCGGTCGATCGCGGCGGCCTCGGCGTCGAGGCGGGCGTCGGCGAGAAGGCTCGCCGGGTCGATGGTCATCGCCGAGGGACAGCCGACGTGGGCGTCGCGGGCGAGGAAAGCGCGCTTGGTCGCCTCGACGAGGCCGTGGACGTGCTCGAAGCCCTCGCCCGTGCCGACGCCGAGCCGGGCGAAGATCGCGAGGATCATCAGCGAGGCGACGCCCTGGGTCGGCGGCGTCATGTTGAAGAGCCGGGCGCCGGGGATGGCGACCTCGAGCGGCGTCACGCGGCGGGCGCGGTGGCCGGCGAGGTCGTCGGCGCCGATCGGCGAACCGGCGGCGGCGAGGTCGGCGGCGATCGCGCGGGCGGTTTCGCCGCGGTAGAAGTCGGAGAGACCGGCGGCGGCGAGCCGGCGCAGCATGGCACCGAGGGCGGGCTGGCGCTGGAGCGCGCCGACGGCCGGCACCTCGCCGGCGTCGAGGAAGGCGTCGGCCCAGCCGGGCGAGGGCTCGAGTTCGGCGCGCTTCCCGGCGGTCAGTTCGTGCTGGCTGCGGGTGACCGGATAGCCGTTCTCGGCGTACCAGATCGCCTGCTCGAGGAGGGCGGCGAGCGGCAGCGGCGCCTGCCAGCCGGCCGAGATCGCCAGCGCCTCCTCCCAGCCGGAGATCGTGCCGGCGACGGTGTTGGCGGCGAGCGGGCCGCGGGTCGGAACGGCCGAGAGGCCGGCGGCGGCGTAGAGGGTGTCGTCGACCCGCGCGCCGGCGGCGCCGGCGGCGTCGATGCCGACGGGGTCGCGGCCGGGCTCGGCGATCAGCCAGAAGCCGTCGCCGCCGACGTGGTTCATGTGCGGATAGACCACCGCCAGCATCGCCGCCGTCGCGACGACGGCCTCGACCGCGGTGCCGCCGGCGCGCAGCACGTCGCGGCCGGCCGCCGAGGCCAGATGATGCGGGCTGGTCACCATGCCCCGCCGACCCCTCACCGTTTCGAGCATCTCTCTCCCCGTCCGACCGCCGTTGCGAAACCGAAGCGCGGCCGGCCCTGGCGGGGACGGCGCGCCGGCGGCATCATGCACGCGGCGGCGCCTCGGATCTGCGGAAAGCAACGTCGCAGGCTGCCCGATCTTTGATCTTTTCCCGCCGGTCGCGGCGGTCGACAGTCGCCACCCCGTCCCGTTCGCCCCGAGTAAGCGCGCCATGGCCGAACCCGAGTTCCTGATCGTCGCCGACGCGGTGGTGCGCGGCGTCGCCGCCGACGGCACGGCCGAGATCGAGCGCTACGCGGCGATTCGGGTCGCGGGTGGGGCGATCGCCGAGATCGGGCCGGCGGCGACGCTGACCGCGGCGTGGCCGGGACTGCCGGTCGAGGGCGGCCGCGGCCTCGTCGCCATCCCCGGCCTCGTCAACGGCCACCATCACTTCGGCCTGACGCCGCTGATGCTGGGCGTGCCGCTCGCCCCGCTGGAACTGTGGCTGCCGCAGTTTCGCGGCATGCGCGGCGTCGGCGCCCGGCTCGACACGCTCTATTCCGCGATCGAGATGCTGGAGACCGGCACCACCACGGTGCAGCACATCCAGGGCGGCCTGTCCGGCCCCGAGGAGGGCTGGGACCGCATCGTCGACCCGGTGGTGGAGGCCTATCGCGAGATCGGCATGCGGGTGTCGTGGTCCTTCATGATCCGCGACCGCAACCAGCTGACCTACGAGGACGACGAGACCTTCCTCGCCCGCCTGCCCGAGGACGTCGCGGCGCATTTCGGCGCGCAGACGCGCGCGGCGCTGGCGCCGATCGGGCGGCACATGGCCTTCTTCGAGGCCGCGGCGGCGCGCTGGCGCGAGCGCGATCCCGATCGCGTCCGCCTGCAGCTCGCCCCGGCCAACCTGCACTGGTGCACCGACGACACGCTGACGGCGATCTTCGACACCGCACGGCGGAACGGCGCCAAGGTGCACATGCACCTGATCGAGACCGAGCGCCAGGCCGCCTTCGCCCGCCGCCACACCGGACGGAGCGCCGTCGGCCACCTCGCCGCGCTCGGCTGCCTCGGGCCGGACGTCACCCTCGGCCACGGCATCTGGACGAGCCCCGACGACCTCGACCTCCTCGCCGAGCACCGCTGCCGGATCTGCCACAACGCGAGTTCCGGCCTCCGCCTCGCCAGCGGCATCGCGCCGGTGACGGAGATGCAGCGGCGCGGCATCCCCGTCGCGCTCGGCATCGACCAGTCCAACATCGACGACGACCGCGACATGTTCACCGAGATGCGGCTGGTCCACGCCCTGCACAGGCAGGCGTCGATGTTCGGCCACCGCCCCTCCCCCGCCGAGGTGTTCGCGATGGCGACCGAGCACGGCGCCGCCACCACCGGCTTCGAGGGCCGGATCGGCCGGCTCGATCCCGGCCGGGCCGCCGACGTGGTGACGGTCGACTGGGCGAGCGTGACCCGTCCCTACGTCGAGCCGGAGACGCCGCTCGTCGACGCCCTGGTGCTGCGCAGCCGCAAGGGCATGGTGCGCGGCGTCTTCGTCGGTGGCCGCGAGGTGGTGCGCGACGGCCGCTGCACCCTGGTCGACCGCGAGGCCGTCCACGCCGAGATCGCCGAGCGGTTGTCGCGACCGCCGACCGCGGCCGAGATACGCGCAAAGGAGATGGTGAGCCGGCTGATGCCGCATCTCGAGGCGTGGTTCCGCGCCCACCCCGACCACGGCGACGTCCGCCCCTACCGCTACAACGCCATGGCCGACCGATGAGCCGCTTCGACCACGTCTTCCGCGCCGCCGCCCTGCCCGGCCGCGACGGTCTCGCCGACGTGGCGGTCGCCGGCGGCCGGATCGTGGATATCGGCACCGGGTTCACCTGCGAGGCCGGCGAGACCGACGTCGGCGGTCGGCTGTTGTTCGCCGGCTTCGTCGAGACCCACATTCATCTCGACAAGGCCGGCATCGTCGGGCGCTGCCGGATCTGCGCCGGCACGCTGGCCGAGGCGGTGGCCGAGACCGCGCGCGCCAAGGCGGCCTTCACGGTGGAGGACGTCTACGAACGGGCCGCGCGGGTGGTCGAAAAGGCGATCCTCGCCGGCACCACGCGGCTCAGGACCTTCGTCGAAGTGGATCCCAGGGTGGACCTCCGGGCCTTCGAGGCGATCCGCGCCGTGAAGGCGCGCTACGCCGCGGCGATCGAGATCGAGATGTGCGCCTTCGCGCAGGAGGGTCTCACCAACGAACCGGCCACCGAGGTCCTGATCGACCGCGCGCTCGCGGACGGCGCCGACCTCGTCGGCGGCTGTCCCTACACCGATCCGGACCCGGCCGAACACGTGCGGCGGATCTTCGCGCTCGCCGAGCGCCACGGCGTCGCGGTCGACTTCCACCTCGACTTCGACCTCGACCCGACCCGCTCCGACCTGCCGACGGTGATCGCCGAGACGGTGGCGCGCGGCTACGGCGGACGGGTGTCGGTCGGCCACGTCACCAAACTGTCGGCGGTGGCGCCGGAGGTGTTCGCCGAGACGGGCCGGCGGCTCGCCGACGCCGGCGTGGCGGTGACCGTGCTGCCGGCGACCGACCTCTACCTGACCGGCCGCGGCGCCGACCGGCTGGTGCCGCGCGGGGTGACGCCGGCGCACCGGCTGGCGGCGCTCGGCGTCACCGCCTCGATCGCCACCAACAACGTGCTGAACCCGTTCACGCCCTTCGGCGACGCCAGCCTGATCCGCATGGCCAACCTCTACGCCACCGTCGCCCAGGCCGGCACGGCGGAGGAACTCGCGACGGTGTTCCGGATGGTCTCGGACATGGCGGCGCGGATCCTGTCGCCGACACGCGGCCACGGCGTCGCGGTCGGCGCGCCCGCGGATCTCGTGATCCTCGACGCCCCCTCCCCCGCCGCCGCGGTCGCGGAGATCGCGACGCCGCGCGCCGCATGGAAGAACGGCCGGCCGGTGTTCGACCGGCCGGCCGTCGCGCGCTATTGGGAGGCTGGTGCCGCGGGGCCGCTCACCACTGGCTGATGTACTTGCGGGTGCCGGCGATGGTGCAGGTGGCGCTGACGTTGGTGGCGACCGAGGTGTACATCGTCACCAGCGGCTGCGAACCGGCGAAGAAGGCGGCCGAGTCGACCTGACCGACGAAGGTCTTCTGCGTCGGGCCGCCGAGCGACTTGCCGCCGACCACCGGGATGAAGGTGCGGCCGCCGATGGCGCCCTGGGTGAAGGAGTTCAGGCCGACGCTGTAGACGTCGACGGTGCTCGGCACCGTGATGCGGCACTCGACCTGCTCGGTGCGCAGCGCCATGTCGGGGGCGAGCTTGGTGAACAGCACCTGGCAGACGGTGGAGCCGGAGCAGGTGGCCGACGAGCTCTCCTGGTAGAGCGAGCCGGCGATCTGCGGGGCGGCCGAGGCGGCGGAGGCGGCGAGGAGGGCGGTGGCGCCGGCGGCGAAGGCGAGGACGGTCTTGAGCATGATGGCGGTTCCTTGTCTCGGGTGGGTTTCGGGCTGTTCCGATTTGGTCTCTGGAGCCGGTCGCCGCTTCCGTTGCTTCGGTGTGCGCCGGCCGTGAGAACAGGTATGGGCCCGGAACGTTTCGTCCCGCGGACGCGGAAACACGGTGTGTCGTTACATTCGTTACAGAGGCCGCGTCAGCCCGACAGCTGCGCCAGCGCGTGGCGGGTGAGCCGGTAGCCCTCGCCCCGCACCGCCTCCACCAGGGGATCGCCGTCCGGCCCCTCGAGCTTGCGGCGCAGCCGCGCGATGCGGCGGTCGATCGCCCGGTCCATCACGTCGTCGTCGCTGGCGGGCGCGCGCTCGATCAGTTCGTCGCGGGTGAAGACCCGGGTGGGCGCGTCGAGGAAGCACTTCAGCAGCGCGAACTCGGACGGGGCCAGCGGCCGCTCCTCGCCGTTTGCCGCGACGATGGTCTGCAGGTCGACGTCGACGCCGACGCCGCCGATCCGGACGACGCGGCCGCGCCCGGTCGGCCGGCCGACGCGACCGAGCAGTGCGCGCAGACGGGCGGTCAGTTCGCGTGGCGACACCGGCCGCGTCACGACGTCGTCGGCGCCGATCTCGAGCCCGACGATGCGCCCGACCGTGTCGCCGGCGGCGGCGACCAGCACGACGACCGGGGCGGCGCCGGGGGCGGCGCCGTGCAGGACGTCCTCGGCGAGGGCGAGGCCGGCGACGTCGACCCGGTCTAGGTCGATCACCGCGGCGTCCGCCCCCCAGACCGTAACCGCGTCCGGCGTCGCGCCGCCGTTCGGGGCGATGCGGACGTCGAAACCGGAACGGTCGAGATGGTCGGCGAGGGCCGCCGCGACCTCGACGTCCGCGAGCGCGAGGAAAACGCGGGGCCGGCGGCCGGATCGGCTGGTTCGGTTCACGCCAGAGGCTCGCTTCGTGAGGGTTTTTCAGTATGGTAGGCGCTCGTGGTCCGTCGGGGAACCCGCCTGGGGTGCGGACCGGTTCGGGGGAGGTCGTGGGCAATCCGCTGGTTCTCGTCGTCGAGGACGAGATCGACCTGCGCGACGCGGTGGTCGAGTATCTCGGCGAGATGGAGTTCGACGCCCACGGGGTGTCGGACGGTGCCGCCATGCGCGCCGCGGTGGCGGCGCGGATGCCGGCCGTCGTGGTGCTCGACATCGCACTGCCCGGCGAGACCGGCCTCGCACTCTGCCGCTGGTTGCGCCGGGAAACCCCCGCCGGCATCATCATGGCGACGGCCGCCGGCCAGCCGCTCGACCGCGTCGTCGGGCTCGAGCTCGGCGCCGACGACTATGTCGTCAAGCCCTACGAGCTCCGAGAGCTGCTCGCCCGCGTGCGCAGCGTCGTCCGCCGGATCGCCCGCGCGCCCGCGCCGCTCGATCCGGCGCCGGTGCTCGCCCCGGCCGCCCCGGCGATGCTGCCGGTCGGCGCCTTCCGGCTCGATCCGCGCGGCCTGCGCCTCGTCGACCCCGCCGGCGCAGAGGTGCACCTGACCCAGACCGAACTCGCGCTGGTGCGCATCTTCGCCGAGCGTCCCGGCCGGGTGCTGTCGCGCACGGCGCTGGCGGAGTTGGTCGGCGCCCGCGGCGACGGCCGCGCCATCGACATCGCGGTGATGCGGCTGCGCAAGAAGCTCGAGCACGGGCCGGCCGGCGACCAGCCGATCCGGACCGTGCGGGGAGAGGGATATCGTCTCGATGGCACCGGAAGCTGAAGCCGGGCGGCTGTCGAGCCGCTACCGCCGCCTCGTCACGCTGGTCGGCGCCACGGTGGTGGTGATCCTGGCGCTGCTGATCGCGCGCGAGTTCGAGAACCAGGTCGCGCGCGACCTCGAGCTCTCCGCCACCATCGCCCGCGAGCGGCTGTCGGCGATCGAGACCGTGGTGCGGATCGCCGACGCCCACGTCGACGGCCTGCGCGCGGCGATGGAGCGCTCGCTCGGCGCCGGCGCGCCCCCGCGCGACCCGCGCCCCGGCGCGGTGGCGCTGCGCACCGAGGCGGCACCGGTCGACCTGCTCGGCGCGCCGAAGGCCGCCGACGCGCACCGGCTCGGCACGCTGACCGTGGTGCCGAGCCGCGCCCACGGACGCGCCGGCTTCGCCGCCGAGGCCGACGCCGCCTTCGACCTCTTCGTCGCCTCCGGCGCCGTCCACGGCGGCAACGCCTTCCTGAAATGGAGCTACTTCTTCTCGGAAGCCCGCGACATGGTCGCGATCTATCCGTGGATGGACATCGCCGCCAACGGGCCGCGCGACGTTCCGATCATCGACGTCTTCGACGGCTACTTCGGCTACGACGTCTACCGCATGGTCACGCCGGCCGAGAACCGGGCCTCCGCCGCGGTCTGGGTGCCGGTCTATTTCGACGCCGGCAACGCCGGCCTGATGGTGTCGCACAACGCCCCCGTGGTGGTCGGCGGCGCCTTCCGCGGCATGGTCGGCACCGACGTGCTCCTCAGCGCCCTGTCCGACCGGCTGCTGGCGCCGTCGATGCCGGACCTCGGCATCGTCGTCGTCGACCAGAGCGGCTCGGTGGTCGCCGACACCGACCGGGTCGCGGCCACCGCCGACCGGATCACGCCCGCCGCCGATCTCCTGCCCGCCGCGCTCGACGCGATCCCGCTCGGCCGTTTCGTCCGCCACGGCGACACCTACGCCTCGGCGGTCAAGGTCGCCGGCACGCCCTGGACCGCGGTGACGCTGGTGCCGGCCGGCGTGGTCCTCGGCGACGCCGCCTTCGGCGTGCTGCCCTACTGCCTCTACCTGGTGCTGCTCGCCGCCACGCTCGGCCTCGCCTTCGCCGCGATCGGCCGACGCTTCGTCGCCCCGGCGATCGGGCTGGTCGCCACCATCGAGAGCCAGGCCCGCGGCGAGCGCGCCGAGGTGGCGGCGGTGCCGCCGGCGTGGAAGCCGTGGATCGACCGGGTGCTCGCCCTGTTCGCCGAGCAGCGCGCGACGCTCGACAGCCTGCACCGCGCCGAATCGAAGTCGGCCGCCGTGATCGACGTCGCCCTCGACGCCGTCGTCACCACCGACGCCGCCGGCCGCGTCGTCGACTTCAACCCCGCGGCGGAGGCGATGTTCGGCATTCCCCGCGCCGACGCGGTCGGCAAACCGATCGGTGGGCTGATCGTGCCGCACGCGCTGCGCGAGGCCCACGAGGCCGGCATGGCGCGTTTCGGCCGGACCCGCCAGTCGCACGTGCTCGGCCGCCGCGTCGAGCTCCAGGCCCTGCACGCCTCCGGGCGGATCTTCCCGGTGGAGCTGCAGATCCACGCCCTCGCCGGCGCCGGCGACGTCGCCTACGCCGCCTATGTGCGCGACCTCACCGAACAGCGCGCGGTCGCCGCCGCGCTCGCGGACCAGCGGGAGAAGCTGCATCAGGCCGAAAAGCTGACGGCGATGGGCTCGCTGCTCGCCGGCCTCGCCCACGAGCTCAACAACCCGCTGGCGATCGTCACCGCGCAGACCTCGCTGCTGGAGGAACTCGCCTCCGACCCGCCGATCCGCGCCCGCGCCACCAAGATCCGCGCCGCCGCCGACCGCTGCGGCCGGATCGTGCGCACCTTCCTGGCGATGGCGCGCAAGCAGGCGCCGCAGCGCTCCAGCGTCGACGTCCGCGCCATCGTGACGGCGGCGCTCGACATCCTCGCCTACGGGTTGAGATCGAACGGCGTCACGGTCGAGACGCGCCTGCCGGCCGACCTGCCGGCGGTGGAGGCCGATTCCGACCAGCTCGGCCAGGTCGTGATCAACATGGTGGTCAACGCCCAGCAGGCCTTCGGCGACCGCACCGGCGAACGCCGGATCTGGGTGTCGGTCGGCCGCGGCGACGGCACGGTCGAGATCGAGATCGCCGACAACGGCCCGGGCATCCCCGAGGCGGTGCGCGGCCGGATCTTCGAGGCCTTCTTCACGACCAAGCCGGTCGGCGTCGGCACCGGCATCGGCCTCGCGGTCTGCCGCAGCATCGTCGAGGCCCACGGCGGCCGGATCGAGGCCGGCGAACGGCCGGGCGGCGGTGCCCGCTTCCGCATCCTGCTGCCGGCGGCGACGGGCACGCTCGCGGCGCCGGACGCGGCGGCCGCGACCGCGGCGGCGTCCGACGGCCGCCGACCCGTGCTGGTGGTCGACGACGAGCACGAGGTCGCCGAGTCCCTCGCCGACTTCCTCGAACTCGACGGCTGCGCCGTCACCATGGCGCACTCGATCGCCGACGGCCTCGCCGCGATCGCCGGCCGCCGTTTCGAGGTGGTGTTCTGCGACCTCCGGATGCCCGGCGGCGGTGGCACCGCGTTCTGGACCGAGGTGGCCCGGCGCGACCCGGCGCTCGCCGAACGCTTCGTCTTCGTCACCGGCGACATGGTGGCCGGCCCCGAGACGTTGCGCGGCGCCGCTGCGGGACGCCCGGTGCGCATCCTGGAGAAGCCGTTCGACCGGCCGGCGATCCGCGCCCTCCTCGCCGAAGTCGCCGACGCGGGGGCGCCGTCGTGACGGCGAGCGCCGGCGATCCCGATGGGCTGGTGGCGCTGGTCGAGCGCGTGCTGGTGCTGTTCCAGACCTCGTGGAGCTGGACCGAGACGGCGCCGCCGGTGCTGGCGACCCTCGGCCCCGGCCTGTCCGCCGAGCGCGCCGTGCTGCTGACCGTCGCCGAGACCGGCGAGGGCGGCTATGCCGAGACCTGCGTCGGCGAATGGTGCGCCGATCCGGCGGCACCGGCGTGGTGCTCGGTCGCCCCGGCCCGCATCACCGCGGGACGGCCGCCGTCGGCGGTCGTCTCGACCGTGCTGACCGCCGCGACCGACGTCCGGCTCGCCGCCGATTTCCGCGCCCTCGGCATCGCCGGCGCGCTCGCGGCGCCGATCTTCGTCTCGGGCCGGGCCTGGGGCACGGTGCTGGTCGCCAGCGCCGGCGAGCGGAGCTGGAGCGAGGCCGAGGCGAGCGTCCTGCGCACCACCGCCCGCCTGTTCGGCGACGCCATCGAAATGGCGGCGAGCGCCATGGCGGCCAGCGAGACGGTGCGCCGCGCCATCATGGACGCCGCGGCCGACGCTGTCCTGGTGCTCGACGAGACCGGCGCCGTCGCCGACGTCAACGCCGCGGCGGTCCGGATGCTCGGCGTCGACCGCGCCGCCCTGACGGCGCGCGACGTCGCCGCCCTCGTCGCCCTGCCGGACGGTGGACCGGTCCTGAAGCGTGGTACCGACGGCGCGGTGCGCCCGGCGATCGCCGGCGCAGAGCCGGTCGAGGCTGTGGTCCAGGGCGCCGACGGCGAGCCGCGCGCGGTCGAGTTGACGCTGCGCGAGATGCGGGTCGGCGACCGCCGCGTCATCGCCGCCAACCTGCACGACCTCTCCAGCCGGCGCGCGGCCGAGGCCGAGATCGCCCGCCAGCGCGAGCGCCTGCACGCCGCCGAAAAGGACGCGGCGCTCGGCTCGCTGCTCGCCGGCGTCGCCCACGAGCTCAACAACCCGCTGGCGGTGGTGGTGGCGCAGACGACCCTGCTCGAGGGCAAGGTCGCCGGCACGCCCTTCGCCGAGCGCGTCGCCAAGATCCGTTCGGCCGCCGACCGCTGCAGCCGCATCGTCAAGGGCTTCCTGGCGATGGCCAAGCGCTCGACGCCGAGCCGGCGCACCGTCGATCTCGACGAATGCGTGCGCGGCGCCGTCGAGATGACCGCCTACGGCACCCGCGCCGCCGGCATCGCGGTCGAGGTCGACCTCTGCGGCGACCTCTCCGACGTCTCGGCCGACTCGGATCAGGTCACCCAGGTGGTCGCGAACCTGATCCTCAACGCCCAGCACGCCATGGCGACGGCGCCGGACCCGCGCCGGATCCGCGTCGCCTCGCGCCGGGCCGGCGCAAACGCCGAGATCGCCGTCGAGGACAACGGACCGGGCGTCGCGGCGGCGATCGTCGAGAAGATCTTCGAGCCCTACTTCACCACCAAGCCGGTCGGCGCCGGCACCGGCATCGGCCTGTCGGTGTCGCGCAACGTCGCGCTCGCCCACGGCGGCGGGCTCGCCCACGAGGCGATCGCCGGCGGCGGCGCCCGCTTCGTGTTGTCGCTGCCGCTGCCGGAACGCGCCGCCGCGCCGGCGCCCGCCCCCGCCGGGCCGGTCCGCGTGCTGATCGTCGACGACGAGGCCGACGTCGCCGGCACCCTCGCCGAGATCCTCGAGATCTTCGGCGCCACGACCACCGTGGCGACCTCGGTGGCCGAGGGCCTCGCACTCGCCCGCGCGCGGCACTTCGCCGTCGTCTTCTCCGACCTGCGCATGCCCGGCGGCGGCGGCATCGGCCTGTTCCGGACCCTCCTCGCGGAAGGTGCCGCCGCGGGAGCACGGCTCGTGCTCGTCACCGGCGACACAGTCTCGGCTGCCGGCGAGGTCTCGGCGGCGGGGCTCGCGGACGGCGTGACCCTGGTCGAGAAGCCCTTCACGCTCGCGGATCTTCGCCGGCTCTGGAGCGATCTCGGCGCAGGCGCGTGAAGTACGGCGCCGATAGGCCTTCTGCTCGCGCAACGGGATGGTTTCGCCGCCCTCAACGCATGCAAAGATGCGCATGTATAGATACGAAATCTCTGCGGATCTCTGCGTAATACCTCCTATGTTCTCCTCCATTAGTACTGCATTAACCACAATGGGAGAAGGTGGACTGGTATTTTTCTCAGGCTTCGGCCGCCGGGGCGACGGCCGTGACACGGAGGGGCAGATGTCGTTCTCCAATTGGTCCTTGATGACGAAAGTGGCGTCGCTGTTGCTGGTGCTCGGCGTCGGCGCGTCGGCCGGCGCAGGCGTCGCCGGCTACGCCATGCAGGGCATCGACCAGTCCTACACGGACCTCATGAACGGGCCGGCCAATGCGACGCTCTACGTCGCGCGGGCAAACCGCAACCTTTCAGACGTCATCGGGTCGATCTACTGGAACGCCTCGGCGACCACCGATGCGGAGAACGCGGCGGCGGAGAAGAAGCGCACCGACGCGCTCGCCGCCTTCGATGCCAATTTCGCCAAGGCGGCCACGGCGATGCCGGAGAAGCGGGCCGATTTCGAGTTCGGCAGCAAGGGCCTCGCGGACGCCATGGCCGGCGCTTGCGGCGCGGTGGTCAAGCAAGCCCAGTCGACCAACGCCGCCGACAACGCCACGGCGCTCGCGAAGATGGGCACCGACTGCCGGCCGTTGATCGACGCGCTGCAGGCGCGGCTGATCGCCTTCAACGACGACCTGATCGCCCAGCGCGACGCCGAGGCGGCCGCGAACGGCGCCACGGCCGACAGCACGACCTGGCTGACCGTCGGCGGCATCGTCGCCATGGTGATCGCGATCCTCGCCGTCGCCATGCTGCTGCTGCGCGCGACCGTGACGCGGCCGCTCGCCGGCATCATCGCCACCATGGGCACGATGCAGCGCGGCGACTACGCGGTGACCGTGCCCGGCCTCGGCCGCAAGGACGAGGTCGGCGCCATCGCCGGCAGCCTGGAGGCGTTCCGCCAGAGCCTCGCCGCCGCCGAAGAGGCCCGCGTCGCACAGGAGGCCGCCAAGGCGGCCGAGGAGGCGCTGGTGCGCCGCCGGGCCGAACTCGCCGAGCGCTTCGTCGGCCGCATGGAGAAGCTCGCCGACGGCTTCGCCAAGTCCTCCACCGAGGTCGCCGACGCCGCCCGCAACCTCTCGGCCACCGCCGAGGAGACGTCCCGGCAGGCCCAGGCCGTCGCCGGCGCCGCCGAGGAGGCCTCCACCAACGTCCAGACCGTCGCGGCCGGCGCCGAGGAACTCTCCGCCTCGATCCGCGAGATCTCCAAACAGGTCAGCCAGTCCGCCGAGGTGGCGAGCGCGGCGGCCCGCGAGGCCGAGGCCAGCACCCAGAACGTCCAGGCCCTCGCCCATTCGGCGCAGCAGATCGGCGAAGTGGTCGAGCTGATCTCCAACATCGCCGCCCAGACCAACCTGCTGGCCCTCAACGCCACCATCGAGGCGGCGCGGGCCGGCGAGGCCGGCCGCGGCTTCGCGGTCGTCGCGGCGGAAGTCAAGGAACTCGCCAACCAGACCGCCAAGGCGACGGAGGAGATCGGCCGCAAGATCGGCGAGATCCAGACGGCGACCGGCACGACGGTGGACTCGATCTCGCGGATCGTCCGCACGATCGGCTCGATCCAGCAGTCGGCGTCGGCGATCGCCGGCGCGGTCGAGGAGCAGGGCGCGGCGACCGAGGAAATCGCGTCGAACACCCAGCGCGCGGCGACCGGCACCACCGACGTCACCGGCAACATCGCCGGCGTCGGTACCGCGGCGGAGATGACCGGCACCGCCTCGACCCAGCTGATGGGCCTCTCCGGCAAGCTGTCCGACCAGTCGCGCGTCCTGCAGCAGGAGGTCGCCGACTTCGTCGAGGGCCTCAGGGCCGCGTGACGGCCCGACGTCGATGCCATCGCCGGGGCCCCTTGCCCCGGACCGGACGGCCCGCCCCCCGGCGGGCCGTTTCGTTTTCGCGGATGCGCACCTGCCGAAGGTGGCGGGGCGATCCGAATTGCAACTGTATCCGTAGGGGGCGGCAACCTTCGATGCACCTATTGGTCTATCATATGGCCGCGTGAAACAGATTACATCGACTTTCAGCTACGCACCCGTCCGCTCCTCCTAAAGCACAGACCTCGGATTAAGCGCTCGTTAAGCCGCCGCACGGCGATCATGGCTGCAGGAACAAACAAGAATCTTCAGTAATTCGAGGTCTGCCCATGAATCTCCACTCGATCAAGACACGCATCGTCGTGTTGTCGACGGTCTGCCTCCTGCTCACCACGGCGGCGCTGGTCGGCGCCAACGTCTATTCGACGACGACGAGCAACGCGGAGGTTTCGGGCAAGGTCGACGACCTGCTCGACCGCGACGGCCGCGAGCGGCTGCGCCTGCTCGCCTCCGAGCAGGCCGGGCTGATCGGCAGCGAGGTCGACACCGCTTTCCAGGCCGCGCGCGCCACCGCCAACGCCGTGGCGGTGATGGCCGCGGACGGTGCCGAGGCGACCCCGCCGGAGCGGCGGCGCCAGCAGCTGAACGCGCTGCTGCTCGCCACGCTGAAGGACAACCCGCGCTTCAACGGCACCTACAGCGCCGCCGAGCCGAACGCGCTCGACGGCGCCGACGCGAGCTACGTCGGCCGCGCCGACGTCGGTTCCGACGCCACCGGCCGGTCCCTGCCCTATTGGACCCGCGACGCCGGCGGCAAGATCGGCCTGCAGGCGCTGGTCGAGTACGACAGCGACGCCCGCCACCCGAACGGGCTGGTCAAGGGCGGCTGGTATCTCGGGCCGAAGGCGACCGGCAAGGAGAGCGTGCTGGCGCCGCTGCCCTACATCGTCCAGGGCAAGGCCGTCCATCTCGCCACCATGTCGGTGCCGATCCTGGTCGGCGGCCGGTTCATCGGCGTCGCCGGCGCCGACTTCGACCTCTCCTTCGTGCAGAAGCTGGTCAGCGACGTCAA
The DNA here is from genome assembly GCF_004362745.1 of Oharaeibacter diazotrophicus. Classification (NCBI taxonomy): domain Bacteria; kingdom Pseudomonadati; phylum Pseudomonadota; class Alphaproteobacteria; order Hyphomicrobiales; family Pleomorphomonadaceae; genus Oharaeibacter; species Oharaeibacter diazotrophicus. Next base: position 98,721 of record NZ_SNXY01000013.1, on the reverse strand, counting down.
CGCGACCACCTACGACGGCAAGGGCAGCGTCACCATCGTGACCGAGGACGGCCTCGTCGTCGCCTCGAGCGACCGCCCCGACGCGATCGGCAACGGAATCGCGGCGCTCGGCGCAGCGTGGGAAAAGGACATGGCGACGATCGCCGCCGCCCGCGAGAGCGTCGAGCACGAGGAAGCCACCGACCTCCTCAAGGTGTTCGCGCCGATCTCGCTCGGCCGCACCGGCAAGAGCTGGTCGGTGGTGTTCGCGGTGCCGCAGGCCGTGGTGATGGCCGAGGCGACCGCCCTGCACGACAGCATGATCGCCCGCGCCTCCGGCGACACCAGCGTCGCGCTGCTGGTCGGTCTGGTGGTGATCGTGGTCGCCGTCGCCGGCATGGGCCTCGTCGCCCGCGGCATCGCCGGCCCGATCGGCAAGCTGACCGCCGCGCTCCAGAGCATGGCCCGCGGCACCGCCGTCGCCGAGATCGAGGGCGCCCGCCGCCGCGACGAGATCGGCGACATCGCCCGCGCCGTCGACGAGATCCGTCGCCAGACCGAGGCCGCCGCCGCCGAGAAGGCGCGCCAGGACGAGGTCGAGCGCGAGCGCCGCGCCGCCGAGCAGCGCGAGATGATGCGCCGGGTCGCCCGCGAGTTCGAGACCAAGATGGGCGGCCTCGTCGACCGCGTCGGCGTCGGCACCGGCGAGCTCGCCCGCTCGGCCGAGGAGATGGCCGCGCTGGCCCAGAGCTCGGCCGCGCAGACCGACGCGGCGATGTCGGCCTCCTCGACCGCCAGCGGCAGCGTCCAGGTCGTCGCCTCGGCCGCCGAGGAGCTGTTCGCCTCGATCGGCGAGATCAATTCGCTGATCCAGCGCTCCGGCCGCATCGTCGGCGACGCCGACCAGCACGCCGGCGCCACCCACGGCATCGTCACCTCGCTGTCGGAGACGGCGACCCGGATCGGCTCGGTGGTCGACATCATCCGCACCATCGCGGCGCAGACCAACCTCCTGGCGCTCAACGCCACCATCGAGGCGGCGCGCGCCGGCGAGGCCGGCAAGGGCTTCGCCGTCGTCGCCAACGAAGTCAAGGCGCTCGCCAACCAGACCGCCAAGGCCACCGACGAGATCGGCGGCCAGATCGAGGCGATGCGGCTCGCGACCGAATCGGCCGTGAACGCGATCGGCTCGATCCGCACCGTGGTCGGCGACATCCGCGACGCCGTCACCTCGGTGGCCGGCGCGGTCGAGCAGCAGAGCGCGGCGACCAGCGAGATCTCGCGCTCGGCCCAGGAGGCGGCGCGCGGCACCTCGACGGTGAGCGAGAACGTCGGCGGCGTCCAGGGCGCGATCGGCAGCACCGACAAGGCCGCCCACGCGGTCGTCGGCCTCACCCGCGAAATGTCCGGCCAGGTGCACGAACTGCGCGAGGGCGTCGCCGCCTTCGTCCGCGAACTGGCGGCGTGACGGCGGAGGGCGCCGCGCCCTCCCCTCCCCTTTCCATGTCGGCCTCGTGGCGTTCCGACCCGTCGGGACGTCACGGGGTTTCGGCCGTTCGGTCGGCGCTCGTCGGCCGCGATCGCGGCACGCGCCGACCGAGAGCGGCGCGGGCCCCGAAACGATGCCGTGCGATCGCGCTCGCGGCACTCACGGGGCCGACGGTTCGGATCCCTCCGTCGGCGCGCCGAGACGCGACGGCAGTCCTTTCACCTTGACCGACAGGATGTACCCGGCGAGCGCGAAGGTGACGCCGTTGCCGAGCCAGATCGCCGGCGCGTCCCTGAGCACGCCGTAGATCATCCAGAGGCCGGTGCCGGCCTCCAGCATCAGGAGCGTGGCGAGGCTGAAGTCGCGCGCGCTGCCGCTGCGCCACGTCTTCACGACCTGCGGCAGGAAGGCGAGCGTCGCCAGACTGCTGGCGACGAGACCGAGATATTCGACGTCGTCCATGGCCACTCTCCCGAACCGCAAGCTTCACCGGTGCCGACGCATCGTGCGTCTTGAAGTTCGGATGTAGTGGTCCACTTTGGAGTTTGGCAGTACACACAAATAGGACATGTACTATCATGAATGATAGCACCCGCCGATCCAGGCAGCGCAAGTCCGGTCGGACCGGCTGTGCGGTCGAGGCGACGCTGTCGGTGATCGGCGGCGTCTGGAAACCGGTGCTGATCTTTCACCTGCTCGAAGGCAAGTTGCGCTTCAATGCGCTGTGTCGTCTGATACCCTCGGCGACGCCGAGCATGATCACCCTGCAGCTGCGCGAGCTCGAGGCGGACGGGATCGTCGCGCGGACCGTTTTTCCCGAAGTTCCGCCCAAGGTGGAATACGCCCTGACCGACCTCGGGCAGTCGCTCGCCCCGCTGCTGCTGAGCATGCGCGACTGGGGCGAACGCCTCCAGAGGTCGGACGTGGCCGCTGCCAAGGGTATCGCCGAGACCGCCACCGTGACCGACCCGCTCCGAGCTCCCTGAGCGGCGACCACGCCCGTCCGGCGCGGGGCCCGACGAGGCCACGGCCGTTCGGCCGGACCTTCATGTTTCGTTAACCCAATAATCCTTGCCGCCGCCCGGGAATCGTGGCGTCTTGTAACGCGAGGAGGCCGAATTGCGGCCTCGACGCGTTAGAGACACGAGGTCGCGGTGGCGATGGAGGATAGCACGGACGAGACGATGGCGCGCCACGCCCGGCTGTTGTCGGGACAGTTGCGCTCGCTGTCGGAACGGATCTATCCGCCGGACGCCCGCAAGAGCCTGCGCACCTTCTCTTCGCCCGAGGCGGCCCGCCTGATCGGCGTCAGCGACAGCTATCTGCGCCAGCTGTCGCTGGAGGGCCAAGGGCCGACGCCGTCGGTGGGTCCGCAGGGCCGGCGCGCCTACACCCTGGACCAGGTCAACGAGCTGCGCCACCTGCTCGCCGGCCGGCGCGGATCGGAGGCCCAGACCTACCTGCCGCGCCGCCGCCCGGGCGAGCGGCTGCAGACGATCGCGGTGTGCAACTTCAAGGGCGGCAGCGGCAAGACCACCAGCGCGGTCCACCTCGTCCATCATCTCGCGATGAAGGGCCTGCGCGTGCTGGCGGTCGACCTCGACCCGCAGGCGTCGCTGACCTCGATGTTCGGCCTTCACCCCGAGTTCGACGTCGAGGAGAACCGCAGCCTCTACGGCGCGATCCGCTACGACGACGGCCGGGTGCCGACGCGGCAGGTGATCCAGCCGACCTATTTCCCCGGCGTGTCGCTGATCCCCGGCAACCTCGAACTCGCCGAGTTCGAACACGACACCCCGAAGGCGCTCGCCCGCGGCGGCGCGGCCGGCGCCTTCTTCCTCAGGATCGCCGCCGCGATCCGCGAGGTCGAGGCCGACTTCGACGTCTGCGTGATGGACTGTCCGCCGCAGCTCGGCTTCCTCACCCTCGGCGCGCTGGTGGCGGCGACCGGCCTGCTCGTCACCATCCACCCGCAGATGCTCGACGTCGCCTCGATGGCGCAGTTCCTGCTGATGATGGCGGACCTGTTGTCGGTGGTGCGCGAGGCCGGCGCGCCGGTGCGCCACGATTTCCTCAAATACGTGGTGACGCGCCACGAGCCGTCCGACGGGCCCCAGCTCCAGGTCGTCGGGCTGCTCAGGGCACTGTTCGGCGACGACGTCCTGAAAGCGGTGGCGCTGAAGTCGGCGGCGATCGAGGACGCCGGCCTCACCAAGCAGACCGTCTACGAGATCGCCCGCGGCGCATCGACCAGCCGCGACACCTACGACCGCGCGGTGGAGAGCATGAACGCGGTCAACGCCGAGATCTTCGGTCTCGTCGAGAAGGCATGGGGGCGGTCGTGAAGCGCTCGCAGTTCCTGAAGGACCTCCTCGCCGTCCGGCCCGAGGACACCGCCGCGGCGGCCGCCCCCTCCCCTACCCCGGCGCACGTCAAGTCCGGCGCGGCGCGTTCCTTCGAGGAGGCGATCGGCCGGCTGGTCTCGACCGGCGGCGTCGTCGCGGTCGACCCCGCGGCGATCGACCGTGCCGACCTCGCCGACCGCATGGAGGGCGACGACGGCGCCGCCTTCTCGGCGCTGAAGGCCTCGATCGCCGAGAACGGCCAGGAGGTGCCGGTGCTGCTGCGCCCGCACCCGACCGATCCCGCCCGTTACCAGACCGCCTACGGCCACCGCCGCGTCCGCGCCGCCCGCGAGCTCGGGCTCCAGGTCAAGGCGGTGGTCCGGCCGATGACCGACGCCGAGTTGGTGCTCGCCCAGGGCCTCGAGAATTCGGCGCGCGAGGACCTCACCTTCGTCGAGCAGGCCCGCTTCGCCGCCGCCATCGAGGCGGCCGGCCACGGCCGCGAGGTGGCGATGCGGGCGCTCTCGGTCGACAAGACCTGGCTGTCGCGGATGCTGTCCGTGACCCGGGCGGTGCCGGCCGACGTGGTCGCGGCGATCGGGCGGGCGCCCGGCGTCGGCGCGCGGCGCTGGATCGAGTTCGCGGAGGCGATCGGCGCCGACGGCGCGGTCGCGACCGTGCGCGGCCTGCTCGCCGATCCCGCGGTGCGGGCGCTGCCGAGCGAGCGGCGCTTCGCCCGCGCCCTCGCCGCGCTGGCGGAGCCGAAGGCGGCGGCGACGGAAGAGGTCACCGATGCCGGCGGCGTGCCGCTCGGCACCATCAGGCGCGCGGCGAAGCGCGTCACCATCACCACGGACCGGCGCTTCGGCGACTGGCTGGCGGCCCGCCTCGGCGAGCTGCACCGTCGCTTCGAGGCGGGGTCCGATCCCGAGACCGGCAGAGAACCGGAGGACTGACCCCGCAAAGAGAAAGGGCCCCCGAGACGTTTCCGCCCGGAGACCCCTTGGTCGTGTAGCAACTCCAAGGAATCATCTCCCCGACCGGATGTCAATGGCTCCGTCCGCCGTGACGGGGAACCCTGGCTCTTTGCCTCTCGACGAGGAGGCAAGGCAACGATGACCCATGTCGCGACGGCGCCCTTCGGGGCGCGGCGTCTGACGCTGGCCCAGGTGGCGGCGCAGGCGACGGCGGAGGCTTGCCCGCCGGAGGCGAGCGTCGACAAGTGGCGGATCCTCAAGGCGGTGACCGAGGCGCGCACGCGGCTCGGCATCTCCGACCGTGCCGCGGCGGTACTCGGGGCGCTGCTGTCGTTCCATCCGGGCGACGAGATCGCCGCCGGCGCGATCGTGTTCCCGTCGAACCGGGTGCTGTCGCTCCGGGCGCACGGCATGTCGGCGCCGACGCTGCGACGCCACATCGGGGCGCTGGTCGACGCCGGCCTGGTCGTGCGGCGCGACAGCCCGAACGGCAAGCGCTACGCCCGCAAGGGCGAGGACGGCACGATCGCCCTCGCCTTCGGCTTCGAGCTGACGCCGCTGGTGGCGCGGGTCGCCGAGTTCGAGGCTGTGGTCGCCGAGATCCGCGCCGAGGCCCGCGAGTGCGCACAGCTGCGCGAGCGGATCACCATCCTGCGCCGCGACCTCGACAAGGCCATCGGCCTTCTCGCCGAGACCGACGCCGATTTCGACGCGGAGACCGCCGTCCGCGATCTCGCGGGCGCGATGGGCACCCCGATGCGCGGGCTCGGCGTCGAGGCCCTGGGCGATCTCGCCTATCGGCTCGGCCTCGCCCGTGCGGAGATCTACAAGCGCTTGGCCGGACTCGTGAAAACCGAAAATCCGAGCGCCAGTGACGTTCAGAACGAGCGCCACAAACAGAATTCAAACCCGACTCCTCCTCTTGACTCTGAACCCTCCTTCGAAAAGGAGCGGGTGGACGCGGCGGAGCCCGGATCGGCGAGCGCGGCGGCGGTTCGCCTCGATCTTCCCGCCATCCTGGCGGCGTGTCCCGACCTGCGCGACTGGGCCGGACAGCCGATCCGCAGTTGGGACGATCTCGTGCAGGCCGCGGAGGCCGTTCGCCCGGCGCTCGGCGTCTCGCCCGACGCCTGGGCCGACGCGGTTGCCGCGATGGGGCCGTCGGGCGCGGCGGTCACGGTGGCGACGATCCTGCAGCGCGCCGCGGACATCCGTTCGCCGGGTGGCTATCTGCGCAACCTGACCGAACGGGCGAGGGGCGGGCGCTTCAGCCCTGCGCCGATCGTGGTGTCGCTGCTGCGCAAACGAGCGCGCGACGGCGCGGGTGCCGCAGCGTCGGGGTCGCGGGTGTGAGCGGCGGCGCGTTGAGCGCGCTCAACCGTCGGGCAGGGCGGTGTCGGCGGCGACGCGGGATGTTGAGCGCGCTCAACTCCGAGCGCACCGGATCCGGTTCTCCCAAACCGTCAGAACGACAGGTCGAGGATGCGGCCCTCGAACAGACGGTCGCGCGAGCCGGTGAGGTGGTCGAGCATCAGGCTGCGCGCGAGGTCGGCGTCGCCGTCGGCGATGGCCTGATGGATGGCGCGGTGTTCCTCGAACACACCCTCCAGCATCTGGCGCGGACCGACCAGCGACAAGCCGTGCAGGTGCATGCCGACCGCGATGTGCTGCTTCAGGGCGTCGAGCGAGGCGGTGTAATAGTGGTTGTTGGCCGCCTCGGTGACCGCGCGGTGGAACTGGAAGTCGGCGTCGGTGCGATGGAGCTGGTGGCGCGTCGCTTCGCGCAACTCGGCGAGCGCGTCGGCGATCCGGGTCAGCGCGGCGGCGTCGCGGCGGCGGGCGGCGAAATAGGCCGCCGCCGGCTCGATCGTCATGCGGAATTCGTAGCAGCGCTGGATGTCGGCGATCGAGCGGACCGGGCTGAAGCCGAGCTGGGGCGCCCGCATCGCCTGGGCGGCGACGAAGGTGCCGGCGCCCTGGCGGGCGTAGACCAGACCCTTCTCGCGCAGTCGGCCGATGGCGTCGCGCACCACCGGGCGGGAGACGCCGAGCATGGCGGCGAGCTCGTGCTCGCCGGGCAGGCGACTGTCGGGCGCGTAGTTGCCGGCGTTGATGCGCTCGAGCAGTTGGTCGACCACCCGGTCCACCAGCTTGGCCGGGCGGGCCTTCTCGGTGCGCGCGAGACCCTTCTCCCGGCTGTCGTCGTTCTCTGCGTGGCTCACGAAGTCACTCCGGCGGCGGATCCGAGCGGCAACAGGCGAAGCAGCGTCTCCGGCGACCCGAACCCGCCCGACTTTACAGAGCAGGCGAGGGCGACGCCATCGTTCGTCGTCACCGTGAACCAGGGAACGCCGTCCTCGACCTCGCCGCGCGGCGAAACCACGCCGACGCCGAGGGCGGCGAGCACCGCGAGCGCGGTGTCGCCGCCGCCCGTCGCCAGCATGGCCGGCCGCAGCCGCCGCACCAGCGTCGCGACGCCGGCGCCGAAGCGTTCGGCCACCGCGGCGGGGTCGTCGTCGATCGCGCCGGTGCAGCGCAGCACCGCGGGGAGGGCGGGGAGGGCGTCGGGGGCGAACCGGCCGTGCGGCGCGTCCACCGGCCGGCCGACGAGCCCGGTGGCAACCAGTCGGTCGATCTGGGCGGTGGTGATCGGGTCGCGCGAGCCGAAGGCGAACAGCGTGTCGCCGGCCGGCGCGAAGGGTGCGCGTGCCACCAGATCGGCGACGCCGAGGCGGCGCGCGAGGGCGGCCCCGAGCCCGCGGGCGCCGACCGCGACGGCGTGGCTCCAGTCGGTGGTGGCCGCGACGTGGTCGAGGTCGCCGTCGTCGCGGGCGTCGTGGATCACGGCCGCGACCGCCCGTCCGGCGAACAGCGGTGCGATCGGCAGCGGCAAGGCCACGCCGCGTCCGGTGACGCGGCCGTCGACCGTGAAGCGGGACTGGTCGGGCACCGCCGGCGCGACCACCAGCAGGCGTCGTCCGGTCGCTTCGGCGACGGCGGCGGCTTCCGCGCCGACGTTGCCCTTGAGGCGCGAGTCGATCTTCTTGACCACGACGTCGAAGCCGGCGAGCCGGGCGGCGACCCGCGCCGCCCGCTCGGCGGCGAGCCGCTCCGGCAGGGCGCGGCTCGCGGTGGCGACGGCCACGACGCGGGCGCCGGTTCCGATCGCCTCGTCGAGGGCCGCGGGCGTGACCGCCACCGCCGCCGCGAGCCCCGCCGACACGAAGGGCGCCGCGGTGTCGAGCGCCCCGGTGAGGTCGTCCGCGACGATGGCGACCCGGACCGTCATGTCGCCACGCCCTCCCCGACCAGATGACAGGCGACGTGGTGGCCGGGCCGGACCTCGCGGAAGGCCGGCACCGCCTCGGCGCAGCGTGCCACCGCGATCGGGCAGCGGGTGCGGAAACGGCAGCCGGACGGCGGGTCGAGCGGGCTCGGCACGTCGCCCTGCAGCACCTGTCGGCGCCGGTTCCGCTCGACCTCCGGGTCCGCCTCGGGGACGGCCGAGAGCAGCGCGCGGGTGTAGGGATGCAGCGGCTCGCCGAACACCTGGTCGCGCCGGCCGAGCTCGGCGAAGCGGCCGAGATACATTACGCCGACGCGGTCCGAGATGTGGCGGACCACGGCGAGGTCGTGGGCGATGAAGAGATAGGTCAGGCCGTACTTGTCCTGGAGGTCGAGCAGCAGGTTGATGATCTGCGCCTGGATCGAGACGTCGAGGGCCGAGATCGCCTCGTCGCAGACGACGAAGCGCGGCTGGCAGGCGAGCGCCCGGGCGATCGCGACGCGCTGGCGCTGGCCGCCGGAGAGCTCGTGCGGATAGCGCGCGGCAAAACGGGCGGGCAGGCCGACGTCTGCGAGCAGGGCGGCGACGCGGGTCGCGACGTCGGCGCCCTTGGCGAGGCCGTGGTGGCGGACCGGCTCGGCGACCGCCTCGCCCACCGTCATGCGCGGGTTCAGCGTCGAATAGGGATCCTGGAACACGATCTGGAGGTCGCGCCGGAACGGCCGCATCGCCTTCTCGTCGAGGCCGGCGATGTCGCGGCCGCGGTAGACGACACGGCCGGCCGAGGGCCGGTGCAGGTTGAGCAACGCGAAGCCGGTGGTCGACTTGCCGCAGCCGCTCTCACCGACGAGGCTCAGCGTCTCGCCCTCGAAGATGTCGAAGCTGACGTCGTCGAGGGCGTGGACGGTGGCCGCGCGCTCGCCGAAGGCGCCGAGGCGGACGTGGAAGTGCTTGGTCAGCCCTTCGACGCGGATCAGGGTTTCGCCGTCCATCACGCCGCCTCCGCGCGGATTCGCACCGCCACCGGGCAGGCGACGCGGTGCCTACCGCCGCCGGGCAGCGCCTGGAGCTTCGGGACCGCCGCCGTGCAGGCCGGCTCGGCCATGGCGCAGCGCGGGGCGAAGGGGCAGCCGGGCGGCCGCCTTCCGGGCTCCGGCGGCGTGCCGCCGATCGACGACAGCCGCGACGCGGTGGCGTCGGAGAGCTTCGGGATCGAGGCGAGCAGGCCGCGGGTGTAGGGGTGGCTCGGCCGGGCGAACAGGTCGTCGACGGGGGCGTCCTCGACCACGGTGCCGGCATAGAGCACGACGATGCGGTCGGCGAGGCCGGCGACGAGCGCGAGGTCGTGGGTGATCCACACCACGGACATGCCGAGTTCGGCGCGCAGCCGCTTCACCAGTTCGACGATCTGGGCCTGGATGGTGACGTCGAGCGCGGTGGTAGGTTCGTCCGCGATCAACAACTCAGGATGGCAAGAAAGTCCGATTGCGATCATGACGCGCTGGCGCATGCCGCCGGATAGTTCGTGCGGATAGGCGTCGAGCCGCTGCTCCGGGCTCGGGATGCCGACGAGGCGCAGGAGTTCGGCGGCGCGGGCCCGTGCCGCCGCCTTGTCGAGGCGGCGGTGGTAACGCAACGCCTCGGCGATCTGGTCGCCGATCCGCATCACCGGGTTCAGCGAGGTCATCGGGTCCTGGAACACGAAACCGACCTTGCCGCCGCGGATCTCGCGCATCTCGCCACGCGACATCGTCAGGAGGTCGCGGCCGTCGAGGCGGGCGCTGCCGCCGGCGACGCGGATCTTGTTGGGCAGCAGCCGCATCAGCGAGAGCATGGTCAGGCTCTTGCCGCAGCCGCTCTCGCCGACGATGCCGAGGGTCTCGCCGCGGTCGACGTGGAGGTCGATGCCGTCGACGACGGTGGCGGGACCGCGGCGGCCGTCGATCTCGACGACGAGGCCGCGGACGTCGAGCAGGCGTTCGGCGCCGGTCATTTCTGGCCCCCCGGTCATTTCTGGCCCCTGGGATTGAGCGCGTCGTTGAGACCGTCGCCGAGGAAGGAGAAGGCGACGGTGGCGAGGCCGAGCACCGCGGCCGGCGCCGCCAGCAGGTGCGGATGGTGCTGCCAGACCCGGAGGCCGTCCGAGATCATGTTGCCCCAGCTCGGCACCGGCGGATTGACGCCGACGCCGAGGAAGGAGAACGCGCTCTCGAGCACCATCGCGGTGCCGAGGCCGGCGGAGACGGCGACGATCAGCGGCCCGAGCGCGTTCGGCACGATGTAGCGGGCGAGGATCACCCGGGTCGGCAGGCCGAGGGCGCGGGCGGCGGTGACGTAGGGCCGGTTGCGGATCGACAGTACCTGGGCGCGCACGAGGCGGGCGTAGGGCGGCCAGGAGATCAGCGCCATCGAACCGAACACCAGCAGGAAGTCGACCCACATGGTCTCGCGGAAGAACGGGTTCAGCGTCTCCATGTAGCGCGCCTCCATCCAAGCGCCGATCGGCGTCTTCAGCGAGGCGTTGATGACGATGACGAGCAGGAGGTTCGGCACGCTCATCACGAGGTCGGTGACCCAGCTGACGATCCGGTCGGTCCAGCCGCCGAAGAAGCCGGCGGCGGCGCCGAGCGCGGTGCCGATCGCCACCGCGACGCCGGTGACCACGATCGCGACCACGAAGGCGGTGCGGGTGCCGTAGATCACCCGCGAGAGGAGGTCGCGGCCGAGGTCGTCGGTGCCGAAGGGATGGGCGAGCGAGGGGCCCTGGTTGCGGGCGTCGAGCGCCTGGGTCAGGAAGTCGTAGGGCGTCAGCCACGGCCCGAACAGGGCGACGAACGCGAGCAGCGCGATCACCACGAGGCCGAACACGGCGAGCCGGTTGCGGGCGAGCCGGTCCCAGGCGTCGCGCCACAGGCTGGTCGGCCCGTCGTCGGCGGCGGGGGAGGGGAGGGGCCCCGGGGACGAGGCGAGGGGAGCGGTCGGAGCGGACATCTCAGCGTCCCCGGCTGCCGTCGGCCGCACGCGGATCCAGGAGCGGATAGGCGACGTCGACGAGGAGGTTGGACAGCATCACCAGGAAGGACCCGATCAGCGTGATGGCGAGGATGACGGGATAGTCGTTGTCGGTCAGTGCCTTGACCGTGAGCCGGCCGAGGCCGGGCAGGCCGAACACCAGTTCGACGAAGATCGCGCCGTTGACGATGGTGATCATGATCAGCCCGAGCTGGGTCACCACCGGCGTCAGCACCGGCCGGAGCACGTGGCGCAGCGCCACCACCAGGTCCGGCACGCCCTTGGCGCGGGCGGTGCGCACGAAATCCTCCGAGAGCACCTCGATCACCGCGGCACGGGTCTGGCGCACGATCAGCGCGATCGGCTGGAACGACAGCACGATCAGCGGCAGCAGCACCCGGACGTCGGCGAGGCCGCCCCAGCCGTAGGGAATGCGGCCGTCGGGCAGCACCATGATCAGCCCGACCATCAGCAGCGGACCGGCGACATAGGGCGGGATCGCCCAGAGCAGCAGCGCGCCGCCGAGGATGGCGTAGTCGGTGCGGGTGTTCTGGTTCAGCGCGGCCACCATGCCGAGCGGCACCGCGACCACCGCCGTCAGCACCACCGCGGCGAGGCCGAGCTGCAGCGACACCGGCGCCGCCGCCTTGATCATCGCCCAGACCGAACGGCCCGAGGTCAGCGAGTTGCCGAGGTTGAAGTGGAGGAGGTTCCAGAGATAGGCGCCGAACTGCTCGGCGAAGGAGCGGTCGAGCCCGGCGGCGACCCGGATCGCCTCGATGCGGGCGGGGTCGTAGGCGACGTCGCCGGGGGCGCGCAGGAAGATCAGCTTGATCGGGTCGCCGGCGCCGTAGAAGGCGAGGGCGTAGACGCCGAGCATGACGAGGATCACCGAGGGGATCCAGAGCAGGAAGCGGGTGGCGACGTAGCGCAGCATGGTCGTTCGGATCCCGGAGGCTCGGGGGGACTCGCGGCGTCGTCGCCCGCGTCCGTCGTCGCAAGTCGCCGCCCGGCCGCGAGCCCCCGGGAGGAAGGGGAGGGCGGTCGGGCGGCGAAAGGGCGCCGGCGGCTGGCACCGCCGGCGCGCGGTGTCAGCCGATCGAGATGTCCCAGGGGGCGACGATCTGCCAGTCGAGGTTCTTCTCCATGCCCTTCACCTCGGCCCGCGCCCAGCGCGACATGGTCTGCGAGTACCAGGGCAGGAAGACGAAGTCGTCGCGGAACAGCTTCTGCGCCTCCTGCGCCATCCGCACGCGCTCGGGATCGTCGGCGGCCTTGGTGGCGGCCTCGGCGAGCAGGGCGTCGACCTTGTCGTTCTTGTAGCCGCCGATCTTGTTCTTGGCGTTGCCCGAGGTCGAGGCGATCGAGCCGGCGAGGTAGGACACCGCGTCCGGCACGCGGGTGCCGACGTCGTCGCGGAAGATCTGGACGGCGTTCTGGTCGGGGCCGGCGTACTGGTCCTGCTGCGGCTTCATGTCGACGGCGGTGATGCCGAGGTTCTGGCGCCACTGCTCGGCGATGTACTGCGCCGCCGCCTCGTTGGCCGGCGAGGAGATGCCGACGAACAGGAGGCGCGGCAGCCGCTCCGGCCCGCCGTAGCTCGATTCCGCCAGCAGCTTCTTGGCCTCGGTGGGGTCGTAGGGATAGGGCTCGAAACCGGAGTTCTCGGCGCCGGGAACGGCGTTGAGGATCTGGTCGGCCTTCTGGTGCGGGCCCTTCGGGAAGCTCGCCTTGAAGAGACCCTCGCGATCGACGGCGAGGATCAGCGCCTTGCGCACCTTCGGGTCGTCCATCGGCGCGCGGGCGACGTTGAACCAGAAGTGCTGGCTGGTCGGGATCTGCGGTCCGGCGGCGAACTCGGCGCCGAGGTCGTCGACGATGGTGGAGGTCACGAGCTCGGTGTGGGCGAGGTATTCACCCGACTGCAGCAGCGACGTCGCGGTGACGTTGTCCTCGATGCTGTCGATCTCGATGCGGGCGAGCTTGGGCTTCGGCCCGAAGAAGTTCTCGTTCGGCTCGAACACCAGCTTGCCGGCGTCGAGGTCGATGCTGGTCAGCTTGAACGGGCCGGAATAGACCGCGCCGTTGTCCGGCATGTACCAGTCCTGGACCTCGGCGCCGTCGGAGCCGCGCGACTGCGACACCTTGGTGATCGGCACGATGTGGTTGGCGAGGCGCATGAAGAAGATCGGGTCCGGCGCCGACAGCTTGACGACCACCGTGCCCTCGTCGGGCGTCGACACGCCGGCGAGCTCGGTGGCGCCGCCGGCGACCGCGTCGAAGCCCGCGACGTGGGCGAGCACCTGGTCGGCGCGCTGGCTCTTGGTCGAGGGCATCGCCGCGAGCTCCCACGAGCCCTTGACGTCGGCGGCGGTGATCTTCGAGCCGTCCGAGAAGGTCGCCTTCGGATCGAGCGCGAAGGTCCACTCGGTGGCGTCGGCGTTCGGCGTCCACGAGGTGAAGACGTAGGGGTGGATCTGGCCGGCGCCGTCGAAGTACATCGGCGAGGCCCACCACGCCGAGTTCCAGCGGAACGGCACGCCGCCGCCGCGCAGCGGCGACCAATCCTGGTTGAAGGCGGGGTTCGCCACCTTCAGCACCTGGCCGTCGGCGGCCATCACGATGCGGCCGGACAGGCCGAACACGGTCACCGCGGCACCGGCGCCGAGACCGAATTTCAGCGCCGTGCGACGCGACACGTCGCCGAGGCCGCCGCCTGCGGAAGTCCTGCTCATCCCGTCCTCCCCTTTTCCGATCGTGCGTCCGCGGCGGTTCCCGCCCCTCCAGGCGGCCGTGCGGCGTCGGCGCGACGTTGGCGCGTTCCTGTAAATATGTCAACAGCGATGTGCCGATCCTCTCGTCATGGCGCCCGAGAACGAAGAGAATTCCGCGGTAATCCGCTGTTCCGGTTGGATCGATCGGATCGTCGCGCCGCGACACGACTTGACAAATTGTCAGCTGGCGGGACACAACGGTCCGACCGGCGCGGTCGAGGGCCGCCGGGGAGCGGCCATCGGAGGGGAGGAGGAGCGGTGATGTCGAAGCCACGGATCGGCGGGGTGTATTGTGCCGCGGTGACGCCGCTCGACGCCGAGCTCTCGCCGGACCTCGCCCGTTTCGTCGCCCACTGCCATCGCCTGCTCGACGCCGGCTGCCACGGCGTCGCGTTGCTCGGCACCACCGGCGAGGCCAATTCCTTCTCGCTCGCCGAGCGTCGCGCCATCCTGGAGGCCGCCGTCGCCGGCGGGGTCGATCCCGCCCGGCTCATGCCCGGCACCGGCCTCTGCGCCCTCGCCGACACGATCGAATTGACCCGGCACGCGCTGTCGCTCGGCGTCACGCGCGTGGTGATGCTGCCGCCGTTCTACTACAAGGGCGTTGCCGAGGACGGCCTCTACGCCGCCTACGCCCACGTTCTCGACGCCGTGGCCGACGACCGGCTCGAGGTCGTGCTCTACCACATCCCGCAGGTTTCCGGCGTTCCGATCGGCCACGGCCTGATCGCGCGCCTGATCGCCGCCTACCCGGACACCGTGGTCGGCATCAAGGATTCCGCCGGCGATCTCGCCAACATGGCGGCGATCGCCGCCGCCCATCCGGGCTTTGCGGTGCTGGCCGGCGCCGACCCGCTGCTGCTGCCGCTGCTGGGCCTCGGCGGTGCCGGCTGCATCACCGCGACGTCCAACCTCGTCGGCGACAGCTTGCGCACCGTCTACGACCATCACGCCGACCCCGCCGCGGCCGACCGTGTCGCGGCGGCGCAGGCGCGGATCGAGGCCTGGCGCAACCTCTCCAACAGCTACGTCCAGATCCCCGCGATCAAGGCCATGGTCGCCGCGACCACCGGCGAGGACGGCTTGGCCCGGGTCCGGCCGCCGCTGGTCGCGCTCGACGCCGCCGCCCGCGCCGCGCTCGCCGCCAAGCTGGAGACGCTGCCGTGATCCCGCCCGCGACCCTCCCCGAGATCGACCCGGCCGCGATCGCCCCGGCGATGGACGGCATCCTGCGCGACCACGCCGGCGTGCCCGGCCGCCGCGACGCCTTCCTGCCGTCGCCGGCGGTGCAGAACCACGCCGCCAACCTCGCCTTCCTCGCCGACGGCACGCTGACCTGCGTCTGGTTCGGCGGCACCATGGAGGGGATGGGTGACATCTCCGTCCACTTGTCACGTCTCGCCCCCGGCGCCGACCGTTGGAGCGCGCCGGAGAAGCTCAGCGACGACCCCGCGCGCTCCGAGCAGAACCCGCTGGTGTTCACGGCTCCCGACGGCCGGGTGTTCCTGCTGTTCACCTCGCAGGTCGCCGGCGACCAGGACGGCGCCGTGGTCAAGCGGCGGATCTCGACCGACGGCGGCCGCAGCTTCGGGCCGGTCGAGCCGCTGTGCGAGGTGCCCGGCACCTTCGTGCGCCAGCCGATCGTCGTGAACGGCGCCGGGAACTGGCTGCTGCCGGCGTTCCGCTGCGTCGGCCGGCCTGGACTGCGCTGGTCCGGCGACGTCGACACCGCCGCGGTGCTGGTCTCCACCGACGCCGGCCGCAGCTGGACCATGCGCGACGTGCCGGACAGCATCGGCGCGGTGCACATGAACATCCTGCCGCTCGGGCACGGCCGCATGGTCGCGCTCTACCGCGACCGCTTCGCCGAGCGCGTCCGCGTCTCGCGGTCCGAGGACGACGGCCTGACCTGGAGCGCGCCGGAGCCCACCGACCTGCCGAACAACAACTCCTCGATCCAGGCCGCCCGCCTCGCCGACGGCACCATCGCAGTGGTCTGCAACCCGGTCGACGCCACCGCCTCGACCGACCGCCGGCTGTCGCTCTACGACGAGATCGACGCCGGAACGGCCGCGCCCGTCGCAGCCGCCGCGGCGGCACCGGCCGCCGCCCGCGCCGCGGTCTGGGGCGTGCCGCGGGCGCCGCTGTCGCTGGCGCTGTCGGCGGACGGCCGGCATTTCGTCCGCGTGCTCGACTTCGAGCGCGGCCCGGGCACCTGCCTCAGCAACAACTCGGAGGAACTCCGGAACCGCGAGTTCTCCTATCCCTCGCTCGCGGAGGGCCCCGACGGCGCGCTCCACGTCGCCTACACGGTCTACCGCCGCGCCATCCGCCACGTCGTGCTCGCGCCCGGCTGGCGCGACCGGCTCGGCATCGGCGCGATCGCCTGACTTCGGCGCGCCGAAGCCAAGTCCGCGATAAACAAATTTACATCCCGTGCCGCGACCCGGCGGCCTCGCTCGAAGGTTCCCCCCGATGCCCGCACTCGCGACGCCCATAGGTCTCGTCACCCCGCCGCGGATCGAGTTCGGCGTCGGCACGGCCGCCCGCGCCGGCGCCTTCGCCGCCGGGCGCACCTCCGTGCTGGTGATCGCCGACGCCTTCAACGCCGGCCGGGTCGACCTGCTCGAACTGCCCGGCCGCGTCGCCGTGTTCGGCGCGGTGAAGCCGGAGCCCGACACCGACAATCTCGACGGCGCCCTCGCCGCCGCGGACGCGGCGCGGCCGGACCTCGTCGTCGGCTTCGGTGGCGGCAGCGCCATGGACCTCGCCAAGCTGGTCGCCGTGCTGCACGGCGGCGAGCAGGGCATCCGAGACGTCGTCGGCGCCGGCCGGGTCGCCGGGCCGCGCAGGGTCGGGCTCGTGCAGGTGCCGACGACCGCGGGCACCGGCAGCGAGGCCGGCATCCGCGCGCTCGTCACCGATCCGGCGACCCGCTCCAAGCTCGCGGTCGAGAGCGTGCACATGCTGGCCGATCTCGCGGTGGTCGACCCGGCGCTGACCTTCTCGGTGCCGCCGGCGGTGACCGCCGCCACCGGCGTCGACGCCATGGCGCACTGCGTCGAGGCTTTCACCAACCGCAAGGCCCATCCGCTGATCGACCTCTACGCCGCCGAGGGCTTCCGCCTCGTCGGCCGCCACCTCGCCCGCGCGGTCCGCGACGGCGGCGACGCCGAGGCCCGCGCCGGCCTCGCGCTCGCCTCGCTCTACGGCGGCTTCTGCCTCGGCCCGGTCAACACCGCGGCCGGCCACGCGCTCGCCTATCCGCTCGGCACCCGCTGGCAGGT
Source organism: Oharaeibacter diazotrophicus (assembly GCF_004362745.1). Lineage (NCBI taxonomy): Bacteria > Pseudomonadati > Pseudomonadota > Alphaproteobacteria > Hyphomicrobiales > Pleomorphomonadaceae > Oharaeibacter > Oharaeibacter diazotrophicus. The sequence goes on along the minus strand of NZ_SNXY01000013.1, from coordinate 81,572 downwards.
GCCGCACGGCGCCGCCAACGCGCTGATCTTCCCGCACGTGCTCGCCTTCAACGCGCCGGCGGTGCCGGAGAAGACCGCGGCGGTCGTCGCGGCCCTCGGCGGCCCTGCCTCGGCGGATCCGGCCGCCGTGTTCGAGACGGCGCACGGCTTCTGTGCCGGCCTCGGCATCGAGATGCGGCTGTCGGGTCTCGGCGTCGACCGCGCCGACCTTCCGACCATGGCGCGCGACGCCCACGCGATCCGCCGCCTGCTCGACAACAATCCGCGCGACCTCACGGTCGAGGACATTCTCGCCGTCTACGAGGCGGCGTTCTGATACACCGCCGCGGCGGGACCGACGACGGACTTGGAGGACGGACGATGGCGACGAGGCCGGTGAGGGTGGCGGTGACGATGGGCGATCCCGCGGGCGTCGGCCCCGAGGTGATCGTGAAGGCGCTGGCCGCGCTGCCGGCCGCCGAGCGCGGCGACTTCGTGGTGGTCGGCGCGACCGAGGCGCTGGAGCGCGCCGACCGCACCTGCGGCACCGGTCTTTCCTTCGGCCCCGCCGACGCCGCCGACGGCCGCGTCCGCGTCGACGAGGTGGCGATGGCCGGGCCGCTGCCGGCGGTCGGCCGGGTCGATCCGGTCGCCGGCGACGCCGCGGTGCGCTTCATCACCCGCGCGGTCGCGCTCGCCAGCGACGGAGCGGCCGACGTCATCGTCACCGCGCCGATCAACAAGGAGGCGATGAACCTCGCCGGTCATCACCACGACGGCCACACCGGCCTGCTCGCCCACCTGACCGGCCGGCGCGCCGCCTTCATGCTGCTCGCCTCCGAGCGGCTCAACTGCATCCACGTCTCGACCCACGTCTCGCTGCGCACCGCGATCGAGCGCGCCACCACCGAACGGGTGCTGGAGACGATCCGCGCCGGCCACCGCCATTTCCTGCGCCTCGGCCGTCCCGCGCGGATCGCCGTCGCCGGCATCAACCCGCATTGCGGCGAGGGCGGCCTGTTCGGCACCGAGGACACCGACTTCGTCGCCCCGGCGGTGGAGCGCGCCCGCGCCGAGGGCATCGACGTGGTCGGCCCGATCTCGGCCGACACCGTCTACGCCCGCGCCTTCGGCGGCGCATTCGACCTCGTGGTGTCGCAGTACCACGACCAGGGCCACATCCCGATCAAGCTGGTCGCCTTCGAAACCGCGGTGAACGTCTCGCTCGGCCTGCCGATCGACCGCGTCTCGGTCGACCACGGCACCGCCTTCGACATCGCCGGAACCGGCCGCGCCCACCACGCCAACATGCTCTCCGCCATCGCCTACGCCCGCCTGATGGCCGGCGCCCCGCGGGCCTGACGGCGAAGCGGAACACCCGGACGGCAGGCGACGGCGGGCCGATGGCGGCCCGCCGCCGTTCGCCTTCAGCGCCTCCGGCCGAGCGCCTTCAGGGCGTGCATGGCGGCGCGGATCTCGGGGTCGCCGGCGAGGCGGCGGTACTCGGCGAAGAGGGCGTCGTAGGTCGACGCACGCTCGCGGTCGGGGGCGTGGACGCTCGCGGTTCGGGCGCCCCAGCGCGCCGCGGCGGCGGGGAAGTCCGGCACTACGCCGGCCGCGACGGCGCCGTGCAGGGCGGCGCCGAGGGCGGTGGGATTGTCGACGTCGGGCACCTCGACGGGGCGGTTCAGCACGTCGGCGAGGGTGTCGAGCAGGAAGGGGCTGCGGCGGGCGAGGCCCGAGGTCATCACCACACGCGTCACCGGCACGCCGGCGGCCTCGGCGAGTTCGAGGATCGAGCGGGTGCCGAGGCAGAGGCTCTCGACCAGGGCGCGGTAGATCTCGGCGGCGCTGGTCGCAAGGCCGAGGCCGAGGATCAGGCCGGAGAGGTTGGCGTCGGCGAGCGGGATGCGGTTGCCGCCGAACCAGTCGAGCGCGACGAGGCCGCCGGCGCCGGGGGGGAGGGCGGCCGCCTCGGCGTCGTAGGCGGCGAAGCTCTCCGCGACCGAACCGCCGCGCGGGAAGGTGCGGACGAACCAGCCGAGCATGTCGCCGAAGGCGGCCTGTCCGGCCTCGGCGCACCAGATGCCCGGCAGCACAGCGCCGAAGGCGGCGCCCTCGAGCCCGGCCGGCAAGGGCCGGCGCTCTGCGCCGAGCAGCAGGAACGCGGCGGAGGTGCCGAGCGCGCCGACGAAACCGCCGGCGCCGACCGCGCCGATCGCGGGCAGCACCACGTGCGAATCGATCACCGCCACCGCGACCACCGGCGATCCGAGGATGCCGGTGCGGGCGGCCCAGTCGTCGGTCAGTCGGCCGGCCGGCGAGCCGACGGGGAGGGGCGGGGCGAGCCGTTCGGAAAGGCCCGGCACGTCGACGGCGGGATAGCCGGCGCCCTCGCGCCACTGCGCCTTGTAGGCGGCGAAGTCGAGGCTGCGCGCCTCGCGGCCCGAGAGCCGGCGGACCAGCCAGTCGCCGGCCTCGAGGAAGCGTTCGGTGCGGGCCCATACCTCCGGCGCGGCCGTGGCGATCTCGGCCGCCTTGGCGAGCAGCCACTCGCCGGAGACCTTGCCGCCGAAGTCGGCGAGGAAGTCGCCGCCGGCGGCGCCGAGCCGGTCGGCCTCGGCCTGGGCCGAGTGCTTCCAGAGCTTGACCTGGGCGTGCGGCTCCTCGGGCATCAGGTCGGCGAGGGCGGTGCCGTCGGCAAGCGCCGGCATCGGCGAGGACGCGGTGAAGTCGAGGCCGATCGCGGCGACTTCGCGCCCCCTTCCGATCGCGGCGAGGATCGCCTCGGCGGCCTCGAGATAGTCGGCCGGCACCTGCAGCGCGAAGCCGGGCGGCAGGGCGGTGCCGCCGAGCCGGCCGGTGACGACGCCGTGGCGGTAGCGGTGGACGTGGTAGGCCTCCTGGCGGCCGGTCGCGACGTCGACGAGCACGCCGCGCGCCGATTCCGTGCCGAAGTCGAGGCCGATGAGAAAAGTCGGCGCCATCGTCTTGTTCTTTCCCGTCGGGGTGGGCGCGTCCGCCCGGGCCGTCGCCACCGTCCGGTGCAACGTGGTCGATCCGCCGACCGATTCGCCAGCGGCGGCGCGTCAGGCCGCGAGCGCGGCGGGCGGCGGGCTGGCGCCGGTCATGATCGAGACCGCGTCCGACATGGTGCAGTCGGACGGCCGGAGCACGGCGATGCGGCGGCCGAGCCGGTGGACGTGGATGCGGTCGGCGATCTCGAACACGTGCGGCATGTTGTGGCTGATCACCACCACGGACAGGCCGCGCTCGCGCACCGAGCGGATCAGGTCGAGCACCTTGCGCGATTCCTTGACGCCGAGGGCGGCGGTCGGCTCGTCCATGAACACGACCTTGCCGCCGAAGCCGCAGGCGCGCGCGATCGCGACGCCCTGGCGCTGGCCGCCGGAGAGGGTCTCGACGCGCTGGTCGATGTCCTGGACGGTGGAGAGCCCGAGCGCCTGCAGGTGGACGCGGGCCTGGCGCGCCATCTCGGCCTTGTCGAGGTTGCGGAAGAAGCGGCCGAGCGGGCCGGAGCTGCGCAGTTCGCGGCCGAGGAAGAGGTTGTCGGCGATCGACAGCGCCGGCGAGAGGGCGAGCGACTGGTAGACCGTCTCGATGCCGGCGAGCCGGGCTTCCTGCGGCGAGGCGAAGCGCACCGGCGCGCCGTCGAGGCGGATTTCGCCGGCGTCGGGGGCGACGGCGCCGACCAGCGTCTTGATCAGGGTCGACTTGCCGGCGCCGTTGTCGCCGATCACGGCGAGGATCTCGCCGCGCTTCAGGTCGAAGTCGGCGCGCTCCATGGCGACGACGCGGCCGTAGCGCTTGGAAAGGCCGCGGGCGGAGAGCACGAGGTCGGTCACTGCGCCACCCTCCGGATCCACTGGTCGACGCCGACGGCGGCGATGATCAGGATGCCGACCGCGAACTCCTGCCACAGCGCGTCGAGGCCGCCGAGGGCGAGGCCGTTGCGGAACACGCCGACGATCAGCGCGCCGACCAGCGTGCCGGAGATCGAGCCGCGGCCGCCGAACAGCGAGGTGCCGCCGATCACCGCGGCGGTGATCGAATCGAGGTTGGCGCCCGAGCCCGAGGTCGGGCTGATCGCGCCGACCCGGCCGATCAGCGCCCAGGCGCCGACCGCGGCGACGAAGCCGGCGAGGGCGTAGACCGCGATCAGGACGCGGCTGGTGTCGATCCCGGAGAGATGGGCCGCCTCGGGATCGTCGCCGGTGGCGTAGACGTGACGGCCGAAGGCGGTGCGGTTGAGGACGTAGCCGGCGACGAGGGCGAGCACCAGCATCAGCACCGTGCCGGCGGTGATGCGGGCGCCGAACAGGCTGGTGGCCGCACCGGTCGCCTGCAGCAGCGGCGCCGCGGCGGCGACCTCCTGGGCGCGGATGGTCTGGCTCGCCGAATACCAGAGGTTCAGCGCGCCGAACACGCTCCAGGTGCCGAGCGTGACGATGAACGGCGGCAGCCGGGCATAGGTGATCAGGATGCCGTTGATCGTGCCGCAGAGCGTGCCGATGCCGAGGCCGACGAGCAGCGCCAGCTCGGCCGGAACGCCCGACTGCACCGCGAGCCGGCCCATCACCGTCGAGGTCAGCACCATGATCGCGCCGACCGAGAGGTCGATGCCGGCCGTCAGGATCACCGCGGTCTGGGCGATGCCGATGATGGCGATGATGGTGACCTGCTGGGCGACCAGCGAGAGATTGTAGGGGTGGTAGAAGCGGTTGCCGACGATCAGGCTGAACAGCACCACGCTCGCCACCAGCACGATCACCGGCACGGCGATCGGGAAGGCGTGCAGGAAGCGCTGCAGGCGCTCGATCGGGGAGGCCGGCCCCTCGCCGAAGGCGGCGACGGTGGCATCGGCGCCGGCCAAGGCGCCCTCGTAGTCGGCGGCCCGCCGCGCGGCGGGGGTCTCGCTGTCGCTCATGATGTCACCTCCGGGCCGGAACGGCGGGCGGGCCGCCCGTCGCGCGTCGCGGCGCGACGCCGCCCGCGGGCGGCGCGAATCGGCGGACGGACGCCGCCCACGGGCGGCGCTCCGGCGTCCCCCCGTGGGAAATGGGGGGATCGAGGGGACGCCGGCCGCCGTGCGGGGATGCGGTCGTCCTCGTCCCGCGCCGCCGCCGACCGGGTGGGGGCGGCGGCGCGGTCGGGAACCGTCAGCCCCAGCAGAGCTTCAGCGCTTCCTCGGAGGTGATCGACTCGACGCCCTCGACCGGCTTGTCGGTGACCAGCTTCACGCCGGTGTCGAAGAAGTCGAGGCCGGGGGTCGGGGCCGGCTTCTCGCCGGTCTTGACGAACTTCACGATCGCCTCGACGCCGAGCGAGGCCATCATCAGCGGGAACTGCATCGACGTCGCGCCGATCACGCCGGCCTTGACGTTCTGGACGCCCGGGCAGCCGCCGTCGACCGAGGTGATGAGGACGTTGCCCTCCATGCCGGCGGCCTTCAGCGCCTCGTAGGCGCCGGCGGCGGTCGGCTCGTTGATGGTGTAGACCACGGAGAGCGTCGGGTCCTTCTGGAGCAGGAGCTCCATGCCGGTGCGCCCGCCCTCTTCCGAGCCCTTGCCCCACTGGTGGCCGACGATGCGCGGATCGTCCTCGTCGAGGTAGCGCGACATGTCCTTCGGGTCGATGCCGAAGCCCTTCATGAAGCCCTGGTCGCGGGCGGCGTCGACGGTCGGCTGGTTCTCGAGCGCGTCGAGGAAGGCGACCTTGGCGTTCGCCGGGTCGGCGACCGTCTTGGCGGCCCACTGGCCGATCAGCTCGCCGGCCTTGACGTTGTCGGTGGCGAAGGTGGCGTCGGCGGCGTTGGCCGGGTCGAGCGGGGTGTCGAGCGCGATCACGAGGATGCCGGCCTGACGGGCCTTCTCGATCACCGGCACGATCGCCTTGGTGTCGCTGGCCACCATCAGGATGCCCTTGGCGCCGGCCGAGATCAGGTTCTCGACGGCCGTGACCTGGCTGTCGTTGTCGCCGTCGAACTTGCCGGCGTAGCTCTGGATGGTGACGCCGCCGAGCTCGGCGGCCTTCTGGGTCGCGCCTTCGCGGATCTTGGCGAAGAACGGATTGGCCTCGGTCTTGGTGATGACGCCGATCAGGACGTCCTCGGCCCGGGCCGACGGGGCGCCGGCGAGAAGGGCGAGACCGAAGGCGGCGGCGGACGCGAGCAGGGTTGCGCGCGCGGCGACGCGCGACGACGAATAGGTGCGCATTGTTTCCTCCCTTGTCCAGAAGAGTGCGGCACATCTCTTCCAGTACGTCGTTTGTGCGACATGATTCCGTCGTCGTCAATCCGAATGAGTCGATGTTTTGCGTGATTTTCGACATATATTCGGATCGACCGCATCGGCTATGATCCGCCGCGGGTGAAGGAGACGGGCATGATCGGGCAGGGATCCTGGGCCGGGGGCGGGGCGTCGTCCGGCGCGGGCGGGGAGGGGGCGCTGCTGGCGCTGATCGCGGCGGGACGGGCGCGCTCGCGCGCCGAGCTCGCCGACCTCTCGGGCCTGTCGCGGGCGACGGTGGCGCAGCGGCTGTCGGTGCTGCTCGGCTCCGGTCTCGTCGACGAGGCCGACGAGACCATGCGCAGCGGCGGCCGGCCGGCGCGGCTCCTCCGGCTCAACACCACCTTCGCGCTGACGCTCGCCGCCGACATCGGCGAGGAACGCACCCACGTCGCGCTGACGACGCTCGACGGCACCGTCCTCGACGGTCTGACCGAGGCGGTCGACATCCGCCGCGGCCCGGTGCCGGCGCTGGAATTCCTGCTGGCGAGCTTCGACGCCCTGCTCGCGCGCGCCGGCCGTTCCCGCCGCGACGTGCTCGGCGTCGGCCTGTCGCTGCCGGCGCCGGTCGACTACGCCCGCGGCCGCGTCGTCGGACCCTCGGTGATGACCGGCTGGGACGACTTCGACATCCGCGGCTGGTTCGCCGACCGCTTCGAGGCGCCCCTCTTCGCCGAGAACGACGTCAACCTCCTGATGCTCGCCGACTACCGCCGCGCCCGCCGCGACGCCCGCCACCTGTTCTACGTCAAGATCGGCACCGGCATCGGCAGCGGCATCGTCGCCGACGGCCGGATCTACCGCGGCGCGCAGGGGGCCGCCGGCGACATCGGCCACATCCAGTTCATGCGCCAGCCGGCGCCGCTCTGCCGCTGCGGCAAGATCGGCTGCGTCGAGGCCCGCGCCGCCGGCTGGGCGATCGCGCGCGACCTCCGCGCCGAGGGCATCCCGGCCGAGACCGCCCGCGACGTGGTGGCGCTGGTGCGGGCCGGCGAGCCGCACGCCATCAACCTCGTGCGCCAGTCCGGCCGCATCCTCGGCGAGGTGCTCGCCAACGTGGTCAGCATCCTGAACCCGAGCCGGATCGTGATCGGCGGCACGCTCGCCGGTGTCGAGGAATACCTGCTCTCGGGCGTGCGCGAGATGATCTACAGCCGCTCGCTGCCGCTGGCGACGCGCGAGCTCGAGATCGCCGTCTCGCCGCCCGATCCCGACGCCGGCATCGTCGGCGCGGCGCTGCTCGTCGTCGAGGAGGCGACCTCGCCGCTGAACGCCGACGACGTCGTCGCCCGCTACGCCCGGGCGTCCTGAGCGGCGGCGCGGGAGCGCTGCGGCGCCACCAGCGTCACTTTGCGCTCGGCGAGGCGGATCGGCGTCAGGAGTTCCTCGGCGACGCCGTCGTCGGTGATCAGCTCGTCGACCTCGGCGACCTCGCAGGTGGTGCAGAAATTCGGCGCCGCGAACTTCGAGCTGTCGGCGAGCAGGATGGTGCGGCGCGCCGAAGCGATCATCGCCCGCTTGATCGCGGCGATCTCGAGCGAGACGTCGGTGATCAGCGTGCCGGTGATCGCCGAGGCGCCGGCGAGGCAGAGGTCGGCGTGCAGCGAGCGGATGAAGCTCTCGCCCGGCTCGCCGGCGAAATGGCGGTAGCCTGGCCGGATCGTGCCGCCCGGCAGGATCACGCGCCACGACTTCACGTCGGCGGCGAAGTCGGCGATTTCCAGGCTGTTGGTGACGATGGTCAGCGGCAGGTCGCGGTCGGCGGCGGCGCGCACCGCCTCCATCACCGTCGAGGAGGCGTCCATCATCACGCTGTCGCGCGCCGACAGCCGCCGCGCCGCCTCCCGGCCGATCGCGACCTTCTCGGCCCGCTGCAGCTGCGCGTTGACCGAGTTCTCACGCTCGAACGTGGCGCGCATCGGCTGCAACAGGTGGGCGCCGCCGTGGGTGCGCTCGAGATAACCGCGCTCGACGAGGTGCTCGAGGTCGCGCCGGACCGTCGACTGCGAGCCGCCGATGGTGTCCGCCAACTCCTGGATGCTCGCAGCGCCGTTGATCCTCAGATGCTCGAGGATCAGCGCCCGCCGCTTGGCCGGCACCATCTCCACGCGCTTCGCCGGCATCTCCATTCCGCGATCCCCACCCTCGGGCGGCCGTCCGCCGGACCGCGAATCCTTACCAAACGGTATAGCCGCAATCCACCGGCACCACCGCCCCGGTCATCGCGCTGGCCGCGTCCGAGGCGAGGAACAGGATCGGCGCGGCGATCTCCTCGGGCTTGGCCGGCCGGCGCATCGGCGTCATGTCCATCCAGATCGGCATGCGCGCCTCGTCCGTGAAGCTGTCGCGCGACATCGCGGTGTCGACGTAGGTCGGCGCCACGCAGTTGACCCGGACGCCGCGGGGCGCCCATTCGCCGGCGAGCGAACGGGTCATGTGGTGCAGGCCCGCCTTGGCGGCGTTGTAGTGGACCTGACGCTGCGGCTTGTTGGAGATCGTGCCGGACATCGACCCGACCGTGACGATCGCCCCGCGCCCGCGCGCCAACATCGCCCGGCCGAAGGCGCGGCAGCACCAGTAGGCGCCGTCGAGGTCGATCGCCATCACCTTGCGCCACGCCGCGTCGGAGAGATCCTCGCCGGCCGTGTCCGGCCAAGCGATGCCGGCGTTCGCCACCAGGATGTCGACCGCGCCGTGGCGGGCGTTCGCCTCCGCCGCCGCCGCCTCGACCGCGGCGGAATCGGCGACGTCGAGCACGACCCCCTCGGCGGCGTAACCCTTGGCCGCGAGCCGGGCGATCCCGTCCGCCAGCACCGCGCCGTCGACGTCGGAAACGATCACCCGCGCCCCCGCCTCGGCCAGCGCCTCGGCGGTGCACAGCCCGATGCCGCGCCCGCCGCCGGTGACGAAGGCGGTGCGGCCGTCGAGGCGGAGGAGGGAGAGGTACATGGGGGCTCCGGGGGAGGGGGGCGGTAGGCAGTAGGCAGTAGGCAGTAGGCAGTAGGGCTTCGGCTGTCGGCAGTCGGCAGTCGGGCTTCGGGGGCTGGAGCCCGGGCCGGGGGCGGATCAGGCGGGGGCGGCGGTGCGGATGGCGGCGCGGCCGAGCACGAGCAGGCAGCCGGCGGTGAAGCTGTCGCCGAGGCCGAGCGTGGTCGCCGGCGCGTCGAGATAGGGCGAGGCACAGGCGACGAAGGTCCAGCGGCCGATCCGGGCGCGTTCGGGGAAGGGCAGGGCCTCGAAACGGGCGCGCGGGTCGACCGCGGGGGCGGCCACCGGCATTCCGGCGGCGGCGCGCGCCGAGGCGGCGAGGCATCCCGCCATCAGCGCGTCGCGCTCGACCTCCGGGTCCCCGAGCGTGACCGCGGCGGCCCAGCCGTCGGCGTGGACGCAGACGCGGTCGAGCCCGAGCCGGTCGCCGAGCGCCATCATCGCCGCGGTCGGGTCGGCGGCGTCGGGGTCCATGGCCAGGAGCTCGGAATGGCTCATGCCGAGCGAGGTCACCGCCCCGTGCGCGAGTTCCAGCGCCTCGGCGACCGCAGCCTGCGAGACGTAGCCGGCGAGTTCGAAATGGATGGTGGCGAGCCCGGCGTCGCGCCAGGACCGCGCCAACCCGAAGACGTGGCGGCCGGCGGCGCCGACGTTCGACGCCGGTTCGTCGTTGAGGCCGGAGACCAGCGCCGCCGGCGCCCGCGCCGCGATGCCGGCCGCCATCGCCTCGAAGGCGGGGTCGCGCTGGATGCCGCGGTCGGAGAAGCGCACGATGATCCGCGACGAGCGCGGCGGCACGACCCCCGCGACCGGTCGGCCGGCGGTGTATTCGAAGATGTAGATCTCCGCGACCGGATCGCGGCAGGGGGCGACCTCGGCCGCGCCGACCCACGCGCCGCCGTCGGCGATCGACACCCCCGGCGGGATCAGCGCCAGCATCGGCACCGTGCGGTCCTCGAGCGGGATCGCGGCGCGCGCGCCGAGCCGCGCCAGCACCGCCGCCGCCTGCGGGCCGGTGCCGCCGAGGGCGGGGCGGAACGGCATCCGCCCGCGCAGCCAGTCCGGCCCCTCCGCCCAGTCGAACCGCACCTCGCCGCCGACGCCGCGCGCGACCCGGGCGAGGATCTCGCGGGCGAGGCCGTGCGCCGGGCTGCCCTCGGGCGCGCCGGTCAGCACCGCCATCGCGGCGGGATCGGAGAGATCCACCCGGGCGTCGACGCAGATGTTCATGCCGAACAGGAACGGCGCCGCCGCGAGCCGGGCCGCCTCGTCCGGCCCGACCGGCAGCGTCCGCGCCAGGGCGTCGTAGCGCGCCGACCACTCGTCAGTGGCGTCCATCCCGGCGATCTCCTCCCGCGGCCCGGTTGCCCCGGCGCCGAAATTTCCGTCACGATCGATCAGGATCTCTCAAATGTCAACGGTGGGGCGGGAGGGGGAGTGGGCAGTAGGCAGTGGGCAGTAGGCAATAGGAAGTGGCGCGCGCCCTTCTCCCCTCGCAGGAGAAGGTGCCGGCGCCAGCCGGCGGATGAGGGGGAGCCTCCGCGGGCGACGGAGGAGCTTTCCGTTGCGGGTGAACGATCGGCAAGCCGCGTGTCTCCCCCTCATCCGGCCCTCCGGGCCACCTTCTCCCCCGAGGGGAGAAGGTGTCGCGCGATCCTTCTTCATCGCGGCGCTGTGGTCCGGGGCGGCGGTGGGAGGCCTCGACACCCTTGGCCTGCCCCTCGCCGCCGTCGTGGACTTGGCGCCATGTGGTGGAGTTTGGCAGCATCGGCGTCGGCGGGGCCGATTCATGCAACGCCGCGAAACGGCTCGGAAATCCCCCGTCCCGAAGGTCCGCGCCCGAGCGCTGCGCCACGACGTCCGCCACCCGTACCCCTCTCTCACAACAAAAAGATAGAGATTGACAAAATATGGTAGATCGACGAGCGTGCGCTCGGGATCGGGGCCGGCGCGGGAGGCGATCGGCCGTCCTTTCCGCGCATTTGCCGACGAGGCCATCATGCTCACCCGTCTCGACACCAAGCTCGCCAACATTCGGGCGGGCCGCTACACGCCGGCCGACTTCATGATCGCCGACGCCAAGGACGGCGACGTCGGCGCCGGCGTCACCGCCTCGGGCTTCGACTGGTCGGCCAAGCCGAAGCGCCGGCGCACCCGCCAGGAGTTCGTCGCCCACATCGAGGAGATCGTCCGCCACGACGTGGTCGACCTGATGCTGGTGTCGCAGTCGAACCTCGAGCTGCTCGACGAGCGCCGCGCCTTCGTCGGCAGCGCCGTCAAGCCGGCGATCCGCGGCAACCTCGAGACGATGTGCTGGGCCGGCGTGCGCCACGGCCGCTACGCCGAGGCGCCGTCGCGGCCGTTCCGCGACACCCACCTGCAGCGGGCCATCGCCAACTACCCGACCACCGGCACCGACCTCTGCCTCTACTCGGTGTGCTTCACCAACGATCCCGACCGGGACGTCCGCACCCTCGAGGAATTCGCCGCCTTCCGCGCCGAGGCGGCGGCCTGCGGCATGAAGTACTTCTACGAGATCTTCAACCCGAACGTCGACATCGGCATGACCCGCGCCGAGATCGGCGAGTTCGTCAACGACCACATCCTGAAGTCGCTCGCCAGCGTGCCGCGCGCCGAGCGCCCGCTGTTCCTGAAGACGGTCTACAACGGCCCGGCCGCGCTCGAGGAACTCGCGAGCTTCGACAGAGAGCTGATCGTCGGCATCCTCGGCGGCGGCGCCGGCACCACCCGCGACACCTTCGAGCTGATCGCCCAGACCGAGCGTTACGGCGGCCGTCTCGCCCTGTTCGGCCGCAAGATCAATCTCGCCGAGGCGCCGCTGCGCCTGATCGAGCTGATGCGCGCCGTCGTCGAGGGCGCCATGGCCACCGACGAGGCGGTCCGCGCCTACCACGGCGCGCTGCAGACCCTCGGCATCGCCCCGGCCCGCTCGCTCGCCGACGACCTCCAGATCACCGAGGAGGTCCTGAAGCCCGCCGCCGCCAAGGCGGCTTGAGCCGGGAACCGATCGTCCAGCCGCCGCCCTCTCCCGCCCGCGCGGGGGAGGGCGGTCGCGTCTCCGTTCAGGCCGCCTCGGCGCGCCGCCCGCCGGTGACGGCGACGAGGCCGGAGGCGACCACCAGGGCGGCGCCGGCGAGCACGTTCCAGCCGGGGACCTCGCCGAAGAAGATCCGGCCGAACAGGAAGGCCCACAGGATCGAGGTGTATTCCAGGGTCGCGATCAGCGACGCCGGCATCCGCCGCGCCGCCTCGTAGACGGTGAGCTGGCCGAGCGCGCCGATCACCGCGATCACGGTCATGAAGGCGAGGGCGGGGCCGTCGAGGGCGAGCGGCGCCACGGCGAAGCCGGGGGCGGTCGCGGCCAGGAACAGCGCGTTGCTGCTGACGACTTGGATCACCGGCCCGTCCTCGGGCGCCATCCTGCGCAGCATGATCAGCGCCGCCGCCCAGAACAGCGCCGCGAGCAGCGCCAGCGCCACGAAGGGCGAGACGTCGAACGAGGTCACGCCCGACGCCGTGACGACGCCGGCGAACCCGAGCGCCACCGCCAGCCATTGCCGCGGCCCGATCCGCTCGCCGAGCACCGGCCCGGCCGCCATGGTCACGAACACCGGCGCGACGAAGTAGAGCGTCGAGAGCTGTGCCAGCGGCATCTCGCCGGCGGCGCGGTAGAAGCACAGCCAGGCGATCAGCATCACCGCGGCCCTGAGGGCGAGCATCCCCGGCTGCGGCGAGGCGGCGATCCGCCGCCAGATCCGGCCGCGCCCGACCACCAGCGCCACCGCGACGACGAGGCCGGAGCGCACCGCCATCAGCTGCCAGACCGGCGCCGCCGTCACCAGCGCCTTCAGGCCCGCGTCCTGCAGCGGGAACAGCACGAAGGCGAGCAGCGCGAAGGCGAGCGCGGCGGGGGCGGCACGCAAGATCGGCTCAGCCGGCGCGGTCGAGGTGGAGGACGAGGTCGGCCGCCGCCGCGCCCGGCGTCACGTCGAGGGCGATCCCGCCGCGCTCGCCCGGGCCGACCGCAACCGCCGTCCCCGCGAAGCGCGCCGCCACCACCTGCGCCGGATCGACCGCCGGGAAGGCGAAGCGGGCGGGCCGGCCGGGCTCGGCGGCGGCGAGCGTCAGGGCGATCCGGCCGGGCTCGATCTCGATCCGGCTCATCCGGCCGCGGAAGTCGGTGTCGAGCAGCACGGCGCGGCCGCGCGTCAACACGAGGCGGCCATCCGCGGCCTCGAGCCGGACCGGGCCGAGCGGGCTCGCCAGCGGTCCGAGCGTCACGGGCTCGCCGGTCGCGACGATCTCGAGCCCGCGCCACGGGTCGACGTCGAGGATCTCGCCGACCGCCGTCAGCGGCAGCATGGCGCCCCAGGTGCAGAAGCGGTCGGTGTCGGGCTGGTCGGTGAGGGCGCCGGTCTCGGCCCCGTAGTTCTCGCCGCACATCCGCTCGCTTTCCCACGAGCGCATGAACAGGGAGAGGCTCTTCTCCGCCAGCGCGGACGCCTCGGCGAAGAAGTTGTAGCGGCGCAGGCCCAGCCAGACGAACCAGTTGACGTTCGGCCAGATCCGGCCGCGCCAGTAGACGTTGTCGGCATAGGCCGGGTCGGCGCGGGCGACGTTGGGCAGCCCGAACGGGCCGCCGAACAGGGCGGGGTCGTCGAGGGCGGCGAGCAGGCGGCGGGCCTGGGTTTCGGTCGCGGCGCCGCAGATCAGCGAATAGAGGCTGGTCGGCCCGACGGACCGGACGAAGCCGCCGCCGCGGTGGCGGTTGGCGAACAGGCCGCGCTCCTCGTCCCACAGCTCATCCGCGATGCGGGCGCGGCTGTCGCCGGCGAGGGCGGCGAATTCCGCCGCCTCGTCGTCGCGGCCGAGCTCGGCGGCGGCGAGCGCCAGCATCTCGGCGTCGAGGGCGAGGGTGCAGTTGAGGCCGACGTCGATCAGCGACAGCGTCCGCGTCCGCGGATCGTAGACCGCCTCGTCGTGGGTCGGCGAGTTGTCCATGCCGGTCTCGTTGCGGGCGCCGAAATGCGTGCCCTTGTAGAGCCCTTCGCCGACGTCCGAGGTGCCGCAGGAGACGAGGCCTATGCCGTCGGGGTCGCGATGGGCGCGCCACCAGCGCTGATTGCGGGCGAGCGGGCCGTAGCCGGCCTCGAGCAGGCTGCGGTCGCGGCGGCGGAGATAGGAGAGCCACAGCATCAGCGCCCCGTTCGGCGCCTGGGTGCGGTCGACCCAGGCGTCGTTGGAGGTGACGATGCAGGCGACGTTGCCCTGCGGCGTCGCGCCGGCGAGGGCCGTCGCGAAATTCTCAGCGCAGAGCCCGCCGTCGAACAGACCCGCCATCATCGCCGCGTAGGTGGTGTCGTTGAACCAGACCGCGAAGCGGCCGAGGTTCCAGATCCGGGATACGGCCGTGTAGGCACGGTGGTTGTCGGCGTCGTAGATCGTGTTCCAGGCGATCACGTCGCGCACCGCGTCGAGCGCGCCGGCGTGGCGGCCGACGTGCAGCACCGGCGCGGGCGCGGGCTCTCCGCGGGCAAGCGCGGCGCGGGCCTTTTCCACCGCGAGGTCGAGGTCGTCGGCGACGGCGGCGGCGAAGCGGGCCCGCCGCATCATCTCGAGATTGAAGCGCAGCGCCAGCACGGGGGCCTCGGTGCCGCGGCTGGCGAGGTGGAAATAGCCGTTGGCCTCGAAATCGGCGGCGAGGGCGGCGACGTCGACATGGGCGGTGACCTGCACCGGCTCGTCCGCCGTGACCAGCGCGACGAAGCGGCTGCCGACCTTGACGTAGGCGGCCCGGCGGGCGGCGTCGTGGTGCACGGTCTCGCCGCCGTCGGCGGAGAGGCAGAGCGACACCCAGAAACGCAGACCCCATTCGCCGAGGACGCGGCCGTTCCAGGCGCCGGCGACCGCATAGGTGTCGGCCTTGCGCCAGGAGAGGTCGAGCGTCGTGCCGCCGTGCTCGACGGAAAGGTCCACCACCGTGCCGTCGACGTCGTGGGCACCGAGGCGGACGGCGTCGCGGCGCGGCTCGGCGAGGCTCGCCCGGCGCAGGCGCGTCGAATAGAGCACCGGCGTGACCCGGACGCCGAGCGGCAGGAACACCATTTCGGCCGGACGGTCGGTCCAGCTGTTCCAGGCGCGGGCGGCGGGGATGGTGGTGTCGATCGGCATGGCGGCCCCGGCGCTGTCGCGGTCCTGGAAACGGGAGCCGGCGCGCGGGGGGCCGCGCGCCGGGCGGGGAGTCGTATCACGACGACCCGGGAGGTGCCGACCCGGCGGCCGGCCCTCCCGGACGCGGGATCACGTCGGGATCACTGGGCGTATTCGGTCTTCACCTCGGCCCAGAGCTCCTGGATCTCCTGGCGCTTCTCCTCGGGCACCGGCTGCATGAACTTGAGCCGACCGACCACCTCGGGCTTGCCGAGGACGGCGCGGTTGTAGGCGGTCTCGGGCAGCTTGGCGACGGCGGCGGCGTTGGCCGAGACCGGGGCGCCGGAGGTGTTGTCCCAGGTGGCGTAGAAGTCGGGATCGATCATGTAGTCGATGAACTTCTGGGCGCCCTCGGGATTGGGCGCGCCGGCGGCGACGGTCAGCGTGTCGAACCAGCCGACGGCGCCCTCGGTCGGGATCACGAACTCGACCGGCAGGTTGTGCAGCTTGACCGCGCGGGCGGCGCCGCCGGCCCAGATCACGCCGATGTCGAAGCTCTTCGACGCCATGCCCTTCATCCACTCGTCCTCGGAGGCCCAGAACGAACGGATCTGCGGCTTCAGCGCGACCAGCTTCTCCTTGATCACGGCCATGTCGGCCGGCTGGTTGATGTCCTGGCCGGTGAGCAGGGCGGCGAGGTTGACGGCGAGGATGGCGTCGTCGCGGAACGAGATCCGGCCGGCGAACTTCGGGTCCCACAGCGCCGCGATCGACGTGATCGGCTCCTTGATCGTCTCGGTGTTGTAGGCGAAGGACGTCGCGCCCCAGACCCACGGCACGCCCCAGAGCTTGCCCTCGACCGTGACGCTCGGGTCGTCGAGCATCGGCTTGGAGACGCCGGGAAGGTTGGTGATCGCGGCCGGGTCGACCGCCTGCACGAGACCTTCCTCGCGCGCCTGCGCCAGATAGGTCGAGTTGACCAGCACGACGTCGTAGGCGCCCGGGCTGGTGCGCAGCTTGGTCAGCATCTCCTGCTCGGACGTGAAATAGTCGTGCAGGACCTTGATGCCGGTCTTCTTCTCGAAGTCGGCGGTGGCGAAGGCCTCGTCGGTGCCGTACCCCTTCCAGTTCAGCACCTTGATCTCGGCCGCCGCGACCGCCGACGGGGCGATGCCCGGGGCGGCGAGAGCGGCGGCGGTCAGGCCGAGCACGGCGATGAGCGTCTGGCGTCTGTTCATGGCGTTGGTTCCCCTCGTCCGATGTGGTGGACCCTCGGTCCGGAGCTTGGCGCTCACTTGTTAGTGTGCGAACGATACATCAACGCCACGCCCGCGCAAGAGGCGACGAGGGTGGGGCCAGGGGGCACCCACGCCGGCCGCCGACTTGACCCTCCCCTTGCGGAAGGGTCGGCGCGAAGCGCCGGGGAGGATCGCGGGACACGGGCTCGATGGTGGACAGGGCGTCGCCGCGGTGGACGCATCCCCCGCCCCGTCAGAACCTCACCGTGGCGACGTCGGTGCGGGAGAAGTCCTCCCCCTTGAACAACAACGGCAGGCCGGAGCGCCGTGCGAGGGCGTAGGAGATGCAGTCGGCGAAGTTGAGCGCGGCCGGGTGGCGGCCCTTGCCGTAGGTGAGCCAGGCCGCGGTGGCCAGGTCGGCGAGGTCGGCGTCGACCGCCACCACGTCGGTGCCGATGCGGGCGAGCCAGAGGTCGAGTTCGGCGAGCACGTGCTCGCCGCGGCGGGCGACCATCACCATGCGCGCCTCGAGCGCGCAGGTCGCCGGTACGAGGCGCACGGCGGCCGCCACGATCGCGCGCTCCATCGCCGCGGCCTCGGGCTCGTCGCGCAGGATCGCGACGATCGCGGAGGTGTCGATCACCATGTCAGTTCGGCAGGCCGTCGTCGTCGTAGCCGACGATGTCCTCGTCGCTGCGGCTCTCCCGCTCCGGCAGCCGCGCCACCCGCGCCCGGATCGCGCGGAGATCCTCGGCGAGCCGCTCCGGCCCGCCGGCGTCGTGGCCGAGCCGGTGCAGCCGCTCGCGCAGCGCCTCGTGGATCGCCGCCGTCTTGCCCACCCCGAGCCGCCGCGCCAGCTCGTCGGCCAGCGCCACCGTGGCCGGATTCTTGATGTTGAGAGACATCGCCGCGGCTCCCCGTCTACCCTTCGGGCGATTTCTACCGCGCGGGGGCGGGTGCGTCAAAGGGAGGCATGTTTCCTTCTACCCTCGCGAGTGAAAGGGGCGCGCGACCGAAGGGGGACGCTTCGGCTCGGGCGCCGGCTCGACCGGCTTGTCCGCCGACGGCGCGGGCGGGCGTCACGGCTGTCGGCCGGCGGCCACCACCGTTGCCGACGGTTGCGTCGGCGATGGTATCGTGCCTCGGCAAAGGCTCGAACCGGAGGGCGGACGAATGAAACGCGCGGGCGATCTCGAAACCGTGCGCCGTCGTGCCGAACATTACGCGGCCCGCATCGGTATCCGCGATTTCGTCATCCCCACCGAGCCCCGTGGCGACGGCTCGCCGTATCTGGAAATCGACGAAGACTACAACTTCGTCTTCGAAGAGCGCGGCGTGGAGCGCAGGCGCTGGAAAACCAAGGATATCGAAGAGCTGATGTACTGGATCTTCAAGGTTGTCATATCTGACATCGCAGGAAGATTTGAGCTCCTGAACCGAAGGACGGGGGAGGATCCTCGTCGGCAGTGGTTCTCGAAACAAGAAGAGTTGCTCGGCCTCGCGTCCGAGGCATGGGCGGCCCGGAAGGCGAAAGAACACCAGGCGATCCTGGCGAGATCCCCTTTCCGGGACGACATCGGCTGAACGCAAGCCACCGACGCCGCTGCAGACCGCGGGTTCGTCCAGCGCGGCGCGCGATTTGACCGAACATCGGTTCCCGGCCGGGTCCTGCCGATGGATCACGGATCGATTCGCGCCATCGGCCCCCGTCACTCCTCCAGGAAGTCCAGCACCGCCCGCGTGTAGCCGGCGGGGTCCTCGAGGACGGCGGCGTGGCCGACGTCGGGGAGGAGGAGGAAGCGGGCGCCGGGAATGGCGGCGGCGATGGCGCGGTCGTGGGCGATCGAGACGGCCTCGTCGTGGTCGCCGATCGCCACCACGGTCGGCACGCGGATGGCGGCGAGTTCGGCGTCGGTGATGTGCGGCTCGTTGGCCCACAGCGCCTGGATCTCGTCGCGGACGTCGTCGTAGTGGCGCAGTTCCGGGCGCGGCGCGTCCGCCGGCGGCGGGGCGGCGAGGCCGTCCGGCGTGGTGTTGGCGGCCTGGACGAACAGCCGGGCGAGCCGCTCGGGATGGCGTATCGCGATCTCGAGGCCGATGATGCCGCCGTCGCTCCAGCCGACCAGCGCCACCTTGCCGAGCCCGAGCCGGTCGATCAGCGCGACGTAGTCCTCGGCCATCGCCTCGTAGGTGATCGGCTCGGCGGTGCGGCCCGAACGGCCCTGGCCGCGGCTGTCGGCCACCACCACCGTGTGGTCGACCGCCAGCGCGGCGACCTGCTCGTTCCAGACGTCGGCGCTGCCGAGGCCGCCGTGGATCATCAGCACCGGCGCGCCGGGCCCTGCGCCGTAGACGCGGTAGTACATCGAGATGCCGCGAATCTCGGCGAAGCCCGCCTCCCGCGGCGGCGCCGCCGGCGGATGGCCGGCCTCGGCGGCACCGGCGACCAGCAGCGGCAGGGCGATCAGCAGCGGACGGGCGACATCGCGCATGGGCGGCTCCCTGGCCGGTCCGGCGAGTGGGCCGCGGGCCGGCGAGGCGGTCAGTATAAGGCGCGGCAGGATGGCGGGAAACGGGCGGGGGCGGGAGCTCTCCCGAGAGCGCGTGCCCTTCTCCCGCGAGGGGGAGAAGGAGTTCCGCCCTCACGCGATGCGGCGCAGCAGTTCGGCGAGGAGGATGCGTTCGCCGGGCGTGAGCGGGGCGAGCGTCTCGCGGGTGACCTCGGCGGCGACCGCGAGATTGCGGGCGATGGCGGCGCGGCCCTCGTCGGTCACGCCGAGCACGAGGCGGCGGCCGTCGCGCGGATCGGGGGCGGTGCGCACGAAGCCGCGGCCGACGAGGCGGTCGACCACGCCCTTGACGGTGGCGACGTCCATCGAGGTCTCGCGGCCGAGCTGGTTCTGCGAGATCGGCTCGAGTTCCGCGAGCTTGACCAGCGCCGACCACTGGGTCGTCGTCAGGCGGTCGCCCATGCGGGCGCCGAAGATGGCGATGTGGCGCTGGGTCGCCTGGCGCAGCAGGAAGCCGATCTGGTCGTGCAGGCGGTAGACCTCGGTCCCGTCCGTCTCCCGCGCCTCGCCCTCGCCGTCCATCGCCCGCTCCGCGTCCCGTATCCGATCCGGAGTGGACCCGGCGCGACCGTTTGTCAACGAACGGACCGGAGAGCGACGGGCCCCCGCCTGCCCGGAGGGCGGCGGGAGGCGAGGGTTGCTTCTCCTCGCTTCCCGCCCGCTTCGTTCAACCTCCGGTCCGCCGCGCCGCCCGCAGCTCTGCCGTCGTCGCCGCATCCATCGCGCCGTCCGCCTTCACCGCCACCGCGAACAGCGCGCGGGCGGCGTCCGCCGTGTAGCGCCCGAGCCGGACGTCCTCGGCGACCGCGGACGGCTCGCGGTCGAGCGGGTCGCCGTAGCCGCCGCCGCCGGGGGTGCGGACGCGGACGCGGTCGCCGGCGGAAAGCGGGATGTCCTGGGCCTTGGAGAGGTGTTCGGGCACCATCGCGACGCCGCCCCTGACCACCTCTACCTCGTTAGGCGCGCCGTCGCCGCCGCCGAGGGCACCCGGCGGGCCGAAGCGGCCGTGGTCCATGACGAAGCTGGCGGTGGCGCGCCCGCGCAGGAGCTCGATCTCGTAGGCGAGACCGAAGCCGCCGCGGTGGCGGCCGGCGCCGCCGGAGCCCTCTCGCAGCGCATAGGCGTGGTAGAGCACCGGGAACTGCTGCTCCATGATCTCGACCGGCGGTGCCTTGGAGATGCCGATGGTCGAACAGCCGTTGGCGAGGCCGTCGTGGTCGGCGTTGCCGCCGTAGCCGCCGCCGGAGATCTGGTACATCACGAAGTCGCGACCGGTCGCCGGGTCGTGGCCGCCGAGGGCGAAGTTGCCGGAGGTGCCGGCCGGCGCCGCGGTGACGCGGTCCGGCAACGCGCCGACCAGCGCCGAGAACACGGCCTCGGCGATGCGCTGGCTGACCTCGGCGGCGCAGCCGGAGACCGGGCGGGGATAGCGCGCGTCCAGGAAGGTGCCCTCTGGGCGGATCACCTTCAGCGGCGCGAAGGCGCCGGCGCTGATCGGCACGTCCGGGAAGATGTGCCGCATGGCGAGGTAGACCGAGGACAGCGTCGTCGCCAGCACCGAGTTCATCGGCCCGGTGCAGGGCGGCGAGGAGCCGGAGAAGTCGAAGGTGAGCGTGCCGTCCTCGGCGGTCACCGCGAGGCGGATCTCGAGCGGCTCGTTCACGACCCCGTCGCTGTCGACGAAGGCGAGCGAGCGGTAGACCCCGTTCGGGATCAGGCTGACGTTCGCCCGCATCTGCGCCTCGGCGCGGGAACGCAGCTCCGCGATCGCCGCGCGCACGGTGTCGTCGCCGTAGCGGTCGAGGATGCGGGCGAGCCGCTTCTCGCCGACCGAGAGGGCGGCCGCCTGCGCCTTGACGTCGCCGATGCGCTGTTCGGAAACGCGGATGTTGGAACAGATGATGGCGTAGATCTCGGCGTCGAGCACGCCCTGCTTGAACAGCCGCACCGGCGGCAGGCGCAGACCCTCCTGCTCCACCGACGTCGCCGAGGCGGAGAAGCCGCCGGGCACGGCGCCGCCGGTGTCCGGCCAGTGGCCGGTGTTGGAGAGCCAGCAGAAGATCTCGCCGTTCCGGTAGACCGGCATGGCGAAGCGGACGTCCATCAGGTGGGTGCCGCCGAGATAGGGGTCGTTGACGACGTAGATGTCGCCGGGCGACGGCGCTGCGGCCCGGCCGTCGCGGATCATCTCGATCAGCGTGGCGGTCGAGGCCTGCATGGTGCCGACGAACACCGGCAGCCCGGAGGCGCCCTGGGCGATCAGCGCGCCGTCCTCGGCGGCGTAGATGCCGTCGGAACGGTCGTTGGCCTCGGCGATCACCGGCGAGAAGGCGGCGCGCGAGAAGGTCAGGTCCATCTCGTCGCAGACCTGCTGCAGGCCGGACTGGATGACCGAGAGCGTGATCGGGTCGATGGTCATGCGTCTCCCCCGGCGACCGTGACGATCAGGTTGCCGTCGCGGTCCTGGACGGCGACGTCGCCGGGCTCCAGGACGATGGTGGTGTCCATCTGTTCCACGATCGCCGGGCCGACGACGACGGCGTCGGCCGGCAGGTGGTCGCGGACGTAGACGGGCGTGTCGAGAAAGCCGCCGTCGAACCAGACCGGCCGGGTGGTGCGCCGCGCCTCCGCGAGGCTCGCCCGCCGGCCCGCCGGGTCGATCAGGGCGGAGAGGTCGATCTCGGCGCGCCGGCCGACCACCGAGGTCGCGAGCGCGACCAGGGCGGCGCGGATCTCCGGCAGGGCGACGTGGAAGCGGTCGAAATAGGCGCGTTCGAAGCGGGCCTGGAGATCGTCGCGCCCGGGCAGGTCGGTGCCGAGCGGCACGCGCAGGAGATGGGTCTGGCCGACGAACTGCATGTCGGCGAAGCGCGCCACCGTCACGGTCTCGACCTCGACCGCCTCGCCGGCGATGGCGGCGCGGCCCTCGGCCTCCTGGGCGCGCCAGAGCGCGTGGACGGCCGTCATGTCGACGTCGCGGAGCGGCCGGTTGACGCTGCGGACGAAGTCGTGGCGAAGGTCGGCGACGACACAGCCGAGCGCGTTGGTGATGCCCGGCCGGGCGGGCACCAGCACCTTGGGGATGCCGAGTTCGCGGGCGATCGCCGAGGCGTGCAGCGGCCCGGCGCCGCCGAAGGCGAACAGGGCGAAGTCGCGCGGGTCCTCGCCGAGGCTGACCGAGACCATCCGCACGGCATCCGCCATGCGGGCGTTGGCGACGCGGATCACCGCGGCGGCGGCGCCGAGGGCGTCGAGGCCGAGCGGGGCGCCGAGCTTGTCACGGAACACCGCGGCGACGTGGTCGACCGTGACGCCGCCCTCGACGGCGGCGAGCCGGGCCGGATCGAGCCGGCCGAGCAGCAGGTTGGCGTCGGAGATGGTCGGTTCGGTGCCGCCGCGGCCGTAGCAGATCGGCCCTGGCTTGGCGCCGGCGCTGTCCGGGCCGACCTGGAGCAGGCCGGCGGCGGTGACGCGGGCGATCGAGCCGCCGCCGGCGCCGACGGTGCGCACGTCCACCATCGGCAGGTGGATCGGCATGGCGTATTCGACCTCGATCTCGCTCGATACCGACGGCTCGGCGCCGCGGATCAGCGCGACGTCGGTGGAGGTGCCGCCCATGTCGTAGGTGACGAGGTCGGGCAGGCCGGCGCGCCGGCCGGTGTAGGCGGCGGCCATGACGCCGGTGGCCGGGCCCGACATCACCGTCTTGGCGGCCTCGTCGGCGACGCGGCGGGCCGAGACCATGCCGCCGTTGCCGGTCATCACCAGGAGGTCGTGGGCGTAGCCGCGGCTGGCGAGGCTGTCGGCGAGGCGCTCGACGTAGCGGCGGAGCAGCGGCTGCACCGAGGCGTTGACCGCGGCGGTGACGCCGCGCTCGTATTCCCGGCTTTCCGACAAGAGCGCGTGGCCGAGGGTGACGTCGCCGTTCGGCCAGACTTCGCGGGCGATCTCGCCGGCGCGGATCTCGTGGGCCGGGTTGGCGTAGGAATGCAGGAAGTGGATCACCAGGGCCTCGCAGCCCTTGGCCACGAGCTCGGCGAGGGCGGCGCGGAGCGCGTCCTCGTCGAGCGGCGTCAGGACCTCGCCGCGCGCGGTCATGCGCTCGGGCACCTCGAGGCGGAGGTCGCGCGGCACGATCGGGCGGAAGTCGCCCTTCATGCCGTAGGGCTGCGGCCGCGTGCGGCGGCCGAGCTCCAGCACGTCGCGGAAGCCGCGGGTGGTGACGAAGCCGGTGCGGCAGAGCCGGCGTTCCAGCACCGCGTTGGTGGTTGTGGTGGTGCCGTGGACGACGAGGTCGAGGCCGGCGACGTCGGCACCGGCGGCGTCGAGGGCGTTCAGGACGCCGAAGGCCTGGTTGTCGAGCGTCGTCGGCGTCTTGGCGAGACGGACCCGGCCCGAGCCGGTGTCGAACAGCACCAGGTCGGTGAAGGTGCCGCCGACGTCGACGCCGGCGACGACGGAGGCGCGGCGGGGCGCGTCGGGTGTGGCGGAGGGGGCGCTCAACGCAGGCCGTCCTCGCCCTTGACGTCGGCCGCCGCGAGGCCGCCCATGCGGGCGTGGACGCGGCCGCCGGTGGTCATCACCAGCGCGAACACGATCTCGTTCGCCCGCGGCGCGTCGGCGATGCCGACTTCCATGGCGTCGAAGTGGCTGCGGACGTAGGCGGCGTTCACATGGCCGATCGGCACGTCGAGCTTGGTGCCGAGGCCGCCGAGTTTCTTGGCCGAGGGCACGATCGCCTTGGCGTCGCCGAGCAGAGCGCGCATGGCGTAGCCGCCCGGCACGTGCCAGAGCGCACCGTGCTCGAGTTCGCCGGCCTCGCCGACGATGGCGCCCTTGCCGTAGGATTCGACGACGGAGGCGTCGCCGCCGAGTGCCGCCACGAGGCGCTTCGACATTGCGAGCCCGAGCGGCTCCAGGTCCTTCATGAACGGCTGGAGGTCCTCGACATAGGCGCCGGCGAACGGGTTCTCGATCACCGCCAGCACGGCGGCGCGCAGCCGCGGCTTGTCCGGTGCGGGGCCGCCCTCGTGCAGGATCTCCTCCACGACGGTGACGAACTTGCGGACCTTGGGTTCAGGCATGACGGGCGGCCTCGGGCTGCGGAAGGGGAGGGGAACCGGAAAGCGACGGCCGGCCGGCGGGGGCGACGACGCGCCCCTCCCGGCCGAGGAACAGGGCGGCGGCGTGGATCAGGCCGCGGGCGGCGAGCCGCTCGGCCGCCGTGACGCCGGCGGCGAGCGCCGTGGCGGTCTCCGCGGCGGAGAGCGCGCCGACGCCGACGACGACCGGGCGGTCGCCGAGGTCGCTGTCGTCGACGACGTCGTTCGCCGGCAGCCGGCGCACGGCGGGATGGCCGGGCAGATCGACGGCGTTGCCGACGATGGTGGCGGCGGCGTCCGCCGCGGCGGCGTTGGCGGCGAGGATGGTGACGCTGTCGGCGATGCCCATGGAGAGGCTGCGGCCGCCGCGCCCGGAGGTGGCGACGCCCCGGCTCGGGTCGTCGGCGGTCACGATGAAGCGGCCGAGGCCGGCGCCGTCCTCGCGGGCGACGCCGACGCGGAAGGCGGCGCCGGGATCGAGGTGGAGCGCGATGTCGCCGCCGTCGTTGACATGGATCCGCGCCGGCCGGCGCGCCGGATCGACCGCCGCGAGCATGGCGGCGAGCACCTCGTCGGCGACCGCGCCGGCGACCGCGGCCATCGGCGTCACGAATGTTTCGCCGGCGAAGGGTTCGACCGCGGCCGTCATCCGCCGGGCGACCGACCCGGCCGGGCGCGGGCCGCCGGGGCGGGCGGGAGCCTTCAGAAAGGCGAGTTCGCCGACGAGCTCGTCGAGGATGGTGGAGAAGCGCACCCGGGCGGCGGCGAGGGCGTCGAGGCGGGCGGCGGGGTCCGGGCCGCCGTCGGCGCCGACGACGAGGTCGATCGGGCCGTGCTGCAGGTGCAGCCGTCCGTCGGGTCCGCCGTCGAGCCAGGCCGCCACCGCTCCGCCCATCGCCCGTGTCCCCTCCTTCGTCGCCCCCGGGCCGTTTTCCCGTCGTCGCGGTTCAGCCGCCCCAGGCGAAGTTGCGCCGGTCGGTCGGCCAAGCGCGCTCGACCACCGGGGCGATCCGCCGTTCGGCCTGTGCCACCGCCTCCTCGATCGGCACCACGGCGTCCATGTGACCGCCGAGGGCGCGGTAGTCGTCGAGGCGCATGGTGAATTCGATCGGCGCCACGATCGCCGGCGTCGGGACGTAGCCGAAGCTGCCGGCCGGCATCTCGGTGACATCGACCATCACCGTGATCCCGCCGCCGGGCCAGACGTAGGCCGGCGCGCCGCCGCAGGAGACGTGGGTGAGCGCGGCCTTGACCGAGCGCGTCAGCCGCACCGGGTTGGTGGTGACGCCGGCCCTGAGGCTGCCGCCGGCACCGCCGACGAACAGCACCGACACCGACGCCGGCTCGCAATTCTCCGCCACCGTCTCGACCGAGGCGCGCACGGCGTCGGGCAGCACGTCCTGGAGCACCGGGTTCAGCGCCTCGTCGAGGACGTAGTAGCCGTATTGCTCGCCGGTGGTGGAGAGCATCAGGAGTTTGAGGCCCGGCCGCGCCACGGCGGGGTCGAAGGCGCCGAGGATGGTGAGCGGATCGGAGATGTTGGTGCCGCCCCAGCCGGTGCCCGGCTCGGCGACGCGGAAATAGCGGCCGGGGGTCGAGCGCCGGCCCTTGATGCGGATCCCGGTCGGCGGCACGTCGAGCAGCTTGCCGGCCTGGTGCTCGGAGAGCACGCCGGTGATGTGGTCGTCGACTACCACGACCTCGTCGACCATGTCCTTCCACTGCTTGGCGAACATGCCGATCGAGGCGGAGCCGCAGCCGACCCGCATCCGCGCCTCCTCGACGCCGTCGATCACCGGGGGCCGGCCGGCCTGCAGCGACAGCGCGGCGCCGCCGTCCACCGTGAAGTCGACGCGCTCGCGGTTGCACAGCCGCATCAGCGCCTCGCAGGTGACGCGGCCCTCCTTCTTGCCCCCGCCGGTGAGGTGGTGGACGCCGCCGAGCGAGAGCATCTGCGAGCCGTATTCGCCGGTGGTGACGTGGCCGACCGGCTCGCCGTCGACCCGGACCAGCGCGGTCTCCGGCC
Organism: Oharaeibacter diazotrophicus; assembly: GCF_004362745.1. Lineage (NCBI taxonomy): Bacteria > Pseudomonadati > Pseudomonadota > Alphaproteobacteria > Hyphomicrobiales > Pleomorphomonadaceae > Oharaeibacter > Oharaeibacter diazotrophicus. The sequence goes on along the minus strand of NZ_SNXY01000013.1, from coordinate 55,190 downwards.
CGACGAAGCGGTCGGTGTCGATCTTCACCTTGGCGCCGCAATAGGAAAATATTCCCTCGGTCACCACGGTGACCATGTCGACGCCGTCGGTCTTCTGAGACACGATGAAGGGCGCGGGCTTGTAGTCGGGATAGGTCGTACCGGCGCCGACGGCGGTGATGAAGCGGTGGCCGGCGGCGACGATGTCGCCGTCCCACTCGCGCTCCGGGCCGGGCATGAACTCGACCACCTTGCCGCCGGCCGAGACGGTGTTCTCGATCATCGTCAGCGGGTCGACGCGCACGAGGTCGCCACCGACGTTGGCGTAGCGGTCGCAGGCGCCGGCGCGGCCGTCGGCGATGTAGCACATCACCGGGCAGGCGTCGCAGCGGATCTTGCCGTTCACCGTGCTCTCGACCGCCTGCTTCACCATGGCCGCATCCTCGGCGTGCCGCGACGAACGGCCGGAGGGTCCGGCCGACGCGGCGTCCCCGGAAATATCATTTGTAGACGAACGAGTGTCAATCGCGGAAACGGCCACGGGGCAGCGGGCGGACGGGGACGGTGGAGCCGGCGCGTGGCGACCCCGGGGGGCGGGGCCGGTGACGGGTCGACGCGCCGGCGCCCGGGAGCGCCGTCGGATCCCGCGCCCTTCCCACCCGGGGTTGCCCGTGCCCCGGTCGGCGCGCTACCCATCGCGGGTGCGCCGTCGCGCGCCGCCGGGGAGGGCGGTGCGTCGGGGCGGCGCCGTGGAGGTCCGCGGATGGCGGATGAGGACGACGCCGAAGCCCTGCCGGTGCACGGCCGGATGCCGGGTCCGCTGCGCGATCGACTGGTGCGCAAGGGGCTCCGGCTCACCCACCTGCGCCTGCTCGCCGCCCTGGAGGCGACCGGGCAGATGAGCGCAGCGGCGGCGATGCTGGCGATCTCGCAGCCGGCGGCCTCGCGCTGCGCCGCCGAGCTCGAGGAGATCGCCGGCGCCAAGCTCTACGAGCGCCACGCCCGCGGCATCTCGCTGACGCTCTACGGCCGGATGATGGCGCGGCGCGCCCGCGCCGTGTTCCGCGAGATCGCCGAGGCCGACGGCGAGATCGCCCGCCTCAAGGCCGGGCTGATGGGCGAGGTCCGCGTCGGCGCCGTCACCGGCGCGGCGGTGGAATTCGTGCTGCCGGCGATCAAGGCGGCGCGGCTCACCCATCCGCAGGTCGACTTCAGCGTCGTCGTCGACACCTCCGACAACCTGATCACCGCGCTCGACGCCGGCCGGGTCGACTTCTTCCTCGGCCGCATCCCGCCGACCCACGACCACCGCTACTATTTCACCCGCCTCGCCGGCGACGAGCCGATCTCCCTGGTGGTGCGCGAGGGCCATCCGCTGATCCGCCGCCGCGAGATCGACCTGATGGCCTGCGCCGAATGCGACTGGGTGATGCAGCCGCCGGGCGGGCTCCTGCGCCGCAGCGTCGAGGCCTATCTCGCCGAGCGGATGGTGCCGCTGCCCAAGGTGGTGCTCGCCACCGCCTCGCAGTTCCTCACCCTGCTCGCGATCACCGAGCTCGACGCCATCGCGCCCTTGTCGCGCTCGGTGGTCGAATTCGTCCGCGGCGAGGCCAGCCTGCACGGCCGCGTCCTCGCGCTCCCCGTCGCCGGCGACCTCGCCGTGCCGCCCTACGCCATCGCCAAGCTGGCGGGACACGCGCTGTCACCGGCCGCGCAGATGCTGTTCGACGACATCAACGGGCGGTTTTGAGAGCGCGTGCTTCGCTCGTCAGTCGAACATTCTGAAAAATTCCGCAGGCAAAGATTGAGTAGAATCTCGGAGTATGACACGCTCAGGTTATGTCCAGTCACGGAACGACTTTCATCATGTGGAATAGGCTGCGAGCAATTGGCAAATATGTTGCTGAGCATATCGGTACCATTCTCGGCATACCAGCCGGATTAGCCGGGTTGATTACAGCTTACTACGAGCTGAAAGATCACTACTTTTCGATGAACGACGCCTCCTACTTGAATGCGGGCAAGTTTTCGTTCGATGGGACGGTTCTGCCCGACGTCTATCGTAGCGTTGCAACCGGTGGCGCAATCGGGGCACTCACGAGAACTACATTTACAATCAATAAGGATGACACGACTGGATCCGGAAAGGTCGACTTTCTCGTCTGCGATCGGGACCGTCTAATCACCAACGGGAAATTCGCGTTCGGCACTACATCTGCGTCTTATTCGTTGGATATCGAAGATCTCCAGATCGCAGATGTTCATTTGATAGCGAACGTCAGCATGGAGGACGGGATCTTTGCGGTTTCGCAGTTCCTATCGGGAGACGGATCCGCTTCGATATTCGTCCCGATAACAGAGCCATTGATTGAAAAAGTGGCGGCAACCTGCAAAACGGCTCCCGTCCAAGCCGAATAGTGTCGCTTCCGTCCAGGACGGAATTTTTCATTTCTTCCGCCGTCGAAGATGCGCGGCTACTGATGACTTCAGATAACACCGCTCACATCCGAGCTAAAATGTGCAGCGAACCTTCTTAGCGTCTAGTCTCGTGCACAATCCTTCTTGTGGAACGTCGGCACGCATCTGGAGCGTGCTCTTGCCGCCGAGTTGATGGATGACCTACATTATACCACCCCCGTTATATCGCCCCCGCCATTTCTGATTTGATCGGCAAATCGACCGGGCCTTAGGCTTTCCACCGATCGGAGGACGTCGGGGACAACCCGCCGCGATCGTATTCGGGAGGAGAGACCCATGACACTCAGGACCCTGCTCGCCGGGGCGAGCCTGCTCGCCTGCCTGCTCGGCGCCGGCGCGGCCGCCGCCGAGGACAAGCTGACCATCGGCTTCTCGCAGATCGGCTCGGAGTCCGGCTGGCGCGCCGCCGAGACCTCGGTCTCCAAGATCGAGGCCGAGAAGCGCGGCATCGATCTCAAGATCGCCGACGCGCAGCAGAAGCAGGAGAACCAGATCAAGGCGATCCGCAACTTCATCGCCCAGGGTGTCGACGCCATCTTCGTCGCCCCCGTGGTCGCCACCGGCTGGGACGACGTGCTCGCCGAGGCCAAGGACGCCGAGATCCCGGTCGTGCTGCTCGACCGCACCATCGACACCAAGGACGACAGCCTCTACCTGACCGCCGTCACCTCCGACACCGTGCACGAGGGCGCGGTCGCCGGCGAGTGGCTGGCGAAGACGGTCGGCGACAAGCCCTGCAACATCGTCGAACTGCAGGGCACCGTCGGCTCCTCGCCGGCGATCAACCGCAAGAAGGGCTTCGACGAGGCGATCGCCTCGCATGCCAACCTGAAGATCATCCGCTCCCAGACCGGCGACTTCACCCGCACCAAGGGCAAGGAGGTCATGGAGAGCTTCATCAAGGCCGAGAACGGCGGCAAGAACATCTGCGCCGTCTACGCCCACAACGACGACATGCAGATCGGCGCCATCCAGGCGATCAAGGAAGCCGGCCTGAAGCCGGGCACCGACATCCTGATGGTCTCGATCGACGCCGTGCCGGACATCTTCAAGGCGATGTCGGAGGGCGAGGCCAACGCCACCGTCGAGCTGACCCCGAACATGGCCGGCCCGGCCTTCGACGTCATCGCCGCCTACAAGAAGGACGGCACGATGCCGCCGAAGTGGATCCAGACCGAGAGCCGGCTCTACCTGCCGGACACGGCCAAGGAAGAGTACGAGCGCCGCAAGGGCCTCGGCTACTGATCGGGATCGCGTAAAGCGATCCGAGATCCCGTGAACGGCGCCGTCGGGCGGCAAGTCCGGCGGCGTTCCGCCATGTCGGCGGGGCGGCGCCGTGCCGCCCGCGCCCCGCACGCAACGGACGACGATCCATGGACCCGACCCCGGCGCTGCTCGAGATCCGCGGCCTCGCCAAGAGCTTTCCCGGCGTCAAGGCGCTCGACCGGGTCGACTTCACGCTGCGCGCCGGCGAGATCCACGCCCTCCTCGGCGAGAACGGCGCCGGCAAGTCGACGCTGATCAAGGTGATGACCGGCGTCCACCGCCGCGACGGCGGCGAGGTCCGCCTCGACGGCGTCGCGATCGACCCGGCCGACACCGCCGACGCCCAGCGCCACGGCATCGGCACGGTCTACCAGGAGGTCAACCTGCTGCCGAACCTGACGGTGGCGGAGAACCTCTTCCTCGGCCGCCAGCCGACCCGGCTCGGCTTCGTCGACGGCCGCCGGATGCGCCGCGACGCCGCCGCGCTGCTCGCCGAATACGGCCTCGCGGTCGATCCCGACAGCGTGCTCGGCGAGCACTCGGTCGCGGTCCAGCAAATCGTGGCGATCGCCCGCGCCGTCGACCTCTCCGGCAAGGTGCTGGTGCTCGACGAGCCCACCGCCAGCCTCGACGCCGGCGAGGTCCAGGTGCTGTTCCAGACCGTGCGCCGGCTCGCCGCCCGCGGCATCGGCGTCGTCTTCGTCACCCACTTCCTCGACCAGGTCTTCGAGATCTGCGACCGCGCCACCGTGCTGCGCAACGGCCGGCTCGTCGGCGAGCGCCGGATCGCCGAGCTCTCCCGGCTCGATCTCGTCACCATGATGCTCGGCCGCGAGCTCGCCGAGGAGACCATGATCCGCCACCGCGGCACCCGCACCGCCGCCGAGCCGTTCCTCTCGCTCGCCGGCTACGGCCGGCGCGCCTTCGTGCAGCCGCTCGACCTCGAGATCCGGCCCGGCGAGGTGGTCGGCGTCGCCGGCCTGCTCGGCTCGGGCCGCACCGAGACCGCCAAGCTGGTGTTCGGCGTCAAGGAGGCCGACAGCGGCAGCGCCACCGTCGACGGCCGGCGCGTTCGGATCGCCTCGCCGCGCGCCGCGGCCGCGCTCGGCTTCGGCTTCTGCCCGGAGGACCGCAAGACCGAGGGCATCGTCGGCGACCTCGGCGTGCGCGAGAACATCGTGCTCGCCCTCCAAGCCCGGCGCGGCTGGCTGCGGCCGATTCCGCGCCGCGAGGCCGAGGCGATCGCCGCCCGCTTCGTGCGCCTCCTCGACATCCGCACCTCCGACGTCGACAAGCCGATCCGCCTGCTCTCCGGCGGCAACCAGCAGAAGGCGCTGCTCGCCCGCTGGCTCGCCACCGAGCCGCGCTTCCTGATCCTCGACGAGCCGACCCGCGGCATCGACGTCGGCGCCCACGCCGAGATCATCCGCCTGATCGAGAAGCTGTGCGACGACGGCCTCGCGCTGATGGTGATCTCCTCGGAGATCGACGAGATCGTCGCCTATTCCGACCGCGTCGTGGTGATGCGCGACCGCGCCAAGGTCGGCGAACTCGCCGGCGCCGACGTCTCGGTCGAGGGCATCGTCCGCGCCATCGCCGGGGAGGCCCGCCCGTGACGCTCGCCCGCAATCTCCGCGGCGTCGGCGGCGCCCTGCCGCAGATCCTGACGCTCGCCGTCGTGCTCGCCGCCAACTGGGCGGTGTTCCCCGACTTCTTCGACCTCCGCCTCCAGGACGGCCGGCTGTTCGGCAGCCTCGTCGACGTGCTGAACCGCGGCGCGCCGGTGGCGATCCTGTCGATCGGCATGACGCTGGTGATCGCCACCCGCGGCGTCGACCTCTCGGTCGGCGCGGTGATGGCGATCGCCGGCGCGGTCGCCGCCACCCTCGCCGCCGACGGCCAACCGATCTTTCTCGTGATCGGCGCCGCCCTCGCCGCCGGCCTCGCCTGCGGCCTCTGGAACGGCTTCCTGGTCGCCGTGCTCGACATCCAGCCGATCATCGCGACGTTGATCCTGATGGTGACCGGCCGCGGCATCGCCCAGCTCGTCACCGAGGGCCAGATCGTCACCTTCACCGATCCGGCGCTCGCCGCCGTCGCCGCCAGTTCGGCCTTCGGCCTGCCGATGCCGGTGGTGATCGCGGTGGCGCTGGCGCTCGTCGCCGCCCTCCTGGTCCGGGCGACCGCGCTCGGCCTGATGATCGAGGCGATCGGCGTCAACCGGCTCGCCAGCGCCTATGCCGGCGTCGACGCCCGCGGCGTGCTGATGGCCGCCTACGCCACCTCGGGCGTCGCCGCGGCGGTCGCCGGCCTCGTCGTCACCGCCGACATCCGCGGTGCCGACGCCAACAACGCCGGCCTCTGGCTCGAGCTCGACGCCATCCTGGCGGTCGTGATCGGCGGCACCAGCCTGTTCGGCGGCCGCTTCTCGATCCTGTTGTCGCTGGTCGGCGCCCTCGTCATCCAGGCGCTCAACACCGGCATCCTGCTGTCGGGCTATCCGCCCGAGATGAACCTGATCGTCAAGGCGGTCGTCATCACCGTCATCCTGGTGCTGCAGTCGCCGGCGGTGCGCCGCCTCGCCACCTTCCTGAAGCGGAGCGACGCGCCGTGAACGCCCGCCACCTGCCCCTCCTCGCCACCATCGGCGTCTTCCTCGTGGCCTACGCGCTCGCCACGCTGCAGTTCCCCAACATGGCGTCGACGCGGGTGGTCGCCAACCTCCTGACCGACAACGCCTTCGTCGGCGTTGCCGCGGTCGGGGCGACTTTCGTGATCCTGTCGGGCGGCATCGACCTCTCGGTCGGCGCGGTGATCGCCTTCACCGGCGTGTTCCTGGCGGTGACGATCCGCGCGGGCCTCGATCCGATCGCCGCCTTCGTGCTGGTGCTCGCGATCACCACCGCCTTCGGCGCGGTGATGGGCGCGATGATCCACCAGCTCGAGACGCCGCCCTTCATCGTCACCCTCGCCGGCATGTTCTTCGCCCGCGGCGCCTGCTTCCTGCTCACCACCGATTCCGTGCCGATCGACCATCCGACCTTCGCGGCGATCGCCTCGTGGAGCTGGAAGATCCCGAGCGGCGGCCGGCTGACGCTCGTCGGCGTCGTCATGCTGGTCACCTTCGTAATCGGTGCCGTCGTCGCCCACCGCACCCGCTTCGGCACCGCGGTCTACGCCCTCGGCGGCAACCGCCAGTCGGCCGAGCTGATGGGCGTGCCGGTCGGACGCACCACGGTGGCGATCTACGCGCTGTCGGGCTTCCTGTCCGGCCTCGCCGGCATCGTCTTCGCGCTCTACACCTCGGCCGGCTACTCGCTGTCGGCGACCGGCGTCGAGCTCGACACCATCGCCGCCGTGGTGATCGGCGGCACCCTGCTCACCGGCGGCGTCGGCACCGTCGCCGGCACCTTCGTCGGCGTGCTGATCCAGGGCCTGATCCAGACCTACGTCATCTTCGACGGCACGCTGTCGAGCTGGTGGACCAAGATCGTGATCGGCGCGCTCTTGTTCGCCTTCATCCTGATGCAGCGCGGCCTCCTCGCCGCCGCCGCCCGCCGCCGCGAGAACGCCCGCGCCGGCGCGCGTGTCGCGGCGGCGTGAGGCGGGCGCAGGCGGAACGCAGGATCTCGCACCCGCGGGCCGGGCGTCGCCGGTGACGCTCGTCGCGGCACCGCCGCGGCGTCGCGAACTTCCCGACCGGCGAAGCTCCCCCGTGGCTGCGCGGAGCGACCCGCCCGACACGTGTGCACTCCGCGGCGACGACCCGCTCCGCGACCGGCCGCCTCGGGCACACCGGCGCGGCACGGACCGCGCATCCGCCGCACCCCTCCCGCTCTTGCACGGCAATTGCATACAATCGCCCGGCCGGTGCCCGTCACCGCGTCACCGCCCGCGAGGGCCCCGCCGCGCCCGGGGCCGCCGCACCGGGCGGAATGCTCCGTGGCGTACTGGATTGCCCGACGCGATGACCTGGGACCCGATCGGCGGCAGCCTCGACTTCCGCACCCTCCACGATGCCTACCGTTCGGGCAGTCTGACGCCGTCCGCCGTCGTCGCCGCCGTCTACGACCGCATCGCCGCCCGCGGGCCGGACCCGGCGTGGACGACGCTGATCCCGCGCGAGCGCGCGCTCGCCGCCGCCGCGGCGCTGGAGGCGTCCGTCGCCGGGCCGGACGACCTGCCGCTCTACGGTCTGCCCTTCGCCATCAAGGACAATTTCGACGTCGCCGGCCTGCCGACCAGCGAGGCCTGCCGCGCCAACGAGCACGTCGCCACCGAAACCGACCCGAACGTCCGCCTGCTGCTGGAAGCTGGGGCGATCGCGATCGGCAAGAACAACATGGACCAGTTCGGCATGGGCCTCGTCGGCGTGCGCACCGACTACGGCATTCCGCGCTGCGTGTTCGATCCCGCCTACATCTCGGGCGGCTCGACCTCCGGCGGCGGCGTCGCGGTCGCGGCCGGCCTCGTCTCCTTCGCCCTCGGCGGCGACGCGGCCGGCTCGGGCCGGGTGCCGGCGGCGCTCAACAACATCGTCGGCCTGAAGCCCACCAACGGCCTCGTGCCCTTCGGCCGCTCCGCCGCCGGCATGGGCGCCAGCCACACCGTGCTGACGCTAACCGTCGAGGACAACGTCCGCGCTCTCCAGGTGCTGATCCGCCACGACGCCGGCGACCCGCTGTCGCTGCCGGTGGCGGCGACCACCCGGCTCGCGATCTCGCCCCCGCCGGAGCGCTTCCGCTTCGCGGTGCCGTCCCGCGAGAGCCGGATCTTCGCCGGCGACGACGCCGCCGAGGCGCTGTTCGACGCCGCGATCGCCCGGCTGGAGGCGATGGGCGGCACCGCGGTGCCGTTCGACTACGCCCTGCTGCACCGGGCCGCGCGGATGCTCTACGAGGACGCCTTCATCGCGCGGCGCTACGCCAACCTGAAGCCGATCTTCGAGGCCTGCGGCGACCGCTTCCACCCGGCGACGCGCGCGGTGCTGTCCCAGGCGCTGAAATATTCGGCCGCCGACGTCTTCGTCGCGCAATACGAACTCGCCGGCCACCGCAAATACGCCCTCGCGCTGTTCGACGACGTCGACGTGATGGTGCTGCCGACGACGCCGACGACCTTCACCGTCGAAGAGCTCGAGGAGCGCAACGTCGAGTGCAACGCGATCATGGGCAGCTACACCAACTTCGTGAACCTTATGGAGTTCTGCGCCCTCGCCGTGCCGAACGGCTTCCGGCCCGACGGGCTGCCGCAGGGGCTGATGTTCGTCGGCCCGTCCTTCGCCGACGACCGCGTCCTCGGCTTCGGCGCCGCCTGGCACCGCGCCACCGGCCTGACCCTCGGCGCCACCGGCCACCCGCAGCCCTGATCCGCTCCCTTTCCCTCCCAGGAGATCCCCCGCGATGATCCGCGACCCCCTCGGCGCCTTCGTGCCCGGCACCGCCTGCGTGGTCCAGGCCACCGGCGACGGCCCGCTCGCCGGCACCACCTTCGCCGCCAAGGACCTGTTCGACGTCGCCGGCCACGTCACCGGCTGCGGCAATCCCGACTGGGCCCGCACCCACGCGCCGGCGAAGCGCCACGCCGCCGCCGTGAAGGCCCTGCTCGACGCCGGCTCGACCCTGGTCGGCAAGGCGATCACCGACGAGATCTCGCTCGGCCTCGTCGGCCGCAACCGCTTCGAGGGCACGCCGCTGAACCCGAAGGCGCCGGACCGGGTGCCCGGGGGCTCCTCGAGCGGCTCGGCCTCGGCGGTCGCCGGCGGCCTCGTCGACACCGCGCTCGGCACCGATTCCGGCGGTTCGGTGCGCACGCCCGCCGCCTTCTGCGGCCTCTACGGCCTCCGGCCCACCCTCGGCCGGATCTCCTGCGAGGGCATGATGCTGCAGTCGCCGACCTTCGACACCTGCGGCTGGTTCGCCGCCGACGGCGAGATGTTCGCCCGCGTCGGCGCCGTGCTGCTCGGCGCGCCGATCGGCGGGCCGGCCTTCTCGCGCATGATCGTCGCCACCGACTGCTTCGCCATCGCCGACGAGCCGGTCCGCGCCGCGCTCGCCCCGGCGGTCGCCCGGCTCGCCGGCGCCTTCGCGTCGGTGGTCGAGGCACCGCTCGCCACCGGCGACATCCTCGAGTGGTCGGCGGCGCAGTCGCTGCTGCAGCGGGCCGAGTTCTCCGCCACCTTCGCGCCCTTCGTCGAGGCCGCCGTGCCGCGCTTCTCCATCGAGGTCGGCACCACGCTGGCGCTCGCCGCGCTGATCGGGGAGGCCGACCTCGTCGGCCCGAAGGCGTTCCGGGCGGAGGCGACGGCGCGGATGGTCGACCTCCTCGGCGACGACGGCGTCATCTGCCTGCCGACCACGCCGATCCTGCCGCCGCCGCGCGACGAGCCCTTCTCGGCGCTGATGCGTTCGGTCGGCCGCATCGTCGAGCTGACCGCGATCGCCGGCCTCACCGGCCATCCCCAGGTCAACCTGCCGCTCGCCGACCACGGTGGCATCCCGGTCGGCCTGTCGCTGATCGGTCCGAAGGGCTCCGACGAGCGCCTCGTCGCCTTCGCGCGCGACTTCCCCGCGGCCTGACGCGCGGCTTGCTCGATCACCGAACCGGGAGGTGACGGCGGCCGCGTCCCGGCTTAGGGTCCGGCGCGTCGGCGGCGCGCGCCGGGCGTCCGGGATGGTGGAGCGGGTCGTGGAGAGGGTCATGGAGCACGTCGTCGTCGTCGGAGCCGGGCAGGCCGGTGCGGCCCTGGTCGCCAAGCTGCGCGACCTCGGCTACACCGGCCGGATCACCCTGATCGGCGACGAGGCGAGCGCGCCCTACCAGCGTCCGCCGCTCTCCAAGGCCTACCTGCTCGGCAAGCTCGACCGCGAGCGGCTGCTGCTGCGCCCCGAGGCGTTCTGGACCGACCGCCGCGTCGACCTCCGTGTCTCCACTCGCGTCACCGCGATCCGCCCGGCCGAGCGTGTCGTCGAGATCGGCGACGAGCGGCTCGGCTACGACGCCTTGGTGCTCGCCACCGGCGCGCGGCCGCTCGCCTTGCCGGCGGCAATCGGCGGCGACCTTCGCAACGTCTTCACCCTGCGCACGCTCGCCGACGTCGACCGCTTCGAGCCGGAGTTCCGTCCCGGCCGGCGGCTGCTGGTGGTCGGCGGCGGCTACATCGGCCTCGAGGCCGCCGCCGTCGCGGCCGCGAGCGGGCTCCACGTCACCGTGCTCGAGCGCGCCGAGCGCATCCTGCAGCGCGTGGCGTCCCCGCAGACCGCCGGCCATTTCCGCGCGCTCCACGCCCGCCACGGCGTCGAGATCCTGGAGGGCGCCGCGCTCGACCGCCTCGAGGGCGACGACGCCGGCACGGTCCGCCGCGCCCGCCTCGCCGACGGCCGCGTCCTCGACGTCGACCTCGTCGTCGTCGGCATCGGTGTCGCCCCCGCCACCGACCTCGCCGCCGCCGCCGGGCTCGCGATCGACAACGGCATCGCCGTCGACGCCCTCGGCCGCACGTCGGCGCCGGACGTCTGGGCCTGCGGCGACTGCGCCAGCTTCCCGCACGACGGCCGCCGGATCCGGCTCGAGAGCGTGCCCAACGCCATCGACCACGCCGACACCGTCGCCGCCAACCTGCTCGGCGCCGAGAAGCCCTACGTGCCGAAGCCGTGGTTCTGGTCGGACCAGTTCGAGACCAAGCTGCAGATCGCCGGCCTCGGCACCGGCTACGATCGCGTCGTCGCCCGCCCCGGCGGCAAGGAGGGCGCGGTGTCGTTCTGGTACTACGCCGGCGACCGCCTGCTCGCGGTCGACGCCGTCGACGACGCCCGCGCCTTCATGGCGGCGCGCCGGATGATCGAGGCCGGCCATTCGCCCGACCCCGCCGCCGTCGCCGACCCCGCGGTCGACCTCAAGACGCTCTTGCCCGCCGGCCGGCCCTGAGCGGGCGCCCGACCGAGCCTCAGCCCCCGGACACCACCTCGGCCGGCGCCTCCTCGGCCGGCCGCGCGGCGTAGCGCTGGGCGAGGAAGGCGCAGGCGAACAGCTGGATCTGGTGGAACAGCATCAGCGGCAGCACCACGAGACCCACGGTCGCGGCCGGGAACAGGATGCCGGCCATCGGGATGCCGCTCGCCATGCTCTTCTTGGAGCCGCAGAACACGATGGCGATCTCGTCGGCCTTCGAGAAGCCGAGGGCGCGCGCCGCGAAGGTGGTGGCGACCAGCACGACCGCGAGCAGCACCACGTCGACGGCGATCACGATCGCGAGGTCGGCGCCGCCGATCTCGCTCCAGATCCCGGCGACGACGCCGGCGCCGAAGGCCTCGTAGACCACCAGCAGGATCGAGCCGCGGTCGACGTAGCCGATCGCCTTCTTGTGGCGGGCGAGCAGCGGGCCGAGCCAGGGCCGCACCAGCTGGCCGGCGACGAAGGGCAGCAGCAGTTGCACCGCAATGTCGCGGAAGGCCTTCAGCGAGAAACCGGCGTCGGCGTGCAGCACCAGCGCCACCAGCACCGGCGTCAGCACCACGCCGAGCATGTTCGAGACCGACGCGGCGCAGAGCGCGGCCGGCACGTTGCCGCGCGCGATCGAGGTGAAGGCGATCGAGGACTGCACCGTCGACGGCAGCAGGCAGACGAACACCAGCCCGGTCGCGAGCGGCCCGGACACCCGGCCTCCCACCAGCGCCGCGAGGGCGAGGCCGAGCAGCGGGAACAGCAGATAGGTCGAGACGAGGATCACCGACTGCAGGCGCCAGTGGGTGATGCCCGCCAGGATCGCCTGCGGCGACAGCCGCGCGCCGTAGAGGAAGAACAGGAGCGCGATGGCGAGGTCGGTGGCGGTGGAGACCACCGGCGCGGCCGCGCCGGTCGCCGGCAGCACCGAGGCCAGCGCCACGGTGGCGGCGAGCGCGATCAGATAGGGGTCGATCCTGAGGCGGGCGAGCATGCGGCGGTCCTGGTCCCTCGTCGTGGGCGGTTCGGTCGGCCCGCGACCATACAGGATCCGTGCCGGCCGGGAAGCGGTCCCGGACGGGCCGGGCCGCGCGCCGGGCGATCGCTCGAAGCCGCCGTTCGTCCCCGCCACCAGGAGGGGCCGGGCGAAGCGAGCGGCCGTGTCGCGGGATGGATGGCGCTTCGGTCAGCCCGGCACGGTCCCCGCCGCGTATGTCGCCACGGCGGCGAACTGCGTCTTGAACAGCGCGAAGCGGTCCTCGTAGGCCGCGGCCATGGCGGCGATGGGTTCCAACTCGTCGACCGCGGCCGGCGGCCGGGCGACCGTCGGGATCGCGTCGGCGTCGCCGGCAATCGCGGCGAGACGGGCGGCGCCGAGCGCGCCGGCATGGTCGCCGTCGGAGAGGCGGACCAGCGGCCGGCCGAGCAGGGTGGCGAGGATCCGGCCCCAGAGCGCGCTGCGCGCACCGCCGCCGACGAAGGCCGGCCGCTCGCAGCGGCCGCCGGCCGCGGCCATCAGGTCGTCGGCCTCGCGCACCGAGAAGGCGATCCCCTCGATCACCGCCTGCGCCACGTCGACCGCGTCGGTCGCCTCGCCGAGGCCGAACAGGGCGCCGCGCAGGTGCACGTCGGCGTGCGGGGTGCGGTCGCCGGCGAGATAGGGAAGGAACATCACCCGCGACGGGCCGGCATGGCGGGCGGCGACGCGGGCGAGGAGCTCGCCGACGTCGGCGGCCCCGACCAGCCGCGCCGCCCAGGCGAGCGCGCTCGCCCCGTTGGAGAGGCCGGCCATGTGGTACCAGCGGCCGGGCAGGGCGTGGGCGAAGTCGTGGACCGTCGGGTGACCGCGGCCGTCGTAGCGGTCGCGGGTCGTCAGGAGCACGCCGCCGGTGCCGAGCGAGAGGAAACCCGAACCGGGCGCGGTGCAGCCGAGCCCGATCGCGACCGCCGGCGTGTCGCCGCCGCCGGCCGCCACCGGCAGGCCCGGCGGCAGGCCGGTCTCGGCGGCGACGGTGGCGCGCAGCGTCCCGGCCGGGGCGATGCCCTCGAGCAGCGGCGGCAGCCGGGCGGGATCGAGGCCGACCGCGGCGAGCATCGCCGGCGACCAGTCCCGTGCACGCTGGTCGAACAGCTGCGTGCCGGCGGCGTCCGACATGTCGGTCGCCCGCTCGCCGGTCGCCCACAGCCGGACGAAGTCCTTCGGCGACAGCACGTGCGCCGTGCGCGCGAAGGCGTCCGGCTCTTCGTCGCGCAGCCAGACCAGCTTGGCGGCGGTGAAGCTCGGCATCGCGGCGACGCCGGTGATCGCGGCGACGTCCGGCACCGCCGCGGTCAGCGCCGCGCAGGCCGCGGTTCCGCGACCGTCGTTCCACAGCAGCGCCGGCCGGACCGGCCGGTCGGCGGCGTCGAGGGCGACCAGCGAGTGCATCTGGCCGGAAAAGCCGATGCCGCGGGCGGCGGCGAAGGCGGCGGGAGCGGCTTCGCGCAGTCCGGCGAGCGCGGCCCGCACGGAGAGAATCCAGCCGTCCGGGTCCTGTTCGGCCAGGCCGTCGCCGGGGCGGAGGGTGTCGTGGGCCGCGCCGGCGCGCGCGACGACGATGCCCGCGTCGTCGACCAGCACCGCCTTGGTCGCCGTGGTTCCGAGATCGATGCCGACGTGCAAGCCCTGCCTCCCGCGCTCCCGCCCGATCCTCCCACGGCCGGGCGTCGTCGTCATCATGACATATGATGGTTACGACGGTCAAAAGTCATTGACACTGCGGCCGGCGCGGAGGATAGTCCCGGCCATCCCAATCTCCCGGCCGTCTCCGAGGACCCGTCCATGCCCAAGGCCCTGTTCGTCGATCCCGCCGTGACCCGGCGCGCGACGACGCTCGCGTTCCCCGCGATCCCCGTGCACGCCTACGCCCGGCCCTTCGCCGAGGAGCGCGCGGCGCGCGGAGACGCCGCGCTGGTGGACGTGCTGCGCCACATGATGCTGGTGCGCGAGTTCGAGGCCATGCTCGCCTCCTTCAAGGCGACCGGCGCCTATGCCGGCATCCAGTACGCCTACAAGGGCCCCGCCCATCTCTCGATCGGCCAGGAGGGCGCGGCGGTCGGCGCGGCGCTGGCGCTCGAGCCGGTCGACCACGTCTTCGGCAACCACCGCAGCCACGGCGAGTTCATCGCAAAGGGCCTGTCGGCGATCGCCCGGCTGCCGGCCGCCGACCTCGTCGGGGTGATGGAGGGCTGGAAGGGCGGGGCGCTCCTGCGGACCGTCGAGACCAACCTCGGCGGCGCAAACGAGACCGCGCTCGCCGAGAGCTTCCTGCTGTTCGGCCTGCTCGCCGAGATCTTCATGCGGTCGAACGGCTTCAACGGCGGCATGGGCGGCTCGATGCACGCCTTCTTCCCGCCCTTCGGCGCCTATCCCAACAACGCCATCGTCGGCGCCTCCGCCGGCATCGCCACCGGTGCCGCGCTCGCTCGCAAGCTGATCGGCGGCGGCGGCATAACCATGGCGACCGCCGGCGACGGCTCGACCGGCTGCGGCCCGGTCTGGGAGGCGATGAACTTCGCCGCCATGGCGCAGTACCGCACCCTGTGGGACGTCGAGCCCAAGGGCGGCCTGCCGGTGCTGTTCTTCTTCAACAACAACTTCTACGCCATGGGCGGCCAGACCATCGGCGAGACCATGGGCTGGGACCGGCTGTCGCGCATCGCCGCCGCGGTCAACGTCGACGCCCTGCACGCCGAGACCGTCGACGGCACCAACCCGCTGGCGGTCGCCGACGCGGTGGCGCGCAAGCGCGCCCTGCTCCTCGCCGGCGAGGGCCCGGCGCTGCTCGACGTCGAGTGCTACCGCATCTCCGGCCACTCCACGACCGACGCCAACGCCTACCGCACCAAGGAGGAGATCGAGGCCTGGAGCGCGGTCGACCCGATCCTGCGCTTCGGCGGCGAACTGGTCGGCGCCGGCGTCCTCACCGACGACGCGGTCGCGACCATGAAGGCCGACGTCGCCGAGACGATCGCCAGGATCACCGCCGCCGCCGTCGATCCGGCGATCGCCCCGATCGTCGACGTCGCCGCCGACCCGGTGCTGATCGGCCGGACCATGTTCTCCGACGTCGAGCGGCCCGTCCCGGCCGAGCCGGTGCCGACGCTGTCGGATCCCGCCGCCAACGCCCGGATCCGCCAGAACGCCAAGAAGAGCCGGACCGGCCTCGGCCCGGCCGGCGAGAAGCTGTCGGCGATGCGGGCGATCACGCTGCGCGACGGCCTGTTCGAGGCGATCCTGCACCACATGCTGAACGACCGCCGGCTGATCGCCTACGGCGAGGAATGCCGCGAGTGGGGCGGTGCCTTCGGCGTCTACCGCGGCCTCTCCGACATCCTGCCGCACGACCGCCTGTTCAACTCGCCGATCTCCGAGGCGGCGATCGTCGCCACTGCCGTCGGCTACGCCCTGGAGGGCGGCCGGGCGCTCGTCGAACTGATGTACGGCGACTTCATCGGCCGCGCCGGCGACGAGATCTTCAACCAGATGGCCAAGTGGCAGTCGATGTCGGCCGGCGAACTCAGGATGCCGGTGGTGCTGCGCTGCTCGGTCGGCAGCAAGTACGGCGCCCAGCATTCGCAGGACTGGACGGCGCTGATCGCCCACATCCCGGGTCTGAAGGTGTTCTACCCGGCGACGCCCTACGACGCCAAGGGCCTGATGGCGACCGCGCTTTCGGGCGACGACCCGGTGGTGTTCTTCGAGAGCCAGCGCCTCTACGACACCCCGGAGTTCTTCCACGACGGCGGCGTGCCCGCGGACTACTACCGCGTTCCCGCCGGCGTGCCCGACGTCAAGCGCACCGGCGACGACCTCACCATCCTGACGATCGGGCCCTCGCTCTATCCGGCGCTGGAGGCGGCGAAGGAGCTCGAGGAGAGCCACGGTCTGACCACCGAGGTGATCGACGCCCGCTGCCTCGTCCCGTTCGACTACGAGCCTCTGCTCGCCTCGGTGCGGCGCACCGGCCGGCTGGTGCTGGTGACGGAGGCGTCCGAACGTGGCAGCTTCCCGATGACCGTCGCCGCCAACGTCACCCGCTTCGCCTTTTCCGACCTGAAGGCGCCGCCGCGGGTGATCGGCTCGCCGAACTGGATCGTGCCGGGTGCCGACATGGAATCCACCTATTTCCCGCAGGCCCACGACATCGTCGACGTGGTGATGGGCGAGTTCTTCTCCTGGCGCCGCGCCAACCGCCGCGGCGTCCGGACCTGGGACGACCTCGCCCTCGCCCGCAAGGGCCTGTGACCGGGCGGAAACGACGAGGAGGAGGAAACGCATGAGCGACGTGAACATCGTGCTGCCGCAGCTCGGCAACGAGATCGAGGAAGCCCAGATCGACGCCTGGCTGAAGGCGGTCGGCGACACCGTCGCCGCCGGCGAGCAGGTCGTGGTGGTGACGACGCCGAAGGTGACGCTGGAGATCGAGGCGCCCGCCGCCGGGATCCTCAAGGAAATCAAGGTGGAGGCCGACGACATCGCCGCCGTCGGCGCCATCCTCGGCGTGATCGAGGCGGCCTGACGATGAGCGGTGCGCCCGTCCTCGCCCTGCACCCTGCCGGCGGCGACGGGCCGCCGGCCCTGCTGCTGCACGGCTTCGGCGCCGACAGGCTGTCCTGGCTCGCCAACCAGGGCGAGATCGGACGGGTCGCGACCGTCCTGACCCTCGACCTGCCCGGCCACGGCGCCGCGCCCTTCGGCGGCGACGCCTCGCTGGAAGCGACCGCCGCCGCGGTGGCCGCCGCCCTCGACGGCGCCGGCCTCGGGCCGGTGCACCTCGTCGGCCACTCGCTCGGCGGCGCGGTCGCGGTGACACTGGCCGCGACCCGGCCGGATCTCGCCCGCTCGCTGGCGCTGATCGCGCCGGCCGGCCTCGGCGCGCCGGTGAGCCCGGATTTCCTCACCCTCTATCCCGCGGCCGAGACGCCCGAGGCGGCCGAGGCGGTGATGCGGACGCTGGTGGCGCGGCCGCGGCTGATCAACCGCATGATGGTCGCCCGCGTGCTCGAACAACTCGCCGTGCCGGGGGCGCGGACGGCGCTCCGCGCCTTCGCCGGAACGCTGGGCGGCATCGGCCCTGCACTGGCGCCCCACGCCGCAGCGGTCGCCGCCGGCGACCTGCCGCGGCTGGTGCTCTGGGGCGACGGCGACACGATCGTGCCCCGCGATCCCGCCCGTCTCGCCGCCTTCGGCGGCGAGGTCGTGGTGGTCGAGGGCGCGGTGCACCTGCCGCACATGGAGAACGCGCGGGCGGTCAACGAAGCGCTGGTCCGGTTCCTGCAACGTGTCGAACAAGGTCCCGAACAAGGTGTCGGAGGCGACGCCCAACCCACGGAAGACCATGGCGAAACTGCCCCGTGACGGTCAGACCACCCTGAAGGACACCAAGTCGCTGCGGCTCCGGGCGGCGTGGCTCTACTACCGCTACGGCCTGACCCAGAAGGACATCGCCGATCGGCTCGGGCTCGCCCGCACCACCGTGGTCAAGCTGCTCGACGAGGCGTTGAAGCGGCACGAGGTCCAGATCGGCATCGCCGAGGGCGACGGCGAGATGATCGAACTCGGCGTGCGCCTGGAGCGGGCGCTCGGGCTCGACGAGGCGATCGTGGTACCCGGCGGCAGCGGCGCCGACGACACCGCCCAGGCGGTCGGCGCCGCGCTCGGGACGCTCCTGTCCGGGGCGATCGGCGACGGCATGTCGATCGGCGTCGGCTGGGGCCGGACGCTGACCGCGGCGCTCGCAACCTTCGCCCCGCCGCGCCGGGAGAACGCCAAGGTGGTGGCGCTGCTCGGCGGCGTCGTCGAGGTCAGCGTGACCAACCCGCAGGAATTCACCTGGCGGCTGGCGAACCAGCTCGGCGCCGCCTGCTTCCTGTTCCCCGCCCCGCTGATCGTCGACAGCGCCGAGACCCGCGAGCGGCTGATGACCCGCTGCGGCCTCGACCGGCTGGAGCGGATGGCCGAGCGGCTCGACATCGCCGTCGTCAGCGTCGGCGACATCGGCTCGGCGGCGACGTCGCTGTCGCGCGACCTCCTGACGGCGGACGAGCTGCGCGAGCTCGCCGAGGCCGGTTGCGTCTGCGACGTCATGTGCAACTTCCTGTCAACCGACGGTCAACCGATCGACCACCCGCTGCGCCACCGGGTGATGTCGATCGGTCTCGACACCGTCGCGCGCGCCGACCACGTCGTGATCGCCACCGGCGGCGCCGCCCGCGCCGAGGCGATCCTCGCCGCCCACCGCCGGCTCGGCTGCGACACTCTGGTCACCGACGAGCACGCCGCCGTCCGCATCCTCGGGCTCGTCGGCGGCTGACTATTGCGCGGGGCGGACAGGCGGGTGCGGGCGATCGTGGTGACGCCCTCTTGCAAGGCGGCCCCTCTCCACCCGGTCGGACGAAGACCCGCGACCGTGCAGCCTCCATTCTCTCCCTCCTGGGGGTGAGGCAAAGCCGAACGCGGAGGAGGCACGCGACTCCGAGGCGGGCAGGTCGACGACTGGAGGCCGGCGAAGTGGGTTGAGGTTCCGCGGCTCCGACGTGTCCCGACGCGTCGAGCCCGTGGCCTACCACCCCACCCCGGCGCTTCGCGCCGACCCTCCCCACGAGGGGGAGGGTAGATTACCGGCCGGCCGCCCGCCTGCCGGACGGGCAGGGGGTGCCGGAAGAACGGACTTGTCCGGCGGGGCGCCGGCGGGTCAATCTCGCGCGGCCGGCGTGGCGGACCGCATCGTCGTCCGCGCCGGACAACGGAGAGTTTCCAGGATGTTGCGCCTGCACGGCATCGTCGGGGACCGTCGCGATCCCGCGCTCGCCGACCGCCTGCACGACCTCGCCCACGCCGACGCGGTGGAGTATCTGTTCGTCGCCGAGGCCGATCTCGGCCGCGGCCGGCTGCGCGCCGTCACCGATCGCGGCACCGACTGCGCGGTGTCGCTGGAGCGCGGCGAGACGCTCTACGACGGCGCGGTGCTGGCGCTCGGGGCGGACCGGGCGGTGGTGGTGCGCGCCGGCGCGCCGCGGCTCCTGCGCCTCTCCGCCCGCGACGATGCCGCCGCGCTCCGGCTCGGCTTCATGGCCGGCCACCTGCACTGGCGTGTCCGCTTCGACGGCGCCGACCTCGTCGTGCTGCTCGACGGCCCGGCCGCGGACTACACTGCCCGGATCTCCGCCCTGATCGACGAGGGAGCCGTGTCGGTCGCCGCGGACGACTCCGCGGAGGGCCCCGACCACGGCCACGGCGAGGACGGCCACGAGCACCATCACCACCACCATCCCCACCCGCACGGACCGCACGGCCATGGGGACTGAACAGCTCCTGATCGCCCTGCAGCAGGGCGACAGCGCCTTTCCCTCGGGCGGATTCGCCTTCTCCTGGGGGCTGGAGGAGCTGGCGGCCGGCGGTCTGGTCGCGACCGCGGCGGATGTCGAGGGCTTCCTCGACGACCTCGTGGTGCAGCGCTGGAACGGGTTCGACCGCGTCTTCCTCGGCCGCGCCCACGGGGCGCCGGACCTCGACGCCCTCGCCGCGGTCGACCGCGCGGTCGAGGTGGCGACGTGGTCGGAGGCGGTGCGGGCGGGCTCGCGCCGGGCGGGCCGGGCGCTCCTCGGCGTCCAGGCCCGGCTGATCGGCGGCGACGCCGCGGCGTGGCGCGCCCGTGTCGAGGGCGACGACGAGCTCGGCCATCTCGCCCCGGCGCAGGGGCTGGTCTGGCGCCTCGCCGGGCTCGACCTTGCCGCCGCCGAGGCGCTGTCGGCGTGGAGCCTCGTCCAGGGCGTCGCCGCGGCGGCGCTCCGGCTCGGCCTCCTCGGCCACCTCGCCGCCCAGGGCGTGGCCGCGCGGAACCGCGCGCGCCTCTCGGCCCTGCTCGCCCGCCCGGCGCCGGACGAGCCGGCCGGGTTCACGCCGGTCGCCGACATCGCGCTCGGCCGCCACGCCCGCCGCGACGCCCGCCTGTTCGCCACCTGACCCGCAACCCATCCTTTGGGGGACGCGCCCGATGAACCTCACGCCGACCGAGATCGAACGGCTCGTCGTCTTCAACGCCGCCGAATTCGCCCGCCGCCACAGGCGGCTCGGCATTCGGCTGTCGCACCCGGAGGCGGTGGCGCTGATCGCCGACGAGATGCTGCTCGCCGCCCGCCGCGACATCGCCTACACCGACATCCAGGAGATGGCCGGCCGCCTCCTCACCACCGACGACGTCGAGCCCGGCGTCGCCGAGATGATCCCGGTGATCTCGGTGGAGGGCAATTTCGCCGAGGGCACCAAGATGATCGTGGTGTTCGACCCGATCGGCCCCGGCGCCCTGCCGGTGGAGGGCGACGTGCCCGGCGAGATCATCACCGCCGACGGCGACCTCGAACTCAACGCCGGCCGCGCCCGCGTCTCGGTCGAGGTGGTCAACACCGGCGACCGCGACGTCCAGGTCCGCAGCCACGCCCATTTCTTCGAGGTCAACCGCGCGCTCCGCTTCGACCGCGCCCGCGCCTGGGGCATGCGCCTCGACGTGCCCTCGGGCGTCGGCGCCCGCTTCGAGCCGGGCGTGCCGAAGACCGTCGACCTCGTCGCCATCGCCGGCGACCGTGTGGTGCGCGGCGAGGCCGGCCTGGTGGAGGGCCCGCTCGACGCCCCCGGCGCGTTCGAGAAGGCGATCGGCACCGCCCGCGCCCGCGGTTATCTCGGCGCCTGAAGGGGAGGGGACGCGACATGGTCATGATCGGCCGCAGGGCCTACGCCGAGATCTACGGGCCGACCACGGGCGACCTCGTCCGCCTCGGCGACACCTCGCTGCTCGCCGAGATCGAGCACGACTTCACCGTCTACGGCGACGAGCTCACCACCGGCGCCGGCAAGTCGATGCGCGACGGCGAGGGCTTCCAGACCACGGGGACCTACGCCTCCGGCGCGCTCGACATGGTGATCCACAACGCCATGATCGTCGACGCCGTCGCCGGCATCGTGAAGGCGGACATCGGCATCCGCGACGGCCGCATCGTCGGCATCGGCAAGGCCGGCAACCCGGACGTGATGGCCGGGGTGCACCCGGAGCTCCGCACCGGACCGAACACCACCTGCGTCCACGGCGACTTCTCGATCGTCACCGCCGGCGCCATCGAGGGCCACGCCCACTTCCTGTCGCCGCAGCAGTGCGACCACGCCCTCGCCGGCGGCACCACCACCATGATCGGGATGTCGCCGGGGCCGAATTTCGACACCAGCTGCTCCGGCCCGAACGTGCTCGGCGGGCTGATCCGCGCCTGCGACCACTATTGCCTCAACTTCGGCTTCCTCGGTCGTGGCGCCTCCGACCCGGACGCGGTGGAGGAGACCGTCGCCGGCGGCGCGCTCGGCGTGAAGATCCACGAGGACCTCGGCGCCTCGCCGGCCGTGCTCGACGGCTCGCTGATCGCCGCCGATCGCAACGACTTCGCGGTGCACCTGCACACCGACACCATCAACGAGTTCGGCTTCTGCGAGGACACCATGGCGGCCGTCGCCGGCCGCACCATCCACATGTACCACGTCGAGGGCGCGGGCGGCGGCCACGCGCCGGACCTGCTCAGGGTCAACTCCTGGGCCAACGTGATCCCGTCGTCGACCAACCCGACCAACCCCTTCACCGCCTATGCGCTGGAGGAGGGCGTGCCGATGACGATGCTCGCCCACATGATGAACTACAAGCTGCCCGAGGACGTCGCCTTCGCCGAGTCGCGGATCCGGGCGCAGTCGATGGCCGCGGAGGACTTCCTGCACGACATGGGGGCGATCTCCTGCTTCGCCACCGACACCCAGGGCATGGGCCGGCTCGCCGAGAACGTCGCCAAGTGCTGGCAGCTCGCCAGCGTGATGAAGGACCGCGTCGGCCGCCTGCCGGAGGAGACCACCGCCCGCGCCGACAACGAGCGCATCAAGCGCTACGTCGCCAAGCTGACGATCAACCCGGCGATCGCCGTCGGCATCGACGAGCACGTCGGCTCGATCGAGCCCGGCAAGATGGCCGACCTGGTGCTGTGGCCGCGCAACGCCTTCGGCTCCAAGCCGCAGCTGGTGATCAAGGGCGGCCAGATCGTGTGGGCGACGATGGGCGACGGCAACGCCAGCCAGATCGGCTCCGAGCCGATGATCCACCGGCCGATGTGGGGTGCGCTCGGCACCGCCCGCCACCATCTCGGCGTCACCTTCGTGTCGACGCTGGCGATGGAGTCGGGTGCCCGCGAGCGGCTCGGCGCGGCCAAGCGCTTCGTGCCGATCCGCAGCGTGCGCCGGCTGACCAAGGCCGACATGGTGCGGAACGCGGTGCTGCCGGCGATCGAGGTCGACCCGCAGACCTTCGAGGTGCGCGCCGACGGAAGGCTGCTGACCTGTCCGCCCGCGGCGAAGGTTCCGCTCAACCGCCGGTACATGCTGCGATGAGCGGAGCCCCGGACAGGAAGGCGCCGGCGGCGCGCGTCGGCATCGGCGGGCCGGTCGGCTCCGGCAAGACCGCGCTGGTGGAACGGCTGATCGCGGCGCTCACGGCCCGCGGCGTCGACCTCGCCGTCATCACCAACGACCTCGTCACCCACGAGGACGCCGAGCGGGTGCGCCGCTCCGGTCTGATCGACCCGGCCCGGGTGGCGGCGGTGGAGGCCGGGGCCTGCCCGCACACGGTGATCCGCGAGGACCCGACGCTGAACATCGAGGCCGCCGACGACCTCGAGCGGCGCTTCCCCGGGCTCGACCTGATCCTGATCGAGAGCGGCGGCGACAACCTCGCCTCGACCTTCTCGCGCGACCTCACCGACTTCTGGATGTTCGTGATCGACGTCGCCGGCGGCGACGACATTCCGAGGAAGCGCGGGCCGGGCGTGGTGCGCTGCGATCTCCTGGTGGTCAACAAGGCCGACCTCGTGCCCCACGTCGGCGTCGACCTCGACCGCATGCTCGCCGAGGCGCGGGCGGTGCGCGGCGGCCGGCCGGTGCTGGTGACCAACTGCCGGCGCGGCGAAGGCGTCGACGCCGTCGCCGACCACCTCGAGCGCGAGGTGCTGTTCCGCTCGTGACCGCCGATCCCGCGCTCGACCTCGTCTTCGACCGCCACCCCTCGGCCGGCACCCGGCTGACGCGCCGGCGCGCACGCTATCCCTTCGTGCTGACGCGCGCCTTCCGGCTCGACGAACACCATCCGGACGTGCTGACCGCGATCGTGCAGTCGGCCTCCGGGGCGATCCTCGGCGAGGACGTGCTGGCGCAGGCGGTGACGGTGGGGCCCGGCGCCAGCGCCCACGTGACGACGCCGGCGGCGATGACCGCCAACCGCACGGTCGGCGGCGCGGTGGCGCGCGAGACGGTGACGCTCCGGGTCGCGGCCGGCGGGCTGCTCGAATGGCTGCCGGCGCCGCGGATCCTGCTGCCGGGATCGGCGCTCGACCAGGAGGTCGCGGCGACCGTCGACCCGGACGGGATCGCCGTGCTCGCCGATGGCTTCTCCGTGCACGACCCCGAGGCGGCCGGCCGGCCGTTCCGCTTCTACGCCGCCCGCCTGACGGTGCGCCGGCCGGACGGCCGGGTTCTGTTCGACGAACGGCAGCGCCTCGACGGCCCGCCCAACCGCTTCGGCGGCGCGGCGGGGCTGACCGCGCACGGCGCGCTGACGGTGCTGGCACCGTCGGGGGAGGGCGGCCACGGCGCGCTCGCGGCGGCGCTGGAGGCGGCGGTGGCGGGGCTGCCGGTCCACGCCGGCGCCGGCGCGCTGCCGCGCGGGGCCGGGGTGGCGCTCCGGATCGCCGCCGCCGACGGCGGGGCGATGCGGACGGCCGTGACGGCGGCCTGGGCCGCGGCGCGGACGGCGCTGACGGGGGCGTCGCCGTCGCGGCGGCGGTTCTGAGCCGGGGGAGGGCGCCCGCCGCGAATCGACCGACGTCCGGCGCCGCGCCCCGATCAGGACAGGATGGTGGCGAGGAAGCCGCGCAGGCGGTCGACGGTGGCGGGGTCGAGCTTGTCACCGAGGCCGGACGCGACGTCCTCGACGTCGCCGCCGAGGGTCTCGAAGCGGGCGCGGCCCTTGTCGGAGATGAAGACCAGCACCTTGCGGCGGTCGTGCGGGTCGGGGCCGCGGTAGACGTCGGCGCTGGCGACCAGACGGTCGATCATCTTGGTCAGCGTCGGCGAATCGACCACCAGCTTCTGCGCCAGCTCGCCCATGGCGAGGCCGTCGCGGCGGGCGAGGGCGCGCAGGATCCAGTATTGCTCGACCGACAGGCCGGCCGGCTTCAGGCGCGCGGCGAGGATCTGCTCGAGCTGGCGGTTGACGCCGCCGAACAGCTGGATGAGGTCGACGGTGTCGCCGGTGGGCGCGGTGGTCATCCGATAGGCTCGCAATTCAAATATTGATCAGGCATACAACCTGAGCCGGGGGTCCGGCAAGGGTCGCGGCGGTCCGCAGCCGCACGGACGCGTGATCCGTTCGGGGAATCCGCGGGACCGCCCGTCGGTTCCCGTGCCGGCGCGGTGGCTGGCATCGTCCTTGCTTCGCCAAGTGTCGGTCGACGGGCGCAATGCCGCGACAGGAGGCACACCCGATGCCGCGCCCCCTCAGGATCGCACTCCTCGCCGCAGAGGAAGGCCCGGCCGGGCTGTGGTGCCCGTCGGCGGTCGCCTGCGCCACCCTCGCCGTGCGCGAACTCAACGAGGCCGGCGGCCTTCTCGGCCGGCCGGTGGCGCTCGACGTGCTGAACATCGGCACCTCGCCGGCGGCGGCGGCGGAGGCCGCGGGCAGTGCGATCGAGGTCCACGGCGCCGACGCGATCGTCGGCATGTTCCCGAGCTACGCCCGGCGCGCGGTCGCCTGGGCGGTCGGGCGGCGGGTGCCGTTCATCTACACGCCGCAGTTCGAGGGCTGGGAGACCGACCCGTCGGTGGTCACCACCGGCGAGACCTCGCTCGAACTGCTGTCGGCCGCGACCCGCTGGCTGACCGGGGCGCGCGGGGCCCGGCGCTTCTTCCTGTGCGGCAGCGACTACGTCTGGCCGCGCTCGACCTTCTCGACCGCGCGCCGGCTGATCCGCGAGGCCGGCGGGGAGGTGGTGGGGGAGGAGTACCTGCCGCTCGAGGGCACCGACTTCGACGGCGTGCTCGACCGCATCCGCGCCGCCCGCGCCGACGTGGTGCTGCCCTATTTCCTCGGCGCCGACGCCATCGCCTTCAACCGCGCCTTCGCCGCCGCCGGCCTCGCCCGGCGGATGCTGCGCTTCTCCTCGGCGATCGACGAGACCGTGCTCTACGGCCTCGACGAGAACGCCACCGAGAACCTCTACGTCGCCGCCGCCTATTTCTCGACGCTGAAGTCGCGGCGCAACGGCGCCTTCCTGGAGCGCTACCACACGGCCTACGGCGACAGCCCGCCGCCGCCGAACGGCTTCGGGGAATCCTGCTACGAGGGCGTCCACTGCCTCGCCGCGCTCGCCGAGGCGGCGGGCACGCTTCGCCCGGCCGACCTCTTGCGCCACGTCGGCGCGGCGCCGCAGCGGCGCACCGCCCGCGCCCTCGACGACGCCCCGCGCGCCGGCGGCCGGCGGCCGATCCACCTCGCCCGCGTCGACGGCTACGACTTCACGGTGATCGACCGGCTCTGACCGGGGAGGACGCCACGTCGCTGGGCATGGCGCGAGAACGGGCAGGTGCACAAGGCTTCCTCCCGCACCGCACAATCTATCATCTAGTCGAAATCAAATATTGCTGTTTCAAATATCCCTCGTGTCCGCCGGCCTCTCACGCAGGGATCCTCCATGGCCATCAATCGCCGCCGCTTCCTGACGACGTCGCTCACCGCGTCCGCCTCGCTCGTCGCCGCCCCCGCCATCCTGACCCGCGGTGCCTTCGGCGCCGACGATCCCATCCTGGTCGGCAGCCTGCACGACCAGTCCGGCCCGATCGGCACCTCGGGCGTGCCGATGGTGAAGAGCCTCGAGCTCGGCATCTCCGAGATCAACGCCGCCGGCGGCCTGCTCGGCCGGCCGCTGAAGCTGGTGCACTACGACACCCAGTCCAACATCCAGATGTATTCGCAATATGCCCAGCAGCTGGCGCTGAAGGACAAGGTCGCGGTCGTCCACGGCGGCATCACCTCGGCCTCGCGCGAGGCGATCCGCCCGACCTTCGACCGCTTCCGCGTGCTCTACTTCTACAACACGCTCTACGAGGGCGGCGTGTGCGACCGCAACACCTTCTGCACCGGCACGACGCCGGCCCAGACGGTGGAGAAGCTGGTGCCCTACGCGATGTCGAAGTCGGGCAAGAAGGCCTACATCATCGCGGCCGACTACAACTACGGCCAGATCACCGCCAAGTGGATGCAGAAATACGTCAAGGACAACGGCGGCGAGACGCTGTCGGTCGACTTCTTCCCCCTCGACGTCACCAACTTCGGCCCGACCATCTCCAAGATCCAGGCCGCCAAGCCGGACCTGATCCTCTCGGCCCTCGTCGGCGGCAACCACACCGCCTTCTACCGCCAGTGGACCGCGGCCGGCATGAAGGGCCAGATCCCGATCGCCTCGACCACCTTCGGCCTCGTCAACGAGCCCTCGACCCTCGACGCCGCCGAGAGCGACGCCATCCTCGGCGCCTACGGCTACTTCGAGGAGCTGACGACGCCGGCGAGCACCTCCTACGTGGAGAAGCTGAAGATGCAGTCGCCGGACATCCCCTACATCTCCGAATTGGCGGCGGCGACCTACGAGGGCTTCTACCTCTGGGCCGAGGGCGTCAAGAAGGCCGGTTCGCTCGACCGCATGGCGGTGATCGAGGCGCTCGAGACCGGCATTTCCTTCGACGGCCCGAGCGGCAAGGTCACCATCGACCACGCCACCCACCACGTGGTGCGCAACGCCTTCCTGGCCTCGGTCAAGGACCGCAAGTGGTCGGTTCTGGAGTCCTATCCGGACGCCAAGCCGCTCGACACCGCCGGCGTCTGCGACCTGATCAAGAACCCGGCCGACAACCAGCAGTACGTCATCGACATCTGAGCCCGGCCCCGCGGCGCCCCGGCGGGTCCGGGGTGCCGCGGTGTCCCGTCCGTCCGGCCGGCGCCCCTTCCCCCCACTCCCCGGGGGCGCTCCGGACCCGGGGGCCGCCGACCGCGGCCCCCGTCCCTCGCACAGGCGGACCGCTGCCCATGGAAATCGCGATCATCCTCGCGCTCGACGTGCTGAACGGCGCCTCCGCGCTGTTCCTCCTCTGCCTCGGTCTGGCGATCATCTTCGGCATGATGCGCATCATCAACCTCGCCCACGGCGAGTTCGTGATGCTCGGTGCCTACGCCACCGTGGTCAGCGCCAACGCGGGCCTGAACATCTGGGTCGCCATGCTGGTGGTGGCGCCGCTCTTCACCGGGCTCGTCGGCCTCGTGGTGGAGCGTTGCCTGATCCGCTTCCTCTACGGCCGCCTCGTCGATTCCATGCTCGCCACCTGGGGGCTGAGCCTGACGCTGATCGGCGTCGTCACCACGATCTTCGGCAACACCATCAACGGCGTGCCGACCCCGCTCGGCGGCTTCTCGATCGGCGCCTACCGCTCGAGCTGGTACACGATCTTCCTGTTCGCCATGGCCTGCGTGATGTGCGCCCTGGTCTACGTCGTGCTGCGCCGCACCCGCTTCGGCCTGATCGCCCGCGCGGTGATGCAGAACCCGGGCATGGCCGCCGCCCTCGGCGTCAATCCGGCGCGGATCTACATGGCGACCTTCACGCTCGGGGCCGCCGTCACCGGCCTCGCCGGCGGCCTGCTCGCCCCGGTCTCGGGCATCACGCCGGTGATGGGCGGCGCCTTCGTCGCCAAGTGCTTCATCACCGTGGTCGGCGGCGGCGCGGCGATCCTGTCCGGCACGCTCTCGGCCGCCGGCCTGTTCGGCTTCGTCAACCAGCTCGGCGCCTATTTCACCACGCCGGTCTACGGCGAGGTGATCCTGTTCCTCTCCGCCATCATCCTCATCCGCCTCCTGCCCCAGGGCATTTCGGGCCGCTTCTTCAAGGGGACCCTGTGATGACGGCAGCCCAACGCCACGTCCTCCAGGCGGCGCTCGTCCTCGTCGCCGTCTACGTCACCGCGATCGCGCCGAACTGGCTCGACCTCTTCACGCTGATGCAGGTGACCCTGTTCGCCGCCATGGCGGTGCTCTCGCTCAGCCTCGCCTTCATCTGGGGCTACGGCGGCATCCTGTCCTTCGGCCAGACCGCCTTCTTCGGCCTCGGCGCCTACGTCTACGCCGTCGCCGCCATCAACTTCGGCGACAGCACCAACGCCATCCTGCTGGCGATCGTGCTGCCGGCGCTGTTCGCCGCCGCGCTCGGCTACTTCGTGTTCTACGGCCGGATCAGCGACGTCTATCTCGGCGTCATCACCCTGACGGTGACGCTGATCCTCTTCAACGTGGTCAACTCGACCGCCGGCGACGAATACGCCATCGGCAGCGCCCGGCTCGGCGGCTTCAACGGCATCCCGGCCGTGCCGACCTTCAACATGCCCTACGACCCCGCCGCGATCCTGTCGCCGGAACAGTCGTGGTACGTGACGGCGGGCGTGCTGATCGGCGTCTACGTGCTGCTGCGCGTCGTGCTGGCGAGCCCGTTCGGCCGGGTCGCGGTGGCGGTGCGCGAGAACGAGGTCCGCGCCTCGCTGCTCGGCTACGACCCGCGCCTCGTCAAACTGCTGGTCTTCGTGTTCGGCGGCGCGATCGCCGGTCTCGCCGGCGCGCTCTACGTCAACTGGGGCGCCTTCGTCGGCCCGACGATCTTCTCGCTGTCGCTGTCGGCCGAGATCATCATCTGGATCACCATCGGCGGCCTCGGCACCCTGGTCGGTCCGATCGTCGGCTGCTTCCTGATCCAGTATCTCAACTCGCAGATCGGCTCGCAGCAGGCGTTCAACTCCTATCTCGTGCTCGGCGTCATCCTGGTCGCCTTCGTGCTGCTGCTGCCGAAGGGCCTCGTGCCGACCGCCCGCGAACTCGCCCTGAAGATCGCCCGCTTCGCCTCCGAACGCCGCCGGCCGACGCCGCCCGCCGCCGCCCCGCAGACCGAGGGAGCCGAGTGACCATGCCCGACCTCGTCCCGCTGCTCGAAACCAAGAACCTCACCATGCGCTTCGGCGGCGTGGTGGCCAACGACGACGTCTCCTTCCGCCTCGGCGAGATGGAGCTGCGCTGCCTGATCGGCCCGAACGGGGCCGGCAAGAGCACCTTCTTCAAGATGCTGACCGGCCAGCTGACGCCGACCTCCGGCTCGATCGCCTTCCGCGGCCAGCCGATCGCCGGCCAGCTCTCGCACGAGATCGCCCGCATGGGCGTCGGCATCAAGACGCAGATCCCCAACGTCTTCAACGGCCTCAGCGTGCGCGAGAACGTCTGGCTCGCCGCCCGCCGCAAGGGCACGCCGAAGACGATCAAGGCGATGGTCGACGAGGTGCTGGACAAGATCCGCCTGACCCACCGCGCCGAGGACATCGTCGGCACGCTCTCCCACGGCCAGCGCCAATGGGTCGAGATCGGCACCGTGCTCGCCGGCGACCCGCAGCTGATCCTGCTCGACGAGCCCGCCGCCGGCATGACCGACGACGAGACCTTCCGCACCGGCGAGATCATCCGCGAGATCAACCAGTCGCGCGCCATCGTCGTCGTCGAGCACGACATGGAGTTCATCAAGATGATCGCCAAGACCGTGACCGTCTTCCACCAGGGCCGCATCCTGATCGAGGACGACTGCGCCACCGTGCTCGCCGACCAGCGGGTACGCGACGTCTATCTCGGCAAGAAGGTGGCGGCATGACCACGCTCCTCACCGTCTCCGGCCTCAAGGCCGCCTACGGCCGCGTGCCGATCCTGACCGGCGTCGACTTCGCGATGGCCAAGGGCGAATATCTCGGCATCCTCGGTCACAACGGCATGGGCAAGACGACGCTGATGCGCACCATCGTCGGCGCCCTGCCGGCGACCGGCGGCCGCATCGCCTTCGACGGCCGCGACGTTTCCAAGCTCGCGACCCACGAACGCGCCCGGCTCGGCATCGGCCTCGTGCCGCAGGGCCGCGAGATCTTCCCGGCGCTCTCCGTCCACGAAAACCTGCGCATGGGCCTCGCCAGCGCAAGGCAAGAGGATCCCAAGGTGATCGAGGACGTGCTCACGGACTTCCCGCGCCTCGTCCGCCTGCTCGACCGCCGCGGCGGCGCGCTCTCGGGCGGCGAGCAGCAGTTGCTGGCGCTGGCCCGGTGCCTCTGCATGCGGCCGAAGCTGATCCTGCTCGACGAGCCGACCGAAGGTATCCAGCCCTCGATCATCGAGGAGATCATCGAGACCCTGCTCGCGCTCAAGAAGCGCTGGGACCTCTCGATCATCATCGTCGAGCAGAACCTCGAGTTCATCACCTCGCTGTCCGACCGCGTGCTGCACATCCAGAAGGGCCGCATCACCGGCGAGGTCGACCGCGCCGATCTCCTGGCGGGACACGTCGGCATGGCCGCCGCCTGACCGCCCGCCGGCGCGTCGCGCGCGCCGGCTCACCCCGCTCCACCCCCTACGATCCACCGCTCGCCCGTTCGAGAAAGGAAGACCCATGCCCATTACCAGACCCAGCGCCGCCCAGGTCGCCGAGATGGCCGCCGGCCTCGGCATGACGATGTCGGAGGCCGAGGCCGCCGAATACCTGCCGCTGATGGGCGGGAGCTTCGACGCCTACGACGTCGTCGACGCGCTGCCGGACTTCGTGCCGGTGGTGACCTACCCGCGCACGCCGGGCTACCGTCCGTCCGGCGAAGAGAACAAGTACAACGCTTGGTACTACAAGAGCACCGTGAAGGGCGCCGCCACCGGCAAGCTCGCCGGCAGGACGGTCGTGCTCAAGGACAACGTCGCGCTCGCCGGCGTGCCGATGATGAACGGTGCCTCGACGCTGGAAGGCTTCGTGCCGACCGCCGACGCCACCATCGTCACCCGCATGCTCGACGCCGGCGCCACCATCGTCGGCAAGGCGACCTGCGAATACTTCTGCCTCTCCGGCGGCAGCCACACCTCCGAGCCCGGCCCGGTGCACAACCCGATGAAGCACGGCTATTCGGCCGGCGGCTCGTCGTCGGGTTCGGCGGCACTGGTGGCGGCCGGCGAGGTCGACATGGCGATCGGCGGCGACCAGGGCGGCTCGATCCGCATCCCGGCCTCCTACTGCGGCATCGTCGGCCTGAAGCCGACCCACGGCCTCGTGCCCTACACCGGCGTGATGCCTATCGAATCGACGATCGACCACACCGGCCCGATGACCCGCACCGTCGCCGACAACGCGCTGATGCTCGAGGTGCTCGCCGGCCCCGACGGCATGGACCCGCGCCAGTACGCGCCGAAGCTCTCGGCCTACACCGAGGCGCTCGGCAAGGGCGTCAAGGGCCTGAAGATCGGCGTGCTCGCCGAGGGCTTCACGACCCCGAACATGACCGCCGGCGTGGTCGACAAGGTCAAGGCCGGCGCCGAACGCTTCGCCGCCCTTGGCGCCGAGGTAACGGAGATCTCGATCCCCGAGCACCCGCTGACCGCCGCGGTCTGGGGCCCGATCGCCCTCGAGGGCCTCGTCGCCCAGATGATGCTCGGCAACGGCATGGGCTTCAACTGGAAGGGCCGCTACGACGTCGGTCTGATCGACGCCCATTCGGCCTGGCGCGAGCGCGCCGACGAGCTCTCCAAGACGCTGAAGCTGTCGATGTTCGTCGGCATGTGGGGCATCGAGCACTATCGCGGGCGCTACTACGCCAAGGCGCAGAACCTCGCCCGCCGGATGAAGGCGGCCTACGACGCCGCCTTCGGCGCCTACGACCTCCTGCTGATGCCGACGCTGCCCTGCGTCGCCACCCCGCTGCCGGGCCCCGACGCCTCGCTGGAGGAGATCTGCGCCCGCGCCTTCGAGATGGTGGCCTCGACCTCGCCCTTCGACGTCACCGGCCATCCGGCGATCTCGATCCCCTGCGGCCTGTCCGAGGGGCTGCCGGTCGGCCTGATGCTGGTCGCGCGCGACTACGGCGAGGCGACGATCTACCAGGCGGCGAGCGCCTTCGAGTCCGACGGCGACTGGAAGACCTTCTGATGCCGGTGATCACCGCCGTCATCCGGGCCAAGGCGGGCGGGGAGGCGGCGCTCGGCGCCGCGCTCCTCGACGTCGCCGCCCACGTCGCGGCGAACGAGCCGGGCACGCTCGACTTCTTCGTCGGGCGCGATCCGGCCGATCCCGCGGTGTTCACCACCTACGAGCGCTTCGTCGACCGCGCCGCCATGGACCTCCACAACGGCTCGGACGTGGTCGCCCGCTTCTTCGCGATCGCAAAGCCCCTCCTCGACGGCCCGGTGACGCTGGTGATCGGCGAGGAGATCTCCGCCAAGGGCCGGCCGGCGCTGGACGCTTGACGCTCGGCGCTTGACGGGGACCCCGCTTCGTGTGCGCCTCTCCGCCGCGATCGGACGGAGAGGCGGCATGACGGCGGGCGGATCATCGGGACGGACGACGCCGGCGCGGAGCTGGCCGCGGCGCTTCCTGGCGGCGGCCCTGCTGCGCCGCCGGCTCGGCGCCGGCATCATCGCCGGCGTCGTCGCCTTCGCGGCGCCGACCGGCGAGCACGCCGCCTCGACCCGGCTGCTGTTCGCCTGGGACCTCGGCGGCGTCGTCTATCTCGCCCTGACCGGCTACGCCATGCTGCGCTCCGACGTCGGCCGGATCCGCCGGCGCGCCGCCGTCGAGGACGAGGCGGAATGGGTGATCCTGCTGCTGACCATCGCCGCGGCGGTGGTCAGTCTGGTCGCGATCGGCGCCGAACTCCACGGCGTGCACGACGCCGCCCCGGAGGAGCAGGGCCTGCGCGTCGGCCTCGCCGCCTTCACCATCCTGGTGTCGTGGTTCGTGCTGCACACCATCATGACGCTGCACTACGCCCACGCCTTCTACGCCCCGCGCGACGGCGAGGGCCTCGTGTTCCCCGACGAGATCGCCGAGCCCGACTATTTCGACTTCCTCTATTTCTCCTTCACCATCGGCGCGGCCTCGCAGACCTCCGACGTCACCGTCGCCTCGCGCCGGCTCCGCCGCGTCGTGCTCGGCCACACCATCCTGTCGTTCTTCTTCAACACCACCGTGCTGGCGCTCGCCATCAACGTCGGCGCCAGCCTGATCTGAGGGCGCAGGCGGGCGCGAGGTTCCATAAGATCCCTTATCGGACCGGGTCGCGGGGTGGCGCGCGGCCGGGCCGTCGGATGGACGAGGCGGGGACGGACGATTATATTGGGTCCATGACGGCCGAGCCCTTGCCCATGATCGTTCCGACCGAGTTCCCCGAGCTCGCCGCTCTGGTCTGGAACGGCGATCCTGATCGGCCGATGCACCCGCGTGATGCACTGACCCTCTACGAGCGCTACTGGCGTTTCGTGGACCGTGACCGGCTGACCGATCGCGAGACGACGCTCATTCGGCGGCTCGTCGCCGATTACGGCCGGGGACAGTTCCTCGCCTGATCGTGGACGCCGGCCGGATGCGCGGCCCTCGCCCTCGACGTTTCCGCGAAGATGGCCATGAACTTCGTCAGGCCGGAACACACTCTCATCGCCGAAGTCCTGGCGTCCATGGACGCGCAGTGGCTCCTGGACAATCATTGCTTCTTCGCCGGCGGCACGGCCATCGTCCTGGCGAACGGCGAGTACCGCCGGTCGCTCGACGTGGACTTCCTCTGCGACGACGTCGACGGCTACCGCACGCTCCGAACGGCGGCGATCGGCCGGGGCGCGCCGGCGTTCTTCCGCATCGAGGTCGAGACATTGCGCGCGTTCAGGGCCGATCAGTACGGCATCCGGGCGGTGATCGGCTGGAAGGGGCAGCCCGTCAGGTTCGAGATCGTGCGCGAGGCGCGGATTCCACTTGGCGGTTCGCCGAACGCGATGCTCCGTGTCCCGGTCCTGGACCTGCACGACCAGTTCGCCGAGAAGCTGCTCGCCAACGCCGACCGATGCCTCGATCCGGCCTTCGCCTACCGCGACGCCATCGACCTCGGCCGTCTCTGCATGGCCAACGGCGGCAGGATCCCGGACGCGGCCGTCGAGAAGGCCACCCGGGCCTACGGCACGGAGATCCCGAGGAAGGTCGCCTCGGTCGTCGGCATCCTCGCCGAAGAGAAGGAACTCCGCCGCGCGGCGGCGGTGCTTCTGATGGATTTCGACGTCGCCCGACGGGCCGTGTCGGCGTTCCGGCACGCGGCCGCGGCGGCGTGGCCCGACCTGGAACTCGCGGACGTCCATCCGACCGCCATCCCTCGGGATCCCTGAACCGTTCCCGCCGTGACCGGGGCGTGCGACATCGTTGCCGAGCCTCCCCGAGTCGTTATCCGAGCGAATAACGAAATTGCGAGCCGCTATCGGTTCATGCCATCAATATAAGGCGCTCTACCCGGCGCCGACCCGTGCGGTGACACCCACACGTCCCCCCGGGAGGCGGGTCGCCGATCCCCTCGGCGGCCCGCCGGCGGGGGGCGATCAACCGTCGCCGCGCCGGCTCTCCGGCAGGGTCAGGACGCTGCGGATCGCGAAGCTCGACTGGATCCGCGCCACCCCCGGCAGGCGCGACAGGATCTCCTTGTGGATCACCTCGTAGTCGGCCGCGCTGCGCGCCTCGACGCGCAGCAGATAGTCGGCGTCGCCGGTCATCAGGAAGCACTCCCGGATCTCGGGATGGCGGCGGATCGCCGCCTCGAAACGGTCGAGCGACTCCTCGGTCTGTCGGTCGAGGGTGATGCGTACGATCGCCACGGTGCCGTCGCCCGCCTCGCCGGCGACGATCGCGGTGTAGCCACGGATGGTGCCGGTCTCCTCCAGCGTCCGGAGCCGCCGCAGGCAGGCGGAGGGCGACAGCCCGACGTCGCGCGCGAGGTCGACGTTGGAGATCCGGCCGTCGACGCGCAGGCGGCGGATGATGCGGCGGTCGATCTCGTCCAGGGCCAACGCAATTTCCTTTCGTTTTGCGCAACAACATGCGGCAAGGAATTTGAAATCGCAATGACCTAGCGTGGAACGGCAGCACCTTCGAACGATCTCCTCCTATGATCGGAGCGTTCACCAATTCCGCGGGGTAGCCGCCGATGTACGCCGACGCCTGGCTGGTCACGCAGGATTCGCACACGGGCGCGGGCCGCCTGACGATCGACCTCGGCGCCGTCGTCGCCAACTGGCGCGCCGTCGCCGCCCGCCAGCCGGGTGCCGAGACCGGCGCCGTGGTCAAGGCCGACGCCTACGGCCTCGGCGCCCGCCGCGTCGCCCGCGCGCTCGCCGCCGCCGGCTGCCGAAGCTTCTTCGTCGCCCAGCTCGGCGAGGCGGTCGAGTTGCGCCGCGCGCTGCCGCCGGAGGCCCGGCTGTTCGTGCTGAACGGTCTCGTGCCCGGCGCCGAGGCGCTCGCGGTCGAGACCGGCGCGGTGCCGGTGCTGAACTCGCTGCCCCAGGTCGCCCGCTACGCCGCCGAGGCGCGCCGGCGCGACCGGCGCCTGCCGGCCGCGCTGCAGGTCGACAGCGGCATGTCCAGGCTCGGACTGTCGCCGGCCGAGGTCGACACCCTCGCCGCCGACCCGACCATGCTCGACGGCGTCGAGGTCGTGCTGGTGATGTCGCATCTCGCCTGCGCCGACGAGCCGGCCAATCCGGCCAACGCCGCCCAGCACGCCGCCTTCGTCGCCCTCGCCGACCGCCTGCCGGCGGCGCCGCGCGCCCTCGCCAACTCCGCCGGCTCGGCCTTCGCCGGCTTCGGCCACGAGGTGACCCGCCCCGGCCTCGCGCTCTACGGCGTCGAGCCGACGGGGCGCACCGACGCGGGCCTGCGCCCGGTCGTGACCCTCGAGGCGCCGGTGGTCCAGCTGCGGACCGTGGCGGCCGGCACCGGCGTCGGCTACGGCCTTTCCCACGTCACCTCCGCCGAGACCCGGCTCGCGACGATCGGCGTCGGCTACGCCGACGGCTGGCCGCGCCACCTCGGCGGCCGCGGCGCCGTCTGGTTCGACGGCGTCCGACTGCCGATCGTCGGCCGCGTCTCGATGGACAGCCTCACGGTCGACGTCTCGGCGCTGCCCGAGGGTGCGCTCGCCGAGGGCGCGATGGTCGAGCTGGTCGGCCCGCACCAGAGCCTGCAGGACGTCGCCGACGCCGCCGACACCATCGCCTGGGAGATCCTGACCCGGCTCGGCGCGCGCTACGAGCGCCGCTACCTCGAGGCCGGCCCCGCCGCCTGACGGCGCGGCCCGCCGGGCTCCCGGACTCCCCTCCCGTTTCCCATCGTTCTCCACGGACAGGACGTGCCATGAAGGTCGCCGTGCTCGGAAGCGGCGTCGTCGGCGTGACGACCGCCTATTATCTCGCCGCCGCCGGACACGAGGTCGAGGTGATCGACCGCCAGCCCGGCCCGGGCCTCGAGACCAGCTTCGCCAACGCCGGCGAGATCTCGCCCGGCTACGCCTCGCCCTGGGCTGCGCCCGGCATCCCGCAGAAGGCGGTGAAGTGGCTGTTCATGCGCCACGCCCCGCTGATCCTGCGCCCGACCCTCGACCCCGACATGTATCGCTGGCTGGCCGCCATGCTGGCCAACTGCACGGCCGGCCGCTACGCGGTCAACAAGGGCCGGATGGTGCGCCTCGCCGAATACAGCCGCGACCGGCTGATCGCGCTCCGCCAGCGGACGGCTATCCGATACGACGAGCGCAGCATGGGCACGCTGCAGCTGTTCCGCTCCGACAAGCAGCTCGCCGCCGCCGACAAGGACATCGCGGTGCTCCGCGCCGACGGCGTGCCCTTCGAGGTGCTCGACGCCGACGGCTGCATCCGCGCCGAGCCGGCGCTGGCGGCGGTGCGCGGCAAGTTCGTCGGCGGCCTGCGCCTGCCGAACGACGAGACCGGCGACTGCTTCAAGTTCACCAACGCGCTCGCCGCCCTCGCCGCCGAGACGGGCGTCGTGTTCCGCCACGGCGTCCGCGTCGACGGCTTCGAGCGCGACGGCGACCGCATCGCGGCCGTGCGCACCAGCGCCGGCACCGTGACCGCCGACGCCGTCGTCGCCGCCATGGGCAGCTACACGCCGCGGGCGCTCGGCGCGCTCGGCATCCGCGTGCCGGTCTACCCGGTCAAGGGCTACAGCATCACCGCGCAGATCCTGGACGAGAGCCGCGCGCCGGTCTCGACCGTGATGGACGAGACCTTCAAGGTGGCGATCACCCGGCTCGGCGACCGCATCCGCGTCGGCGGCATGGCCGAGATCTCCGGTTTCTCCACCGACCTGCCGACCCGGCGCCGCGGCACGCTCGAGCACTCGGTCGGCGACCTCTTCCCCGGCGGCGGCGATCTCGCCGGCGCGAGCTTCTGGTCGGGACTCCGGCCGATGACGCCGGACGGCACGCCGGTGATCGGCGCCACCAAGTACCGCAACCTCTGGCTCAACACCGGCCACGGCACGCTCGGCTGGACCATGGCCTGCGGCTCCGCCGCCGTGCTCGCCGACCTGATCGGCGGCCGCCGCCCGGAGATCCCGGCCGACGACCTCGCGCTGTCGCGCTACGCGGCCTGACGGCGCGGGGTGCCGAGGCGGCACGGGCCGTCCGCCCCCTGCGGCGACGCGCGGAGGTGACAGGGCGTGCGGAATATGTTGTTAGTATACGAACGAGACGAGATCCGCCCGAGACGAGTTCCGCCATGTCCGCAGTCGTGTCCGACGCCGTGCCGCAGCGCTTCCCGATTCCCGACGGCGTGTTCGCCGAGACCGTGGTGTCGGTGCGCCACTACACAGACCGCCTGTTCTCCTTCCGCATCACCCGCCCGGCCAGCCTGCGCTTCCGCTCCGGCGAGTTCGTGATGATCGGCCTGCCCAACGCCGAGCGGCCGGTGTTCCGCGCCTATTCGATCGCCAGCCCGTCGTGGGACGAGGAGGTCGAGTTCTTCTCGATCAAGGTCGAGAACGGGCCGCTGACCGAGCACCTGCAGAAGATCCGTCCCGGCGACACCGTGCTGATGCGCAAGAAGCCGACCGGCACGCTGGTGCTCGACGCGCTGCTGCCGGGCCGGCGGCTGTGGCTGTTCTCGACCGGCACCGGCGTCGCGCCCTTCGCCTCGGTGGTGCGCGACCCCGAGACCTACGAGAAGTTCGAGGAGGTGATCCTCGTCCAGACCTGCCGCGAGGTCGCCGAACTGACCTACGCGAGCGAACTGGTCGCCGGCATCGCCGCCGATCCGCTGATCGGCGAGATCGCCGCCGACAAGCTGCGCTTCCACGGCACCACCACGCGCGAGCCGTCGCCGCGCATGGGCCGCGTCACCGACCTGATGCGCTCCGGGCAGTTGTTCGCCGACCTCGGCGTGCCCGCGATCACGCCGGAGACCGACCGCGGCATGATCTGCGGCTCGATGGCGATGCTGAAGGAGACCAAGTCCATCCTCGAGGACTTCGGCCTCGCCGAGGGCTCCAACGCCGCCCCCGGCCAGTTCGTGGTGGAACGCGCCTTCGTGGGTTGAGGATGGACGGGACGGGGAGGACGGAGCCGATGGAGCCGACCGCACCCGCCTGGTTCGCCGACCCAGACCGCCGCTTCCGCCCGGCCGCCTTCTGGTTCTGGCCGCGGCTGCCGGCGGCCGACGAGATCGACGCCGGCCTCGCCGACATGGCGCGCGCCGGCATCATGACCGTGATGGTGCAGGCCCGCCTCGGCCTGCCGCTCGCCGACTATCTCTCCGACGCCTGGTTCGCCGCCTGGGATCGCGCCGTCGACGCCGCCGGCCGGCTCGGCATGGCGGTGACGGTCTACGACGACTACAACTGGATGTCCGGCCACGGCGGCGGCCGCACCGTCGCGGGCCGCGACGACCTGCGCGAGCGCCACCTGTTCTGGGCCCGCGGCAACGCCGATCCGGCCGTCGGCCCGCTCGCGGTCGCGGTCACGGACATCCGCTCGCCCTTCCTCGACTTCCTCGGCCCCGCCGGCCGCGCCTGGTGCCTCGAGGGCGGACGGGCGGTCTGGGGCGACTGGCAGGTGGTCGCCGCGGTCGGGCCGGGCGGGGAAGCGCTCCCCGCCACCGTAGAGCCCGCCGGCGAACGCGGCGCGGTCGCGACCGTCGACGTCGCGGGCCTCGCCCAGGGCGCTGCCGTCACCGTCTTCCTCGCCGCGCGCTGCGAGACCTCCCGGCTCGTCAACTACCTCCGCCCCGAGACCGCCGAGCGCTTCGCCGACGTCGTCCACGCGCGCTACGCCCGCCACGCCGCCCGCCGGCCGGGCGTCGTCGACGGCTTCTTCTTCGACCACCCCTACGCCGGCTTCCAGGACTGGGACGGCCGCTTCGGCATGCTCGGCAACAGCCTGCTCTGGGACGAGGCGGTCCTCGCCTTCCCCACGGTCGACGCCGCCGGCCTCGGACGGGTGCTGCTGGCCGTCGTCGATCCCGCCGGGGACGACGCCCTCCGCGCCGCCTTCCTCGAGGACTACGCCGAGCGGATGCACGCCGCCTTCTTCGGCACGCTGCGCCGGCGCGCCGACGCCCTCGGCCTCGGCCTCACCGGCCACGAACTCCTCACCCACGTCGGCGCCTTCGGCCTGTTCGACGGCCTCGGCGGCGTCGACCCGCGCGTCATGCCCGGCGTCGACCCCTTCGCGGTCGACGCCTTCCGCACCGCGACCGCGGTCGACGCCTGCGACTACGCCCCCCAGGTCTCCGCCCGGATCGGCG
Organism: Oharaeibacter diazotrophicus; assembly: GCF_004362745.1. Taxonomy (NCBI): domain Bacteria; kingdom Pseudomonadati; phylum Pseudomonadota; class Alphaproteobacteria; order Hyphomicrobiales; family Pleomorphomonadaceae; genus Oharaeibacter; species Oharaeibacter diazotrophicus. Next base: position 14,748 of record NZ_SNXY01000013.1, on the reverse strand, counting down.
ACAGTGTCGCCCGCGCGAACGGACGCAGCCGCTGCGTCGTCGAGCAATATTCCACCGGCCGCGAGCGCGGTCGCCCCGGCTGGACCGGCCAGTGGGACCTGACGCTCGAACGCCTGCGCGCCCAGGCGGTCCGCCACACCCTCGCCGGCGCCCGCCAGTTCCTGTTCCACGCGGTCTACCTCGACGACGGCCGCGCGCCCGACGGCTCGGACGTGCCGAACCCGCGCTTCGACTTCCCGCCGGGCATCGACCGGGAACCCTGGTGGGCCGACTGCTCGGCCGTGTTCGCCGAGCTCGCCCGTCTCTCCGCCTTCCTCGAGGACGGCGAGCCGGTGCGGCCGGTGGCGCTCCTCCATCCGCTCGAGACCATCCGCGCCGGCACCCCCGCGCCCGCCTGCGGCCGCCATTTCGGCTGGTGGGCCAAGGCGCTCGCCGAAGCCGGCGTCGGCCACGAGATCGTCTCGGAGGGCACGATCGCCGCCGGCGCCCTCGTCGGCCGGTCGGTGCTGCTGCTGCCGGCGGTCGAGGCGCTCGCGGACGCCGCCACCGCCGCGGCGATCGCCGCCTTCGCCGACGCCGGCGGCCGGGTGGTCGCCTCCGGCCCCCTGCCCGCCCGCGCCGGCCGGAACGCTGGCGCCCGGGCCGCCGCCGCCGTTCTCGCCGGGCGGATCGACCCGGACCGCCCCGCCGACGAGGCCGCCGTCCGCGCCCGCGTCGCCGCCGACCTCGCGCCGCTCGCGCCCGTCGTCCTCGAGGGCGGGCCGACCTGGTGCGCGGCGATGCGCGTTCCGGGCGCGCTCCGCCTCGCGATCCTCAACGACGCCGACCGGCCGCGGATCCTCCGCCCCGCCGAGGGCCGCGCGAGCGCGACCCGCTGGCACCCCGAGGACGGCCGCCGGACGGAGATCGGATGGGATCGGGCGATGGTGCTCGGCGCGCAGGAGATCCTGTGTGTCGAGGTGGCGGATGGCGTGGAGGTTCGAGAGGCGAACGGCCGGGCCGTTCGCGAAGGGGATGGCGCGGCCGTGCCGGTCGACGCGGAGCACTCGCTCGACACCGAAATTCATCCCTCCCCTCAGGGGAGGGTCCGAGCGGAGCGAGGGGGAGGGGTCGCCCTTTTTCCCGTCTACCCGCCCGTTCTGGATCGGATCGAGGCTCAGCTCGACCAAAACGCATCTGGTCCGACCCGCAAAGGCGACCCCTTCCGGCCCTCCGGGCCACTGCCTGCCTCGGAGTCGCCCGCCTCCTCGGCGTTCGGCTTCGCCTCACCCCCTGAGGGGAAGGATGATTGGCAGCCTCACGCAATCACCCCCCCGCTCCACCCGGCGCCGCCGCCGGCCGAAGCCGACCCGATCGCCGTGATCGACCTCCCCGACGGCTGGACCCTCGCCGTCCCCGGCGCCGGGCCCGTGCAGGTGGCGGTCGATCGCGGCTGGGAGGTGCAGGGCTTCGCGGCCTTCTCCGGCACCGGTACCTACCGCCGCACGGTCGACCTGCCCTTCCCCGCCGCCTGGACGCTGGATCTCCCCGCCGTCGGCGAGACCGTGACCGCCCGCCTCGACGGCGTCGACCTCGGCACCCGCGTCGCCGGCGCCCGCCGCTTCGCGCTCGGCATCCGGGCCGGCCGGGTCGTCCTGGAACTCGACGTCCGCAACACCGCCGCCAACCGCTACCACCAGGGCACGCCGCTCGCCGCCGCGCCGCCGCCGTCGGGGCTGCTCGCCCCGCCGCGGCTCCTGGCGCGGCGGTCCTGACACCCGCCCTCCCCCGCTCCGGAGACCCGATGCCGCTCCACGCTCCCCTCGGCCCCGGCGCCGTCCATCTCGTGATCGACATGCAGCGCCTGTTCGCCGAGGCGACCGACTGGCACACGCCGGGTCTTTCCGCCGTGCTGCCCAACGTGGTCCGGATCGCCGCCGCCCACCCGCGCGACAGCTATTTCGCCCGCTTCACCGTGCCGCCGAACCCGGCTGCCGCCGCCGGGCGCTGGCGGCATTATTACGAGCACTGGCGCGGCGTCACCGGCGAGGCGATCGCGCCGGAGCTGATCGACCTCGTCGCCCCGCTCGCCGCCATCGCGACGCCCGACCGTGTCTTCGACAAGCCGACCTATTCCGTGATGAAGGAGCCGGCGCTGCGCGCGGCCCTCGCCCGCCGCGGCGTCGACACCGTGGTGTTCACCGGCGTCGAGACCGACGTCTGCGTGCTCGCCAGCCTGCTCGACGCCGTCGACATGGGCCTGCACGCCGTCGTCGTTTCCGACGCCCTCGCCAGCGGCTCCGACGAGGCCCACCGCGCCGTGATCGGGACGCTGCTGCCGCGGCTCGACCGCCAGGTCGACGTCGTCACCACCGACGAGCTGCTCGCCGCTTGGCCGGGGCGCTGACCATGGACGTCGCCGCCACCCTCGCCGCCCTCACCGACGCGGAAAAGCTCGACCTCGTCTCCGGTGCCGGCATGTGGCGGACCGCGGCGGTGCCGCGGCTCGGCGTCCGCGCCCTGACCATGGCCGACGGCACCTACGGCCTGCGTGTCGCCCGCGACCAGGACGCCGCCGGCGTCGGCGCGCCGCTCGACGCCTTCCTCGCCGCCGTCGCCCGCCGCGCCGACGCGGCCGCGGCCGACGACGGCACCCTGCCCGCCACCTGCTTCCCGACCGGATCGGCGGTCGCCTGCTCGTTCGACGTAGACCTCCTCGCAGAGATGGGCGCCGCCCTCAGCCGCGAGGCGCGCGCCCTCGGCGTCGACATCCTGCTCGGGCCGGGGGTGAATCTGCGCCGCACTCCGCTCGCCGGCCGCGCCTACGAATACTACTCGGAAGATCCGGTCCTCTCCGGCGACCTCGCCGGCGCGCTGATCGCCGGCCTGCAGGGCGAGGGCGTCGGCGTCTGCCTGAAGCATTTCGCCTGCAACGACAGCGAGATCGAGCGCACCACCATGGACTCGGTGGTCGAGGAGCGGGCGCTGCGCGAGGTCCATCTCGCCGCCTTCGCCCGCGCCATCGCCAAGGGCCGGCCCTGGACGGTGATGTCCGCGTACAACCGCCTCGGCGGCGAGCAGGCGTCCGAGAGCCGGCGGCTCCTGACCGACATCCTGCGCGGCGACCTCGGCTTCGACGGGCTGGTCGTCTCCGACTGGCACGCGGTCAAGGACCGCCCGGCCGCGCTCGTCGCCGGCTGCGATCTCGACATGCCCGAGAACCCGAGCCGGCGCGCCGCCCTCGCCGCCGCGCTCGCGGACGGCCGCCTGCCGCGCGAAGCGCTGGACGAGGCGGCGGCCCGCGTGCTCGCGCTCGTCGCCCGTGCGGACGCGGCCCGCGCGGCCCGCGCGGCACTCGTCGGCGACGGCGCCACGGAAGCCGGCTTCGACGCCGACGCCCACCACGCGCTCGCTGTCCGTCTCGCCGCCCGCTCGGCGGTGCTGCTGCGCAACGAGGGCGACCTCCTGCCGCTGGAGCCGCGCCCGGGCCTCCGCCTCGCCGTGGTCGGCCGCGCCGCGGTCGCGCCGGTGATCCAGGGCTCCGGCTCGGCGACGACCCGGCCGACCCGGGTCGAGATCCCGCTCGCCGCGCTCCGCGAGGTCGCCGGCCCCGCGGTCGAGATCACCTATTTCGACGGCCACGGCGCGGACGGCGCCGATCCCGGCGCCCTCGCCGCCGCGGTCGCGGGCGTATCCGCCGCCGACGTCGCGATCGTGTTCGTGCACACCGAAGTCGGCGCCGACGGCGAGAACGCCGACCGCCGCGACCTCGCCCTCGCCCCGGGCCAGGACGACCTCGTCGCCGCGCTCGCCGCCACCGGCGTGCCGGTTGTGGTCGTCGCCGCCATGCCGGACGCGGTGGCGATGCCCTGGCTCGCCGAAACGCGGGCGGTGCTGGCGGTATTCTTCGCCGGCCAGGGCATGGGCCGGGCGGTCGCCGACCTCGTGTTCGGCCGCGCCGAGCCGTCGGGCCGGCTGACGACGACCTTCCCCGCCGCGCTCGGGCAGATCCCGGCGATCCACAGCTATCCCGGCGAGAACGGCCGCCACGTCTACGCCGAGGGCGTCCACGTCGGTCACCGCTGGTACGACCGGCTCGGCCTCGAACCGCTGTTCCCGTTCGGCCACGGCCTGTCCTACACCCGCTTCGCCTACGAGGGCCTCGCCGCCGACCGCGCCACGATCGGCCGCGACGGCACCCTGACGCTGACGGTCACGGTCGCCAACGGCGGCCGGCGGCCGGGCCGGGCGGTGGTGCAGCTCTATGCCGCCGACGCCGCGGACCGGGCGGGCCCGGTCCGGGCCCTGAAGGGCTTCTCCGTCGTCGAGATCCCCGCCGGCGAACGGCGGGACGTGGCGATCCCGGTCACGGTCGCCGACCTCGCGCGCTACGACACCGCCCGCGGCCGGTGGGTCACCGGCGGCGGCGCCGTCACCTTCCGTGCCGGCGCCTCCTCGCGCGACCTGCCGCTGACGCTGGAGATCCCCTGGGGACATCCGGCGCCCCAGCGCCCGATCCGCCGCGACACCCAGCCGGCCTTCGTGATCGATCGCCCCGGCCCGCGCGCGGCGCTCGCCGCCGCCCTCGTCCGCCGGCTCGCGCTCTCCGCCGCCGAGGCCGACGCGGTGATCGAGCACGGCCGCGACAGCTTCTTCGGCCTCTTCACAACGCTGGAACGTCGCCTCCGCGTCACCCTCCCCGACGACGACGTCGAAACCCTGCTCGCGGAGATGAACGCGGCGGCGGAGCGCGAGGAGGGGTAGGAAATGGCAGGCGCGGAAGCCGTATCCGCCGCATCCTGCTCCTGTGGGCGAGACACGGCTGAATGGCCGCGGGGGAGGGATGTTTGTCATCTCGTTCGGCAAGAACAAAGACGACTGGGCTCATTGTTTCAACGATCACGTTCAGTATTTGATCGCCAAAGACAGGTACAAAATTGGTGAATATACAAATGCCATGGGACGGTGATCGAAAACGATAAACTGACGACGGGATGATTTGATCGCCGACGCAGGGTCGCGGTGTTCTGCCTTTCAGGATGCCAACGTCAATTCGTTCAGAATCGGTCTAGAAATCAGTTTTTCTGACAATTCAAGACAAGTCGGGACGATCTGGAGTTCCGAGAAGCTTCAAGCGACAAAATCCACTATTCATATGCGCTCGCCGCCACGAGACACACGGCTACCATCTGAAACTTGTTTGTTATCTTATTGTCCACTCTGGTGTCGTGCAAAAATGCGGCCATCGCCTCCAGATAATCATCGATAGTCCAGCTCTCCCAGCGATCCTTATTTTTTTCGAAGTCCATCATGAGATTTTTGATGAACTCGACGAGGCGCTCTTTGTCCGTCACGGTTGCCGGATCGAGCTCAATATCCAGGTCGTCTTCTTTGTCGAACTCCTCGGCCGATATGTTCTCCGGGTCGATTTCCATCTCCTGGCGCTCCTTTCATCGCCGCGCCCGAGCGTATCGCTGCCTCCACCGATTGCAACCGGAAGCGCCGGTTCGCGCGGGTCTGCGAGGGCTGCCGGGACACCCCCTCCCCTACCCGCCCGCGAACGCGCCCCGCCCGGCGGCGACGGTCGCGGCCGAGGCGTCCCAGGCGGGGGCGGCGGGGGCGAAGCGGGCGCGGAGGTAGGCGAGGAGGTCGGCGAGCTGGCGGTCGGAGAGCGAGGCGGCGAAGGAGGGCATGGCCATGACCTCCTCGGGTAGCGCCGCCCGGTGCGCGAAGGCGGCGGGGGCGTCGACGCCGTGGAGGAGCGCGGCGAGCGCGTTGGTCGGCGCGGCCGCGTGCAGCGACGTCGACAGCGCCAGCGCGGCGAGCGGGCCGCCCTCGTGGCAGGACGAACAGGCGCCCTCGAAGATCCGCGCGCCCGCCGGCGCGATCTCGGCCGCGACCGTCCGCGCCGCCTCGGCGGCGGAAAGCGCGTCGGCGGTCTGGCGGGCGGCCGTCTCGGGCGTCACCGCCGGGCCGTCGAGGGTGGCGAGATAGGTCGCCATCGCCCGGATGTCGGCGTCGGGCAGCGCCGACAGGCTGGCGACCACCGCCGCCATCGGTCCGGCCGCGGCGCCGTGGCCGGCGGCCCCGCCGGTGCGGAGATACTCGTAGAGCGCGTCGGCGGTCCAGCCGACCGGCCCGGCGGACGCGGTGCCGAGGGCCGGGGCGTGCCAGCCGTCGGCCTCGCCGCCGGACCAGCGCGCGGCCCCGCGCGCCTCGGCGCCGAGGGCGTTGCGCGGGCTGTGGCAGGCGCTGCAATGGCCGAGGCCCTCGACCAGATAGGCGCCGCGGTTCCACGCCTCGCCGCGGGCCGGATCGGCGGCGACCGCGGTCGGGCGCAGGAACAGCGCGTTCCACCCGGCCATCAGCGGGCGGAAGCCGAAGGGCGGGCGCATCTCGGCCGGCGGCGTCGGCGCGCGCACCGGCGCCGCGCTCATGACGTAGGCGTAGAGGTCCTGCAGGTCGGCGTCGGCGACGTCGACGAAGGACGTGTAGGGATGGACCGGGTAGAGGTGGCGGCCGTCGCGCGAAACGCCCTCGCGCATGGCGCGCACGAAGGCCGGGTAGGACCACGCGCCGATGCCCGTGACCGCGTCCGGCGAGACGTTGGCGGCGTGGACCGTGCCGAAGGGCGTCGCGAAGGCGCGGCCGCCCGAAAGCGGCGTGCCGTCCGGGCCGTCGTGGCAGGCGGCGCAGGCGCCGGCGGCGGCGACCAGCCGGCCGCGCTCGACGGCGGCGGCGGAGAAGGCGGCCGGGTCCGGCCGGGCGATCTCGGGAAACGCCCCGCGGATCGGCGACAGCGTCGCGAGCCCGGCGAAGGCCGCGCCGGCGAGGCCGGCGGCGCCGAGGCCGAACCAGCGCCGGCGCTTCTCGCCCCCGTGCTTCTCCCCGGCGCGCGGCCCCGGCAGCCGCGGCGGCTCGGAGGTGGAAAGGCCGCGCGCGCGCAGGGCGGCGAGCACGCGGTCGGGCGTCAGCGGCAGTTCGCGGAAGCGGAGGCCGGTGGCGTCGTAGACGGCGTTGACGATCGCCGCCGCGCTCGGCACCGAGGCGCTCTCGCCGACGCCGAGCGGCGGCTCGTCGGGACGGGGCAGCATCACCACGTCGATCTCGGGCAATTCCTCGAACGTCAGCAGCGGATAGCCGCCCCATTCCAGGCTCTCGACCCCGGCCGGACCGAAGGCGACCTTCTCCTTCAGCACCCTGCCGACCGACTGCACCACGTTGCCGTGGATCTGGTGACGGACGCCGTCCGGGTTGATCATCAACCCGGAATCCTGGCCGACCGTGACCCGGGTGACCGCGACCTCGCCGGTGCGCCGGTTGACGGCGACGTCGGCGACCCAGGCCGACCACGCCGCCGCCGTGCCCGGGAACTTGCCGTGGACGTAGACCGCGTAGGCGAAGCCGCGGCCGTAGAGCAGGTCGCCTTCGCCGCCCTCGGTGCCCCAGCGGGTCCGCGCGGTCCAGCCGGCGCGTTCGCGCACGGCGTGGACGAGGTCGATCGCGCGCGGGTCGGTCAGGTAGCGCAGCCGGTATTCGATCGGGTCGACCCCGGCGGCGGCGGCGAGTTCGTCGACGAAGCTCTCGTGGGCGAAGCTGTTCGGCATCGCCGACACCCCGCGGAACCAGGAGGCGCGGGCGAGCGGTGGCATGTCGTGGACGGCGACGCGCAGGTTGCCGAAGGCGTAGGGCGGGATCGCGGTGCGGTCGCCCATCTCGACCACGTCCGGCACCGGCGGGACCTTGCCGGTCAGGATCAGCGCCAGCGTCGGCGCGAGGTTGGAGGGATAGCGCGTCTCGAAGTCGTAGCCGATCGGCCCGCCCTCGCGGTCGAGCCCGCCGCGGACGTCGATCACCTGGGCGGCGCCCTTCGGCTCCCAGCCGTGCTCCTGCGCCCGCGTCAGCTGCACCCGCACCGGCCGGCCGACCGCCCGCGACAGGAGGGCGGCGTCGGCGGTGACGTCGTCGGCGCAGTTGCGGCCGTAGCAGCCGGCGGCCTCCAGCCGCTCGACCACGATCGCGGTCTCTGGGAGGTCCAGGAGGCGCGCGAGGTCGCGCCGCATGAAATGCGGGTTCTGGGTGCCCGACCACACCGTGACGCCGTCGGCCCTCACGTCGGCGACGGCGCAGGACGGCCCGATCGAGCCGTGCATCTGGTAGGGCCAGACGTAGGTGCGGTTCATCGCCGGCGTCGCGGCGGCGAGCGCGCGCTCGACGTCGCCGCGGTCGGCGAGGACGCGGGTCTTCGCCGGATTGGCGCGGATCGCGGCCTCGAGGTCGGAGAGGTCCGGCCGGGTGGGCTGCTCGGCCCAGGTCACCGCCAGCCTGTCGGCGGCCGTGGCGGCGATCTCCTCGCGGGTCGCGACCACGCCGACGAAGTCGCCGACCACCACCACCGCGACGACGCCGGCGATGCCAGAAACCGAGGCTTCGTCGACCGCGATCAGGCTGGAGCCGACGCCGGGGCCGTGGTCCCAGCCGACGTGGGGCGGGCGGACGACCCGGCCGTGCAGCATGCCGGGGACGCGGACGTCGTGCACGTAGGTCCAGCGCCCGAGCGTCTTGTCGGCGATGTCGACCCGGGGCGTCGAGGTGCCGACGACGCGGTAGGCCGCCACCGGCTTGACCGGGGCCGAGGGGTCGAGCGCGATCGCGTGCGGACCGCCGCGGACGAGCTCGCCGAAGCCGACCGCCTCGTTGCCGTGACGGACGAGGCCGTCGTCGACGCTCAGCCCATCGACCGGCGCGGCGAAGCGTTCGGCGGCGCGGGCAAGGAGCCACGTCCGGGCGGTGGCGGCGGCGCGGCGCAGCGGCTCGGCGGCGACCTGGATGGTCTCGCTGGCGATGGTCGGGCCCTGGTCGGGCGCGGCGCCGGTGGTGCCGAGCACCATGGCGACCGCGGCGGGGGCGACGTCGAGTTCCTCGGCGACGATCTGGGCGAGCGCGGTGCGGATGCCGGTGCCGAGGTCGACGTGGCCGTTGAAGCCGGTGACGGCGCCGGCGCCGTCGATCGCGAGGAAGATCTCGCGTCCGGCCGGGCCGGCACGCCAGACGGTCAGGCTGTCGGCGGCCGCGCCGTGGTCGGCGGCCGGGCGCTCGCGCGGGGCGGTCACGATGCGGTCTCCCGGACGATCGTCCCGCCGGCCTCGGCGGTCAGGCGGACGGCGAGGCGGACCGCGGCGAGGATCTCGACGTGGGTGCCGCAGCGACAGAGGTGGCGTGCGAGCGCGGCGCGGATCGCGACTTCGGAGGGCGCGGGGTCGCGCGCCAGCAGCGCCACGGTGGCGACGATCATGCCGTTGAGGCAATAGCCGCACTGGGCCGCCTGCGCCTCGGCGAAGGCGCGCTGGACCGGATGCGGTCGTCCCTCGCGGGCGAGGCCCTCCAGCGTGACCACCGACCGGCCGGCGACCCGGGCGACGGGGATGGTACACGAACGGACCACGCGGCCGTCGACCAGCACGGCGCAGGCGCCGCACTCGCCGAGGCCGCAGCCGTATTTGGCTCCGGTGAGCCCGAGGTCGTTGCGCAGCACCGTGAGCAGCGACGTCTCCGGCGCGGCCGCTACGGGCCGCATCTCGCCGTTCACCGTCAGTCGGAGGGGCTCGCCCGTCATCGCGCTCCGGTCCGTCGCTGGCGGGCGCCACCGGCCGAACCGGCGGCGTCCCCGGGGGCGGATGATAACGCGGGTTCATTGGTATTCAAACGATTTCTACGGGGTGATGCGGATGGGGCACGGGGCCGCTCATCTACCCTCCCCCACGAGGGGAGGGGCGGCGCGAAAGCGGCGGGGCGGGGTGGCCGGCCCGGGGCTCGGCGGGGAGATCGGCGTCGCGGCGGGGGAAGCGGGCCCAACCCCGCCGGCCTTCGGCCGTCGACCGGCCTGCCTCGGAGTCGCCTGCCTCCGCGGCGTTCGGCTTCGCCTCACCGCCACGAGGGGGAGGGTAGGAGGTGGGGTCGTCGCGGATCGGCACCCCGCCCGCGGCATACGGGCTGCACGCGGCGACGCCGGCTGCCGGATCTACCCTCCCCCACGAGAGGGAAAGTGGAAGCGGGGCCGCCGCGGGTCGCCACCCACGGCAGGGGACCGGGGCGTCGTCCCCTCCTAACGCGGGGCGCCGATCTGGATGTGCAGGCGGGCGCGGTCGGTGCGGTAGAGGGCGGTGTAGTATTCGATCGGCTGGCCGTCGGCGGCGAAGGCGACGGATTCGATGCCGAGCAGCGGCGTGCCGGTGGTGACGCCGAGGAGGCGGGCGTCGGGCTCGAGCGGCGCGGTCGCCTCGATCCAGCGCTCGGCGCGGTCGAACACGACGCCGTAGCGCCGGCTGAGGGTCTCGTAGAGCGAACGGGTGTGCAGCGGCACCCGGTCGAGCCCGGGCACGAGGCGCTCCGGCATCCGCCAGCGCACCAAGAGCCGCGGCACGCCGTCGACCGAGAGCACGCGGTCGACCGCCACCAGCGGCTCGTCCTCGGCAAGGCGCAGCATCATCCGGACCCGCTCGTCGGCGGGCTCGACGGCCTGGCGCAGCACCTTGCGGTCGATCACCTTCTGCTTGTCGGCGAGTTCGCCGGAGAAGCCGACGCGGGTGCCGACGAAGTCCTGCTCGTCGCGCCGGCCGGCGACGAAGGCGCCCTTGCCCTGCAGCTTGTAGATCAGCCGCTCGTTGACGAGCTGGTTCAGCGCCTCGCGCACCACGGTGCGCGACACGCCGAAGGAGGCGCAGAGCTCGGCCTCGGACGGCAGGCGGGTGTGTTCGGGCAGGTTGCGGCCGACGATGTCGGCGACCAGCGCCGACTTCAGCTGCGACCACAGCGGCACGCCGCCGTCGGCGTCGCGGCGCACCGCGAACGGCTCGCGCCCGTCGTCCTCCCGTTCCGCCACCCGGTCCGTCATCTCTAGGCCGCCCTGGTCCGCTCCCCGCCCAGTGATACGCCATGGCGCTCGCGAAGCAAACGGTTGCAGGCGTCGCGCTCGGCGGCGCGGCGTTCCGTACTCCAGCCGAGGACGTCGCCGACGATCTCGGCGAGTTCGGCCACCAGCGCAGCGCTCGCCAGCCCCTCGAAGCCCATCAGCGTCCGGCGCAGCACCACGTCCTCGAGCCGGGTGACGCGCTCGTCGCGGGTGATCGCGACGATCTCGGCGTGCGAGTAGGTCGGCGCCGCCGCGAGCATCCGGCCGCCGTCGGCGACCTCGGCGGCGGCGATCGCGGCGGCGGTGGAGCCGTAGCGGTCGGCGAGCCGGGCCGCGCGCTCCGACGCGACGCCGGTGCGGCGGGCGAGGTCGGCGGCGTAGGCGGCGCGGCCGGCGTCGTCGCGCGGGAAGTCGCGGCCGCCGCCGATCGGCTCGGTCTTCGTCGAGCGGGTGCGCCGGCGCCCGAGGACGCCGAGCACGCCGTCGGCGATCTGCTCGGCGCAGGCGCGGTAGGTGGTCCACTTGCCGCCGACCAGCGACAGCATGGTGAAGGGCCGCTCCGGGCTCGGCTCGTAGCGGCGGATGCTGTGGTCGCGGCTGATCGCGCCGGCGACGGCGCCCTCGGTGCGCGGCAGCGGCCGGACGCCGGCGTAGTGGAACACGATGTCGGCGCGGGAGAAGCGCACCTGCGGCATCACCGCGGCCAGCACGCCGAACAGGTAGTCGATCTCGGCCGCCGAACAGGTGCCGTCGTCGGGATCCTCGGTGCGCAGGTCCGTGGTGCCGAGCAGGACGTGGTCCTCGTCCATCCGGTAGATCAGGCAGGCACGGTGATCCTCGGTCTCGAAGTAGAGCATGATCTCGCCGAGCTCGGCGGCGACGTCCGGGGCGCGGATCACGAGATGCGAGCCCTTGGTGCCGCCGACCAGCTTCTCGGCGAGCCCGAGCCCGCCGTGGACCTGGTCGAGCCAGGCGCCGGAGGCGTTGACGACCACCTTCGGGCGCACCCGCACCACCCGGCCGTCGACGCGGTCGGTCAGCTCGACCGCGCCGGCGCGGATGCCGGTGACGGCGAGATAGGGCACCGCCAGCGAGGCCGGACAGGCCGCCTCGGCGTCGGCGACCAGCTCCATGGTCAGCCGTTCGGGGTGGCTGATGCGGGCGTCGTAGTACTCGGCGACCGCCCGGGTCGACGGGGCGAGCCGCGGCACCCGCGCCAGCGCGGCGGCGCGCGAGAAGAAGCGGTGCCGCGGCATGGTGCGGTGGGCGTTGCCGAACAGGTCGTAGAAGGCGAGGCCGACCTTGACCGGCACCGCGCCCTTGCGGCCGGGCGTGCGGGTCAGGCGCATGAAGCGCGCCACCGTGCCGGCGAGGCCGCCGAACCAGGAGCGCAGCGGGATCCAGCAGCGGATCGGCCGCACCACGTGCGGGGCGTTGAGGAGCAGGAGGTTGCGCTCCTCGACGGATTCGCGCACGAGCGCCATCTCGCCGGTCTCGAGATAGCGCAGGCCGCCGTGGATCAGCCGCGACGGCGCCGCGCTGGTGCCGGAGGCGAAGTCGCCGCGCTCGACCAGCAGCGCCGCCACGCCCTCGCCGGCGAGGTCGCGGTAGACGCCGACGCCGTTGATGCCGCCGCCGACGATCAGCACCTCGGGCGCCTCGCCCGCCTCCAGCCGCCCGAGAACCGCGTCGCGCGTGCGCATGGTCGTCCCCTCCTCCTCGTCGCCGGCACCGTCCGGGGCCCCGTCGCGGACCCTCGCGCACCGTTCGCGGCGATACCATAAGATCACTCATCCTGTAATGACAAGTGGACGAAGCAGCGAAGCGCATCGATCCATGGCCGCGACGCGTTGCGGCGCCGAAACGGCGGGCTCGTCATGTCGCAACGCAGCAAAACCGCCTTGTGCCGTGCAGCAACGAATGTGCGCTTTCTTCGACCTCGGGGCCGCTTGACATGGATCAAATCCGGTGTACCGTCTACTTGTCATTACGAGTTGGCGGCAGGGTCGGCCGGGGGATCCGTTGAGGAGCGGATCGTCCGAGCGGCGCGTCACGAGGAGGGACCATCGAGAGTCCCGACGCGTCGTCGAAGCTCTGCCGCACCGGGAGGGGACCCCATGAAGGAGCGCGTGATCGGCATCGACGCCGGTGGCACGATGACCAAGGCCGCCCTGTTCGACCTCGCGGGTGTCGAACGGGCCTGCGCCAGACGGCCGAACCAGATGCTGTTCCCGAAGCCCGGGCACACCGAGCGCGACCCCGACCGGATGTGGCGGATGGCGTGCGAGGCGGTGCGCGAGGTGCTCGAGGTCTCCGGCACCGACCCCGCCGACGTCGCCGCGGTCTCGGTCGCCGGCTACGGCAGCGGCCTCTACGTGATCGACGGTGCCGGCGACCCGGTCCGCCCGGGCATCGTCTCCACCGACGGCCGCACGGCGGAGATGCTGGCGTCCTGGAAGGCCTCGGGCCTCTACGACGCCGCCGGCGCCAAGGTGCAGCAGCGCCTGTTCGCCGGCCATTCCGCCGCGCTGATCCCCTGGCTCGACCGCAACGAGCCGGAGCTCTTCGGCCGCTCCGCCCAGGTCGCCTTCTGCAAGGACTTCCTGCGCGGCCGGCTCACCGGCGACTATTCCACCGACCCCTCCGACGGCGGCATCGCCGGCCTGATCGACGTCGAGCGCGCGGCGTGGTCGGAAGAATTCTTCGAGATGACCGGGATCCGGCACTGGCTGTCGCGGATGCCGGAGATCCGCCCCTCCGACGAGATCGTCGGCGGTGTCACCGCGGCGGCGGCGGCCCTGACCGGGCTCAGGGCCGGCACGCCGGTGGTGCGCGGGGCTGTCGACGTCAGCGCCGCGGCGATGGCCTCGGGCGTGGTCGATCCCGACCACCTCAGCGTCGTCGCCGGCACCTTCTCGATCAACTCGACCCTGCACGCCACCCCCCGCCTGTCGATCCTGCCGTTCATCCAGAGCCCCTACCCGCTCGGCGGCTTCATCGCCACGGAGGGCGCCGCGACCTCGGCGAGCAACCTCGAATGGTTCATCCGCAACGTCCTCGACGGCGAGGCGGCGCGGGCGGAACGCGAGGGCAAATCGATTTACGCGGTCTGCAACGAGCTGATCGAGGGCAGCCTCGGCAAGTCCAACGACATCCTGTTCTTCCCCTTCCTGTTCGGCGGCCCCGGCGGCGCGCCGGCCGGACTGCTCGGCCTCACCGCCTCGCACACCCTCGGCGACGTCCTGCGCGCCATCTTCGAGGGCATCGTCTACGCCCACAAGCAGGACATCGACCGTCTGCTCACCGGCCCCGACGCGGCGCGGCCCTCGGTGCTGCGCCTCGCCGGCGGCGCCTCGCGCAGCCCGCTGTGGGCGCAGATGTTCGCCGACGCGCTCGGCCTGCCGGTCGAACTGCCGGCCGGCAGCGAACTCGGCGCCCAGGGCGTCGCGATCCTCGCGGCGACCGCGATCGGCGCCCATTCCGACCTCCGCGGCGCGGTCGCGGCGATGACGAGGACCGCGCGGCGCTTCGAGCCGCGGCCGGAGCGTCAGGCCGACCACGCCCGCAAATACGCCCGTTACACCGCCACCGCCGACGCCCTGTCCGCGGCCTGGCGCGAGGACGACCGGCTGGTGGCCTGACCACCGCCGTCTTCCCGAAACCCGACGCCGAACCGACCGCGGGCGCCCCGTGCCCGCGGAACGAGGCCCCGCGCCGCGGCGCGAGCGATCACTGGAACAAGCCATGCTCGAATTGGTGGACGTCGGACGGACGGTGGGTGGAGAGGATCACGTATCGGGGGTGTCGATGACGCTCCGGGCGGGGAGCCTCAACGTGCTGCTGGGTCCGACGCTGTC
>NZ_SNXY01000012.1 GCF_004362745.1 Oharaeibacter diazotrophicus | reverse complement strand
GACAGCGTCGGACCCAGCAGCACGTTGAGGCTCCCCGCCCGGAGCGTCATCGACACCCCCGATACGTGATCCTCTCCACCCACCGTCCGTCCGACTTCGATCAGCTCGAGCATATAGGTCTCCTCCATGCCGGAACGCCCCGCGTCCTGCGCGGGCCCGCTCCGACCGTCCGCCCGGACTCCTCCCCGGCGGCCTGCCATCCCCTCGGCGACTTAACCCCAGCCGCCCGTCGTATTCTACTGCGCCGCCACGCCGAGACGGGCGTCGCCCAGGAATTCCTCCAGCGCCGCCCGCCCCTCGGCCGGCAGCGTCAGGCCGAGCTTGGAGCGGCGCCACAGCACGTCGTCCGCCGTGCGCGCCCATTCGCGCTCGACGAGATGGCGCACCTCCGCCTCCGTCAGGCCGGCGCCGAAGCCGCGGCCGAGGTCGGCGTCGGCGCGCGCGCCGGCGAGGATGCGGCGGGCCTCGGTACCGTAGGCCCGCGCCAGCCGACGCACCAGCGCCGGCGTCACGCCCGGATGGGCCGCGCCGAGTTCGGCCACCAGCGCCTCGAAACCCTCGACCAGGAAGTCGCCGCCGGGCAGCGCGGCGCCGCCGGTCCAGGATCCCTTGCCGCGGCGCCCGAGCGCCTCCTCGATCTTCTCCAGCACGCTCTCGGCGAGCCGGCGATAGGTGGTGATCTTGCCGCCGAAAACGTTGACGAGACGCGGCGCGCCGTCGGCGCCGTCGACCTTCAGCACGTAGTCGCGCGTCGCCTCCTGCGCCTTCGAGGCGCCGTCGTCGTAGAGCGGCCGCACGCCGGAATAGGACCAGACGATGTCGGACCGGCCGATCGGCTTGGCGAAATATTCACCGGCCGCCGCGAGCAGATAGTCGATCTCGCCGTCGGTGATCGCGACGTCGGCGGGGTCGCCGGTCCAGTCGCGGTCGGTGGTGCCGATCAGCGTGAAGCTGCCCTCGTAGGGGATCGCGAAGATGATGCGACCGTCGGCGTTCTGGAAGATGTAGGCGCGGTCGTGATCGAACACGCGCTTCACCACGATGTGCGAGCCCTGGACGAGGCGCACGTTGCGGGCGTCGTTGCGGCCGAGCGGACCGCGCAACACCTCGTCGACCCACGGTCCGGCGGCGTTGACCACCATCTTCGCGGTCACGACGCGGCGGGCACCGGTGGCGCGGTCCTCGAGCACGGCGCGCCAGACGTCGCCTTCGCGCGCCAGCGTGGCGACGCGGGTGCGGGTCAGGATGGTCGCGCCGCGGTCGGCCGCGTCGCGGGCGTTGAGCACCACGAGTCGGGTGTCCTCGACCCAGCAGTCGGAGTATTCGAAGCCCCGGGTGAAGAAGCCCGGCTTCAGCGGCCGGCCGGTCTCGTCGCGCGAAAGGTCGAGCGTGCGCGTCGGCGGCAGCAGCTTGCGACCGCCGAGGTGGTCGTAGAGGAAGAGGCCGAGGCGCAGCAGCCAGGCCGGCCGAAGGCCGCGGTGGTGCGGCAGCACGAAACGCAGGGGACGGATGATGTGCGGGGCGAGCCGCCACAGCACCTCGCGCTCCTGCAGCGCCTCGCGCACCAGACGGAACTCGTAGTGCTCGAGGTAGCGCAGGCCGCCGTGGATCAGCTTGGTCGACCACGACGAGGTGCCGGAGGCGAGGTCGTTCTGCTCGGCCAGCAGCACGCTGTAGCCGCGGCCGACGGCGTCGCGCGCGACGCCGCATCCGTTGATCCCGCCCCCGACGATGAGAACGTCCACGTCCGCCATCGGCGCCCGACTCCCCACCTTTCGCAATGCAGCAAAAGGATTTCGTTTTTCTGTTGAAGCGCAGGCTAAACGAATGTTGACGCCGGTCAAGCGAAAATTCAATCGAATGAACCGCACGCGGCGGCGACGCCCGGCGCGGGTCGCCGCGGCGTGCGAAAATCGGCGGGGACGATGTCGGGAGACGGCGGGGCGGCGCCCAGCCGACGCGAACGCATGCGGCGCGCGGGGACGCGAGGGGCCGGCTCGGACGGTAGGGAGCGGGCGTCCGGCCGGGGCGCCGGACGCCGCGGATCAGCCGCGACGGGCGCGGACCGCGTTCGCGAGGTCACGGAACCAGAGCGCGCTCGCCTTCGGCGTGCGGACCTGGGTGTCGTAGTCGACGTGGACGATGCCGAAGCGCTTGGCGTAGCCCTCGGCCCACTCGTAGTTGTCCATCAGGCTCCACGCGAAGTAGCCGCGGACGTCGACCCCGGCGTCGATCGCGTCGGCGAGGGTGTGGAGATGGGCCTCGACATAGGCGAGCCGGTCCGGGTCGTCGACGCGGCCGTCGACCACCGCGTCGTCGAAGGCGGCGCCGTTCTCGGTGACGTAGACCGGCGGCAGCCGCCAGCGCCGCGCCATGTCGGCGAGGAGATGGGTCAGGCCCTCGGGCGCGATCTCCCAGCCCATCGCGGTACGCGGCACCTTGGGCGGATGCCACTGCGCCGCCGCCGGGAAGGCCAGCGTCGGGTCGGCGTGGACGCGGTCGGGCGTGTAGTAGTTGATGCCGAGGAAGTCGAGCGGCGCGGCGATCGCGGCGAGGTCGCCGTCGCGGATCTCCGGCATCGCCGGCCCGAGCGCCTCGACCACCGCCGCCGGGTAGCGGCCGGCGAAGATCGGTTCGGCGAAGACGCCGTTGTGGAAGGCGTCGTAGCGCTCGGCCGCGGCCCGGTCGGCCTCGGTGTCGCTCGAGGGGTAGATCGACTTGGCGTTCAGCACGATGCCGACCGGCACGCCCGGGGCCGCCGCGCGCACGGCGGCGGTGGCGAGGCCGTGGGCGAGGTTCAGCGTGTGGACGGCGGCGAGCGTCGCCGGCAGGCTGCGCTCGCCCGGGGCGTGGACGCCGTAGAGATGGCCGAGGAAGGCGGCGCACCACGGCTCGTTCAGCGTCATCACGCCGGCGAGCCGGTCGCCGAGCCGGCGCGCGACCACGTCGGCGTAGTCGGCGAAGGCGTGGGCGGTGTCGCGGGCGCACCAGCCGCCGCGGCCGAACTGCGCGATCGGCAGGTCCCAGTGGTAGAGCGTGGCGTAGGGACGGACGCCCTTCTCGAGCAGGGCGTCGACCAGCCGGTCGTAGAAGGCGAGCCCGGCCTCGGCGACGGCGCCGCGACCGTCCGGCACCACCCGCGGCCACGCGACCGAGAAGCGGTAGGCGTCGACGCCGAGCGAGGCGATCAGGTCGACGTCGCCGCGCCAGCGTCGGTAGTGGTCGCAGGCGACGTCGCCGGTGTCGCCGTTCACGACGCGCCCGGGGATCCGCGAGAAGGCGTCCCAGATCGACGGCGCACGGCCGTCGGCGTCGACGGATCCCTCGATCTGATAGGCCGCGGTGGCGACGCCGAACACGAAGTCGGCGGGCAGGCGGGCGGCGAGGTCGGGTCGGGTCATCGGATCGTCCTCGGCTCGTGAGGTTTCCGGCGCGCGCAGGCGGTTTCTGCAATCGATTACAGATCGGATGCTAGCATGTTGAACCGATACAAGACAATCGTGAAACGATCCAATCGGACATCGTCCCTGCTCGCCGGAGGCGCCGCCTACGGTCCGACTGGGACTTTCGCCCTTCGCCGCTCCGGCGACGTGGTTGCACCGCCCCCGTATTCGCTATATCCGTTCGGACATAGCGCCGAGACCGTCACGCCCGGCGCCGTTCCATCCGATCGATGCCCGGGGGTGTCCGCATGCTGTTCCGCCGCCAGTTCCTCGCCGTCGCCGCCGCCTCGCTCACGCTCGTCGGGGCGGTGAACGCCGCCCTCGCCGAGGGCACCGTCACCGTCTTCGCCGCGGCGTCGCTGAAGAACGTGCTCGACGCCGCCAAGCCCGGCTTCGAGCAGGAGAGCGGCAAGACGCTGGTGATCAGCTACGCCGCCTCCGGCCCGCTCGCCAAGCAGATCGAATCGGGCGCGCCGGCGGACGTCTTCGTCTCGGCGGACCTGAAGTGGATGGACTACCTGGACAAGGCCGGCCAGATCGACCCGGCGAGCCGCACCGTGCTCGCCGGCAATTCCCTCGTCCTGATCGCTCCGGTCGATTCGACCGCCGCGATCGACCTCGCCGAGGGCGCCGACCTCGCCGGCCTCCTCGGCGACGGCCGCCTCGCCGTCGGCGAGCCGAAGTCGGTGCCGGCCGGCGCCTATGCCGTCGAGGCGCTGACCGCGCTCGGCATCCTCGGCACGGTCGAGGCGAAGTTCGCGCCGGTCGAGAGCGTGCGCGCCGCCCTCGCCCTGGTCGCCACCGGCGAGGCCGCCGCCGGCATCGTCTACGCCACCGACGCGAAGGTCGAGCCGAAGGTGAAGGTGCTCGCCACCTTCCCCGCGGACAGCCACAAGCCGATCGTCTACCCGGCCGCGGTGACGAAGTCGTCCGCCGACCCGGCCGGCGCGGCCGCGTTCCTCGCCTACGTCGAGACCGGCCCGGGCCACGCGATCCTGCTCGACCAGGGCTTCACGGACGCGAAGTGACGGCCCCGTCGATCGCGGTTTCACAGGCGGCGGGCGGTGTTCCGGAGCATTATCCGACCACTTTGCACGATCTGGTCGGAGAATGCTCCGGCTTTTGAAGCTGGAGCGGTTTCCCATCGACCTGACGATTCCATCAGGTCGGAAAGCGCTCTAGGCTCGACGCCTGACCTCGCCCGCCGGATCCCGCCCGCCCGATGACCGCCCTCTCGCCAGAAGCCTGGACCGCGATCGCGCTGTCCTTCCGGATCGCCGCCGTGTCGACGCTGGTCAGCCTGCCGGTGGCGATCGCGGTGGCCTTCGCGCTGTCGCGCGGGACCTTCCGCGGCCGGACGCTGGTCGAGGGGCTGGTCCAGCTGCCGTTGGTGCTGCCGCCGGTGGTGACCGGCTACGTCCTTCTGCTGCTGTTCGGCCGGCGCGGCCCGATCGGCGGCTTCCTGGAGAGCGCCTTCGGCGTCGTGCTCGCCTTCCGCTGGACCGGCGCCGTGCTCGCCGCCGCGGTGATGGCCTTCCCGCTGATGGTGCGCGCGATCCGCCTCTCGATGGAGGCGGTCGACGTCCGCCTCGAGCGCGCCGCCGGCACGCTCGGCGCCGGCCCGCTCGCCACCTTCGCGCTCGTCACCCTGCCGCTGTCGCTGCCGGGCATCCTGGTCGGTGCCACCCTCGCCTTCGCCAAGGCGCTCGGCGAATTCGGCGCCACCATCACCTTCGTCTCCAACATCCCCGGCGAGACCCGCACCATCGCCGCCGCGATCTACACCGCCACCCAGACGCCGGACGGCGACGGCGAGGCGATGGCGTTGACGCTGGTGGCCGTACTGATCGGCCTGTCCGCCCTGGTCGTCTCCGAATGGATCGCCCGCCGCGCCCCGGGGGGCGGCCGGTGATCGCGGTCGACGTCGCGCACGCCCAGGGCGACTTCCGCCTCGAGGCCGCCTTCGCCGGCGGCGCCGGCATCACCGCGCTGTTCGGACCGTCCGGCTCGGGCAAGTCGACGGTGATCGGCCTTGTCGCCGGCCTCGTCCGGCCCGACCGCGGCCGGATCGCCCTCGGCGAGCGCGTGCTGGTCGACACCGCGGCCGGCATCCACGTCCCGCGCCACCGCCGCCGGGTCGGCGTGGTGTTCCAGGATTCGCTGCTGTTCCCGCATTTCAGCGTCCGGTCGAACCTCCTGTTCGGCCGCTGGTTCGCGCCGCCCGCCGAACGCCGGGTCGAACTCGGCCCAGTCGTGGACACCCTCGGCATCGGCGCCCTGCTGGGCCGCCGCCCGGCGACGCTGTCCGGCGGCGAGCGCCAGCGCGTCGCGATCGGCCGCGCCCTGATGGCCTCGCCGCGGCTGCTCCTGATGGACGAGCCGCTCGCCGCCCTCGACCTCGAGCGCCGCCTCGAGATCCTGCCGCTGATCGAGCGCCTGCGCGACGAATTCGCGATCCCGATCCTCTACGTCTCCCACGCCGTCGAGGAGGTCGCCCGTCTCGCCGACCGCGTCGTCGTGCTCGACCGCGGCCGCGTCGCCGCCGTCGGCGCGCCGGACGACGTGCTGAAGCCGAGCCGCGGCGTCGCCGGCGACCGCTTCGCCGTCGCTTCGGTGCTGACCGGCCGGATCGGCGAGGTCGACGCCGCCTACGGCCTCACGCCGGTCCGCCACCCCGCCGGCACGATCTGGCTGTCGGGCGCCATCGACGCCCCCGGCCGCGCCGTCCGCGTCGTCGTCCGCGGCACCGACGTCGCGCTCGCCACCAGCCTGCCGCGCAACGTCACCATCCGCACCGCCCTCGCCGGCACGGTCGACGCGGTCGCGACCGGCGCCGGACCGAACGCCACCGTCGACGTCCGCCTCGACGGCGGCGACGTGCTCACCGCCGTCGTCACCCGCAAAGCGGTCGACGACCTAGGCCTCGACGCCGGCGACCGCGTCCACGCCCTGGTCAAGGCCGTCGCCCTCGACGAGCGCTTTCAGGTCTGACGGGGGCGTGCCGGCGCGCGCGGGTCGTCAATCCCCGCCGAGGGCGTCGGTCGTGGGCGCGTCCGGCGCGAGGCGGGCCGCGTAGACGCCGAAGCGCGCCGCCGCCAGCGCGGCGCAGTCGGCCTGGAGCGCGCGATAGGCCGCGATCAACTCGAGGCCGAAGGGCGTGACCTCGGCGCCGCCGCCGCCCGCCCCGCCGGCGGCGGTCGCGACGACCGGGGTGTCGAAGGTGCGGTTCAGCGCGTCGAGCAGCAGCCAGGCGCGGCGGTAGGACATGCCGAGCGCACGGCCCGCCGCCGTGATCGAGCCGGTGCGCGCCACCGCCTCCAGGAGGTCGATCTTGCCCGGCCCGATACGCGCGCCGCCGGCAAAGTCGATCCGGAGCTTGAGGCCGGGCGCGTCCAAGGGGCCGGCCGCGTCCGCGCCGTCACGGGCCTCCGCCGTCGCCGTCCGTCGCGCCTCGCGGGTCATCGGCGGTCGATCTCCCGTTGGAATCAGGCCGGCCGGAAGGCGGCACAGACCGACGGATCGGTCTCGATCCGGCCGGCGCCGATCAGGTCGAGGCAGTAGGGCACGGCCGGGAACACCGCGTCGAGGCAGACCCGGATCGAGCCCGGCTTGCCCGGCAGGTTGACGATCAGCGTGCTGCCGCGGATCCCGGCGGTCTGCCGCGACAGGATCGCGGTCGGCACCTTCTCGAGGCTGATCCGCCGCATCAGCTCGCCGAAGCCCGGCAGTTCCTTCTCGACCACCGCCGCCATCGCCTCCGGCGTCAGGTCGCGCGGCGACGGACCGGTGCCGCCGGTGGTCAGCACGAGGTCGCAGCCGTCCTCGTCGGCGAGGGCCACCAGCGTGTCGCCGACGCTGGCGACGCCGTCCGGCACCACCCGCACCAGCGTCTCGTAGGGGCTCGTCACCGCCCGCGCGAGCCAGGCCGCGATCGCCGGGCCGCTCTCGTCGGCGTACTCGCCGCGGCTCGCCCGATCCGACACCGTGACGATCCCGATCCTGACCATGGCGATCCTCCGCTCCCGCGCGCACCGTCGAGCCATAGGCCGGGGACCCCGCCGAGGCAAGCGGCGGCGCTCACACCGCCACCGGCAGGCGCGTGGTCCGTGCCAGCGCCCGAGCGAGACCCGGAAGCCGGGCGGCGGCGGTCGCGGCCAGCGTCTGGAACCACGGCCGCACCATCAGCCGCGACACCGCGGCGGCGCGGCCGACCTGCCCGGCGAGCGTCGCCGCCACCCGGGCCTGGAAAGCGTCGGTGGTCTCGCCGGCGAGGATCGAGGCCGCCGCCTCGGTGCCGGTCCAGAGCGCGATCGCCATGCCGTCACCGGTGAAGCTCGGGATCACCGCCGCCTGATCGCCGACCCAGCGGACCCCGTCGGCCCGGCGGCGGACGAAGCCGTAGGGCAGCCGCGCGATCGCCAGCGGTCGCGGCAGCACCGGCCGTGCCAGGAGCCCGGCCAGCGCTGGCGTCCGCCGGACGAGGTCGGCGACGACGCCGTCGAAGCCGCCGGCGGCGGCGAGCCGGTCGCGGCCGACCAGCAGGCAGAGGTTGACCAGCCCGTCCTCGATCCGCTGCAGCCCGGCGTAGCCGCCGGGAAGTCCGAGGAGATCGACACGGCCGTCGAGCGCCGACGGATCGGCGGGTGCGTAGTGCATCTTGAAGCCGACGAGGTCGCCCTGCGGCCCCTGCGGCCGGTGGTGGTCGCGCAGGTCGTGCTTGCCGGTGGCGACCACCAGCCGCCGCGCCGCCAGCACCCGGCCGCCGTCGAGCGTCACCGTGGCGCCGTCCGCGTCGACGGCGAAGCCGCGCACCGCGCCGCCGCGCAGGATCTCCGCTCCCGCGGCCGCGGCGCGGGCGAGCAGCGCCTCGTCGAGGCGCCGGCGCGACAGCCCGGCGGCCGCGAAGGGCAGCGCGACCGAGCGCACCGCCGCCCCGCCGGGCACGCCGACCCGGCCGATCGGCCGCGCCCCGAGGCCGGCGACGTCGACGCCGAGCCGGGCGGCGAGCGTCATGGTCTCCCCGCTCAGGAACTCGCCGCAGACCTTGTCCTCGGGCCCCGTGCTCCGCTCGACCACGACGACCCGGCACCCCGCGGCGGCGAGGCCGATCGCCGCCGCCGCCCCGGCCGGCCCCCCGCCGGCGACGATCACGTCGGCCGCGCTCACGGATTCACCCGGGAGACGCAGAGCCGGAACGGCATCCACCAGGTCACCGACGCACCCTCGACGCCGGCGGCGGCGAGGAGGCGGTGCCAGTCGGCGGCGACGAAGCCGCGGGCGATCGACACGGTGCCGTCGTGGACGACGAAGCGGTGCATGCGCAAGAGCCGCGAGAGCAGTGCGAAGCCGTGGTAGCTGACCGCGTGGCGGTGGAGGTCGTTGACGAACCAGCCGAGCGCCGCGTGCCGCTCCATCGCCGCCAGGAAACGCACCAGCGCGGCGTCGTCGAGGTGATGGGTGAAGAGGCCGGACACCACCACGTCCGGCGGCTCGGCCATCGCCGCCATGTGGGCGAAGGCGTCGGCGGTGACGAAGTCGATCCCTTCCCCGGCCGGATCGGCGGCGGCCGCCTCCCGAGCAGCCCTGGTCGACCAGGGACTGAGGTCGACGCCGGTGAGCCGCACCGCCACCCCGCGCCGGGCCGCCCAGCGCGCGATCGCCCGGAGGCCGTCGCCGCGGCCCGAACCGATGTCGAGCACCGCGAGCGGCCGGCCGGCCGGCAGCCTGCCGGCGCGGGCGAGGCGGTCGAGGAAAGCGAGCGTCGGCCGGTAGCCGAGGCTCAGCCGGTTGACGCGCTCGAGGTCGGCGAGGAGGGCGCGGAACACCTCGTAGGGCACCGTGCCGTCGTCCATCCACTCCGGCTCGTTCGAGCGCGCCGCCGCGGAGAAGCCGGTCATGCGTGCCCTCCCGCGACGCGGAAGTGCATCGTCTCGGCGGTGAGGCCCGGCCCGAAGGCGCAGGCGAAGCCAGCCTCCCCCGCCGCCGGGCGCGCCGCGAGCACGTCGGCGAGCACGAACAGCACGCTCGCCGACGACATGTTGCCGTAGCGCCGGAGCACCCCGCGCGAGGCGGCGAGCCGGTCCGCCGGCAGCGCGAAGGCGGCCTCGACGGCGTCGAGCACCGAGCGTCCGCCCGGGTGGACGGCCCACAGCGGCACGTCCTCCGGCGCGGCATTGCCGAAGAGGTCGCGGCCGTGGGCGGCGAGCGCCCGCGACACCGCCGCCGGCACCTTGCCGGACAGCACCATCTCGAAGCCGCCGTCGCCGATCGTCCAGGTGATCAGACCGGGGTCCTCGGGCGACAGCAGGGTGCGGAAGCGGTCGAGCGCGATGCCGGTCGGCTCCGCCGAGACCAGCGCGGCGGCGCAGCCGTCGCCGAAGACGAGGAAGGACAGCACCTGCTCGAGGTCGTCGGTCTCCTGGAGATGCAGCGTGCAGAGCTCGAGGCAGACCACCAACACCCGCGCGGCCGCGTCGGACCGGACGATGTGGCGGGCGAGCCGGAGCGCGTTGATCCCGGCGTAGCAGCCCATGAAGCCGACGATGGTGCGCTCGACGCCGGGATCGAGCCCGAGCCGGGCGACCAGTTCGAGATCCAGCCCCGGCGCGGTGAAGCCGGTGCAGCTGACGACGATCAGGTGGGTGACGCCGGAAAGGTCCTCCTCGGGCCCGAGCGCCGCGACCGCCTCGACGGCGAGGTCCGGCGCAGACGCGGCGTAGAGGCGCATCCGTTCGCCCGTCGAGGGAAAGGAGCCGCGGCGGTAGAACGCCTCGGCCTCGATGGCGGCACCGGCCGCGCCGGTCGGCTTCAGCGGCGAGCGCCGGTGTTCGATGCCGGATCGCTCGGCCATGCGGGCGAACACGGCCTGCTTGCGCGGCTCGCCGAGCAGGCCTGCGGCGAAGTCGACGAAGGTGCCGTGGACGTCGTGGGACGGGACCGCGGTCCCGATCCGGTTGAGGTGGGCGGTGGTCATGACGCGAACTCCTCGCGGCCCGGGGGGGGAGGGACGGCCGCGGTCTCCGAGCGAGACCGGCGGACGCTAGACCCGCGAAGCTGACGCGGTGCTGATGCGGCGGCGCCGACGACACGGCCCCGATGCGGTCCCCTTGTCCGCGACCGGTTCCGTCGGCGCTGTTACCCGGGTAATACGTGCGAACCGCCGCAAGGTTTCGCCCGCGCAAAGGTATCGCCCGTGACCACCGTCTACCACCCGGACGTCCATCGTACCGACCGCACGCCGCGTTCCTGGTGGCAGGCGAGCGCGTCGGTGCGGCCGGCGCCGGCCCTCGCCGGCGACGTCGAGGCCGACGTCGCGATCGTCGGCGGCGGTTACGCCGGCCTTTCCGCCGCGCTCCACCTCGCCCGCGACCACGGCATCGGCGCCGTTGTGCTCGACGCCGGCGCGATCGGTTGGGGCGCCTCGGGCCGCAGCGGCGGCTTCGCCACCTATCCCGCCGCCAAGATCGGCGCCGGCGCGATGATCCGCCGCTGGGGCGAGGCCGAGACGCTGGCGTGGTACGCCAGCCAGCGCGAGGGCGTCGACCTCGTCCGCGCCCTGCTCGCCGAGGAGGCGATCGCCGCCGACCCGCAGGGCGACGCCACCTTCGAGGTCGCCCACCACCCGGCCTATGTCGAGGAGCTGCGCGAGGCCGCCGCCTTCTGGCGCGAGCGGCTGCACCAGCCGGCGAGCTTCCTGTCGCGCGAGGCCTTCGCCGAGGTCGGCCACGGCGGCACCGAGCAGTTCGGCGCCATGCGCATCGACGGCCCGTTCGGCCTGCACCCGCTGAAATACGTCGCCGGCCTGCGCGAGGCCGCCGAGCGCCACGGCGCCCGCATCCACGGCGACAGCCGCGTCGTCGCCTGGGAGAAGGACGGCGGCCGCCACCGCCTCGTCACGACCGGCGGCACCGTCCGCGCCCGCGACGTGATCCTCGCCACCAACGGCTACACGCCCGACGACCTCCGCGCCGAGTTCGCCAACCGCACCCTGCCGGCACTGTCGAACATCGTCGTCACCCGGCCGCTGACGGCGGAGGAACTCGCGGCCTGCGGCTGGCGCACCGAATGCGTGCTCTCCAACGCCCGCGACCTCCTGTTCTACTACCGCCTGCTGCCGGACCGTCGCTTCCTGTTCGGCGCCCGCGGCGGCACCTCCGGCTCGCCGACCGAGGACATGCGGATGAAGTCCTGGCTGGTGCGCCGGCTCGGCGAGGTCTTCCCGGCCTGGCGCGACGTCGACGTCGAGTATTTCTGGAACGGCCTCGTCTGCCTGACCGGCCGCCTGACCCCGGCGATCGGCCGGCTGCCCGACGACGCCAGCGTCTCCTACGGCTTCGGCTGGCACGGCAGCGGCGTCGCCGCCGCCACCTGGGCCGGCCGCGCCCTCGCCGACGGCGTCGCCCGCGGCGGCACCGGCCCGCTCGCCGTACCCGCCCCGGTCGCCGGCCTGCCGCCGTCGCTGCTGCACCCGCTGGTGCGCCGCTTCGGCCTGAAGGCCGCCTACGTCTGGTACGGCATCCGCGAGCGGATCCGGGAGCGCTGAACGCCCGGGGCGGGTCCTCAATACTCCCGCTCGTAGAACACGCCGACCTTGCCGCCCGACTGGGGCCCGACCTCGGCGCGGGCCTTGAGATTGTCGGTGATGTCGAGGTTGACCGAGACGTTGGACTGCCCGTTCGCGCCGGCGGTGACGCCGAGATAGACGTTGTCCGAGATGTAGCGCCCCGCCTGCACCGCGGCGTTGCCCTTGGAATCGGTGACGACGTCGAGGTCGTCGAGACCGACCGCGTTCCTGAGCTGGCCGAGCACGTCGGTGCCGCCACCCCCGCCGGCGAGCTGCGCCGCCGCCACCGCCAGCCGCGCGATCTGCACCGGCGACAGGTCGGACAGCGAGCGCCCGAACAGGAAGTGGGCGAGCACCTCGTCCTGCGGCAGTTCCGGCACCGACGACAGCGTCAGCTTCGGGTCCGACGCCTGCCCCGAGATCGACGCCGTCACCGTGATCGTCGACGACGAGGTGGTGGCGACGAGGTCGATGTAGGGGTCGAGGTCGCCGACCAGCGTCACCTCGCCGGAGGTGAAGGTGATGCGCTGGCCGATCACGTCGAGCCGGCCGCGAATCAGCGTCAGGCTGCCGACCGGCTGGATCGCCGCAACCGGCCCGGTCACCGTCACACGTCCGCCGAGTTCGGCGTCGATGCCGCGGCCGCGCACGAACACCGCCCGCGGCGCGTTCACCGTGACGTTCACCGTGATGCCACCGGACGACGCGGCCGCGCCGCCGCCCGCGGCCTTGCCGGACACCGCGATCTGCGCGCGCTCCAGCGTCCGCCGCACGTTGATCGGCGGCAGGCGGTGGCGGACGTCGAGCAGCGTCGCGGCCGAGCCGAGCCGTTCGGGCACCGTGATCTCGGCGCGCACCACGTCGATGCCGCCGCCGACGGCGAGCGCGCCGGCCGCCTGTCCGGACGTGGTCAGCCGGCCGTTCAGCACGGCCGTGACGACCTGCCCGTCGGTGACGCGGGCGCGGTCGAGCGAGACGGTCACGTCGACCGGGAAGCCCGAGCCCGGCCGGATCCCGACGCTGCCCGAGGCCGAAACCGAGCCGCCGCCGACCCGCGCCGACAGCCGCTCGATCACCGCCCGGTCGCCGGCGAGGGCGAGGCGGAGCTCGATGCCGGTGATTTTCATGGTCGTCGCGGGGTCCGAGATGCTCGCCCCCGACACGGTCACCGCGCCGGTGACGCGGGGATCGGTCACGGGCCCGCCGATTCGGAGATCCACCGCCGCGGTGCCGGACACCCGCGTGCCGCGCACCGCCAGCGTCCGGTCGGCGAGCGACAGCGGCACCTGACCGCGCACGCCGACGTCGAGCGCGCCGGCGCCGGTCGGCACCCGCCCGGAGGCGGTGAGCGCGAGGCCGGACGGCCCGGTCACCTTCACGGTCGAAAGGTCGACCGTCTCGCCGGCGAAGCGGCCCTCGGCCGCGACCGCCAGCGCGCCGACGCCGGCCTCGCGCGAGGCCGCCACCGAGATGCCGCTGCCGCGGACCGTGAAGGTCGCCTGCGGCGCCGCCGGCGTGCCGGTCACCTTGGCGGTGGCGTCGACCCGGCCCTGGGCGCCGAGGCCCGGCGAGGCCGCGTCGGCCAGCGCCAGCGGCAGGCCGTCGACGCGCAGATCGACGTCGAGCGCCGATCCCGCCGAGCCGGTGACGCGGACGCGGCCACCGCCGAGGTCGGTGTCGGCGGTGAAACGTGCCGTGCCCTTGTCGTAAGTGCCGTTCGCCGTGACCTTCAGCGCGGCGACGCCCGCGCGTTTCAGCGCCGCCGCGGTGACGCCGTCGCCGCGGACGTCGAAGCGCGCCGACGGGTCGCCCGCGGGGCCGGTCACCGCGACGCTGCCCGACAGCGTGCCGCCGAGGCCGAGGTCGGGTGCCACCGCGTCGGCGAGCGCCAGCGGCAGCCGCGTCACGGTGGCGGCGAGGTCGAGCGTGTCGGCGACCCGCCCGCCGACCACCACCCGGCCGTCGCCGACGGTCAGCGTCGCCTGCGGGATCGTCACGGTCGAGCCGCGCACCGCCACCGTCACCGGCGCCGCGAGCGCGGCCTTGAGCTTCGGTGCCCGGGCCGCGTCGAGGCGGGAAAGGGTGAGGTCGTAGCCGCCCTCGACCGCCGCCAGCGCTCCCGTCACGGCCGCGGTGCCCTCCGCGAGGTCGGCGGAGACGTCGAAGTCGGTGCCGCCGCCGGCCCGCGAGGCCGCCGTGCCGGTGACGCGGTCGACCGCGACCCCGCCGGCGGCGACGTCGCGCACCTCGAAGCGGCCCTGGATCGTCGGCACGCCGAAGAGGTCGCCGATCGCGGCGGAGAGCTCGGCCGAGCGGACCGCGTTGCCCTCGACCGTCAGGCCCGAGGCGGTCGCCGACACCGTCGCGGACTGCTTCGCCTCGGCGGCGGCGAGCGTGACCTCGGCGGCGAGCCGGCCGCTCGCCTCGGTCAGGAACAGCGGCGCCACCACGGCGAGGTCGGGCGCGTCGAGCGAGAGGCCGCCCTCGAACAGGCCGTCCGGCCGGGCCGTCACTGCGCCCGTGAGCCGGTTCGGCCCGGCGGTGACCGCGAGACCCTCGATGCGGCGGCTGCCGTCGGCGGGCGAGGCGACCGTCGCCTTGCCGTCGATCGCGACCTCGTCGAGCCGGCCCGACAGCGTCAGGGCGCCGTCGACGGCCGAACCGGCGATCCGTCCCTGGAAGCGGGCGAGGCCCTGTCGCAGCGTCTTGCCGTCGAGCACCAGCCGATCGGCCGAGAGCGACGCCGTCACCGCCGGCGCGGTGCCCTCGCCGGTGATCGACGCCGACACCGACAGCGGTCCCGCCGCGCCCGCCGCGACCACCGCGAGGTCGGCGAGTTCGGCGCCGAGCGAGAGGTCGGCCCTGTCGAGGTCGTAGGCGCCGTCGAGCCGGGCCTTCAGCCGCGGGTTCTCGATCCTGAGGTCGGAGAAGCGCAGACCGTCGACGCTGCGCGAGGCGCCGCCGGCGATCGTGGTGCGGCCGGCGAGCAGCGCGTCCGCCTGCGGCGACCCGAGCTTCAGGTCGACCGTCTCGGAGGCGATCGTCAGCGCGAAGGCGCCGGTCGCCGCGCCGATCGTGCCGCTGGCGTCGAGGGTCGCCGCGCCCGACACCTCGGCGCCGGCGAGGCCGCCGAAGGGCGCGATGTCGCCGGCGTTGAGCCAGTAGCGGCCGTCGAGGGTGGCGCCGTCGATCCGGCCGGCGAAATGCACGGCGGCGTTGGGATTCTTGACCTCGGCGATCTCCACCGTCACCGGCGCGCCGGCGGTCCAGTCGCCGCGGGCGGTCAGCTCGAAGCCGCCGCCGAGCGCGCGCGACAGGTTCGGGTCTGCGGCGACGAGATCGCGCAGCGCGCCGGCGACCTCGAAGGAGACGTGGCGCCTGGCCGGATCCTGCAGATTCTCCGCCGCGCCGGCCGCGGTCAGCGTGGTGCGCGCGGTCCGGAGCGTGCCGGTGTCGAGGCCGGCGAGGTCGAAGGAGGCCGTCCAACGATCGCTGCCGCCGCCGAAGGCGAGCGTGACATCGGCGCGGTCGACCTTGCCGCCGCCGGGCAGCAGCACCGGCCCGTCCGGATCGGCGAAGCTGCCGGTCAGACCGAGCGCGGTCGGGAAGCCGTCGGCGGCGAAGGCGCCGCTCGCCGTCAGCGCCGCCACGGCGGAGCGGATGTCCGCCTTGTCGAGCCGGACCGTGCCGTCGGCGCCGTAGGTGGCGTCGATCGCCAGCGTCGACGCGCCCTCGACATAGGGCCGGAACGCGTCGTCGACGAGCGGCGCCAGCGTGGCGTCGACATCGGCGAGGAAGCGGTAGGCGCCGGCGCTCTCGGTGATGGTCGCCCGCCCCGAGACCCGGCGCTCGCCCGCCGCCGACAGCGCGACGTCGGCGCCGAAGTCGGTGAGCGGGCCGGACCCGGCGATCGAGAAGGCCACCGCCGGCCGGCCGGGGATGCCGATCAGGCTGGCGACGACGCCGTTCTCCGGCTCCTCGAGCTTCAGGTCGAGGTCGAGCCGGCGGCTCTCGTTCTCGAACTTGGCGACCAGCGCCAGCCGGCCCGGCTTGGCGTCGGTGCGCTGCACCTGCACGTTGGAATCGAGCGTGCCGCCGGCGAGCGACACCGCGCCGTCCACCGACAGCGTCACCGCTTCGCCGATCACCGGCTGGGCGAGCGCGATCACGGGCACCGCGAGCTTGCCGATCCGGACCTCGACCGGCAGCTCCGGCAGCGCGAAGCCCGGGCTGGCCGCCGGATCGACCGTGGTCGACGGCAGCGGCGGCCGCGTCACCGTGATGCTCTCGGCCTCGAGCGATTCGACGTCGAGCCGGCCGCGCAGCAGCGCCAGCCGGCTCCAGACGAGGTGCGGCCGCTCGATCGTCAGCCAGACGCCGTCGCGGTCGGCGATCGTGATCCGGCTGATCGTGACGTCCGACGACAGCGCACCGTCGATGGAGCCGAGCGAGATCTTGCGGTCCGGCGTCGAGATGGTGTCCTCGACGAAGCGCACGAAGGCGCCCTTCTCCGCGCTGTCGTCCTCCTGCGCGCCGGCGACGGCGAACACGGCGAAGGCGGCGGACACGAGCGAGACGAGGCCGAGGAGGACGGCGAGGGGACGGCGCATCGGGATCTCCTCAGAACGACTGGCCGAGGCCGACGTAGACGGCGAAGGCCGGATCGCCCGGACCCGGGTTGAGCGGCACCGCGCCGTCGACGCGGATCGCGCCGAGGCCGGTGTAGTAGCGCAGGCCGATGCCGGCCCCGAGCGCGAGGTCCTCGGAGAAGTCCGGCAGCGAGGAGGCGAAGGCCTGCCCGGCGTCGAGGAAGGGCACGACGCCGATCGTGTCGGTCACCTTGGCGCGCAGTTCCACAGAGGCTTCGACGTAGGACCGTCCGCCGATCGGGTCGCCGGTGGCGTCGCGGGGGCCGACGTTGCGGTAGTCGTAGCCGCGCACCGAACCGCCGCCGCCGACGAAGAACATCCGGCTCGCCGGGAACTCGTCCTGCGGCACCCCCGCGATCGAGCCGACCGCGGCGCGGCCGGCCAGCACGAAGCGGGCGTCGGCGTCGAGGGCGAGATAGGTCGTGCCCTCGAGCTCGGTGACGGCGCCGGTGTTGCCGTAGGAGAATTCGTGGAACGGCTCGAGCTTGCCGGTGAGGGTGAAGCCCTCGGTCGGCTCCAGCGCGTCGTCGCGGGTGTCCCAGGTCAGCGAGGCCGGCAGGCTGGCGATCAGGAAGTCGTCCTCGACGGCGGCATCCTCGATGCGGACCGCCTCGAGATTGGCGGCGACCTCGCCCTTCAGACCCTCGAAGAACGCGTGCGCGAGGCCGACCCGGCCGCGGACGGTGTTCTGGGTGTAGGCGTCGAGCACCTCGCGCTCGCCGTTCACCGCGGCGGTGAGGTCGGTCCAGGGCGTCAGGATGCCCGGCTTCACGAAGCTGGTGCCGAGGAAATAGGAGAAGTCGGTCGGGTCGGTCGAGGCGATGCCGGCGACCCGGCCCTCGAAGCGCAGCCGCTCGGCCTCGCCGAACAGGTTGCGGTGCTCCCAGTAGCCCTCGACGCCGGCGCCCTCGGTGGTCGAGAACGAGCCACCGGCGCCGAACACCCGCGGCAGCCGCTCGGCCACCTTGACGTCGATCGGCAGCGTTCCGTCCGGCCCGACCGCGTCGGCCTCGACGAGGCGCTGCGAGGCGAACACCTGGAGCCGGCGGAGGTTCGCCGCGGCGCGTTCGAGGTCGCGCGGATCGTAGCGGGCGCCGGGCTTCAGGCCGGTCATCCAGGCGGTGAAGGCCGGATCCATCCGCTCCGTGCCGGAGGCCGTCACCGGCCCGTAGACCGCCGCCGGCCCCGACTTCACGTCGATGCCGACGTCGAGCGTCGAGGACGGATGGTCGGCGACCGCGTCGCGCTTCGCGATCTCCGCCTTGGGGAAGCCCTGGCGCCGCCACTCGTCGACCAGCACGCGCTCGGAGCCGAGCACCGCGGTCGAGCGCGCCGTCGCGCCCGGCACCAGACCGAGGCTCTCCGGGGTCGGGGTCTTGCGATCGGCGAGGTCCGGCCGCGGCGGCGCGCGGCCGTCGATGGCGACCTTGCCGAAGGTGAAGCGCGGGCCGGTCGAGACGGAGACCGCGACCTTCACCGGCTTCGGCAGCACGGCATCGGGTTCGATCGTCGCGGGGTCGCGGCCGTCGACGGTGATCGTCACCGCCCCGCCGTAGTAGCCCTCGGCGTAGAGCGCGCCGACGAGACGGGCGTATTCCGCCGACACCCTGGACAGGAAGGCCGCGGTGGAGGGCGGCGGCGTGTCGTCGCGGTCCGCGTAGAGGGCCGAGGCGTCGCGGATCCGTGTCGCGAGGTCGTCGTCGCCGGTGTCGACCGAGACGTCGATCGCGTAGGGCTGCGCGTCCGGCGAGGCCTCCGGGTCAGGCGCCTTCTCGCCGAACAGGTGGACGCCGAAGAGCTCGAACGCCCGCGCCGGGCCGGCGGCCGTCGTCGCGCCGAGGCAGACGGCGAGCGCCGCCACGCCCGCGGAGAGGCCGCGCGCCCTGTCGTTCCGACCCTGTCCCATCCCGTTCGACCCTCGACGCCCGTACACTCGCGAGCCGCCCCACGGGCGCATCCTATCGGATACCGACGCGCCCAGGAACCCGGCCGGGACCGATCCCGGCGATCCCGCGTTCGGACAACGCACGGGATCCCCCGATGGTCTCAACCTCCGGGAAAGGATGTCGGCATACCCTTTCGGAAACCATACCGGCAGGACCTGCGGACCCTTGAATCTCACCGATCAGATCCTGTCCGGCGCCCCGCGGCCCGGCCCGTCCGGCACCGTCGGCCGTCCCGTCGCCTTCGCCGGCTGCGCCGGCCTCTATCATCCGGCCCCCGGCGCCACCGCCGTGCTGATGGTCGGCACCTGGGGCTACGAGGCGTTCTGCCAGGCCAGGGCGCGTCGGATACTCGCCGAACGGCTCGCCGCCGCCGGCTACCCGGTGCTGCGCTACGACCACCCCGGCACCGGCGACAGCCTCGACGACGGCGCCGCCGACCTCGCCGGCTGGAGCGCCGCGCTCGCCGCCGCCCGCGTCCGGCTGGAGGAACTGAGCGGCGCCGAACGGATCGTCGTCGTGGCGGAAGGCGTCGGCGCCGCGCTGGTGCTCGCCGGCCTCGATCCCGATGCGCCCTGGCTCGCCGGCTTCGCGGCGCTGGCGCCCGTGGTCTCCGGCCGTACCCACCTGCGCGAGATCCAGGCGCTCGGCGCCATGGTCGGCGGCACCCTGCCGGACGCCGTGGCCGTCGCGGGCTTCCGCCTGCCGCCCGGCGTCGCCGCCGATCTCGGCCGGATCGACCTCCGGAGCGCCGAGTTCCACGTGCCCGCGGCCTTCGTCGCGGCCCGCCCCGCCCGCAACACCGAGGAGGCGCTCGCCGGCCGGCTGCACACGCCGTCCGGGCCGGCGGAACTCGTCGCCTACGCCGACTACGAGGCCTCGGTCGGCGACCCCACCCGCGCCGAGCCGCCGCGCGCCACCCACGACGCGCTGCTCTCATGGCTCGCCGCCGCGGTGCCCGCCGGCCATGCCCGGCCGCGCCCCGTCGCCGCCGCGCCCGCCTCCGACGAACTCGTCGGCCCCGGCTTCGTGGAGGTCGGCGTCCGTTTCGCCGAGGCCGGCCGGCTCTACGGCGTCCTGACAAGCCCCGCCGCACGCGCGGCACGTACGGCGGTGGTGATCGCCAACGCCGGCCGCGACCCGCACGTCGGCTGGGCCCGATTCGGCGTCGACCTCGCCCGCGGTCTCGCCGCACACGGCGTCGCCGCGCTCCGCGTCGACCTCTCGGCCGTCGGCGAGGGCCTGCCGCCCGCCGGCGCCGAGGACGCGGAACTGCTCTATTCCGTCATTCACCAGGACGACGTCGTCGCCGCCGCCGACTTCCTCGTCGGCGAGGGCTTCGGCGACCTCGTCCTGACCGGTCGCTGCAGCGGCGCCTACGCCGTCCTGCACGCCGCGCCGCGGATCGCGGCGGCGCGCGCGGTGGTGCCGGTCAACATCCTGCGTCTCGTCTGGGACCCCCGCGAATCGGTCGCGGCCGCCATCGCCGGCGACGTCCGCCCGATCGGCGCGGTGGCGAAGCAGGCGCTCGATCCCCGGATCGTGCTGCGCATCCTCAAGGGCGAGGTCGACCCGCGGAACCTCCTGCGCCGCCTCGCCGGCCGAGTGGCGGCGCGGCTGCCGGCCGCCCGGGCGGCGGAACGGGCGCGTCGGCGCGCCGCCCGCGACCTCGTCGCCGGCCTCGCCGCCCGCGGCACCACGGTCGCCTTCGTCTCGGGCAAGACCGACGGCGGCGTCGGCCTGATCGAGGACGCCTTCGGCCCCGGCGGCGCCGAACTCTCGGCCTTCTCCGGCGCCTCGCTCAGACTCGTCGCGGACACCGACCACAATTTGACGCCTGCCGCCGCGCGCGCGAGCGTCGCCGGCATCCTCGCCGCGATCGCCGGCGCGTCCTGATCCCCGATCCGCCCGCTCGGCGCGGATGGCCCCCGGGGAGTCCGCGATCTCGGAAACCTGTCGTCCACCAAGCCGGAACACCGCGGCGGAGATCGATTCAATTTGCATCAATCGCTTTAAGGCCCGGGCATTCTTCCTACCGTATCGTCTATTTTGACAGACGCGGGTCGGAAGCAAGAAATGTTGGATCGCCTGCAATCCATGGTACGCACCGCGCGACGCCTCGTTGCGCACCGGAGCGGCAACGTCGCGGTGACCTTCGCGCTGGCGGTGATGCCCATCGTCCTCGCCTCGGGCGCCGCGGTGGATTTCAGCCGCATGGCCGCGGGCAAGGCGCGCCTTCAGAACGCCTCGGACACCGTGGCCCTGGTCGTCGCCAAGGATATCGAGCGCGGCAAGACCTCGGCGCAGATCACCGCCGACATGAACGCGGTGTTCTCCAACGAGATGAGGACCTCCGACCTCAAGTCCTGGAGCGCGTCCTACGCCTACAACAGCGACACCGGCGTGGTCACCGTCAACGCCAGTGCGACCGTGGACAGCGCGGTGATGGGCATCGTGCGGGTCGACACCCTCGCCTTCAAGGCCAAGTCGACCGCGACCTTCGGCACCGATTACGTCGAGATCGCCTTCGTGCTCGACAACACCGGATCGATGAACGACAACGGCAAGCTGACGGCCCTCAAGACCGCGGCGACGTCGATGATCGACAAGCTGGCCGCCACCCAGGCCGGCAAGGCGGGCCGCGCCTCGGTCGCGATCGTGCCGTTCGGCGTCACGGTCAACGTCGGCACGGGCTACGATACGGCCACTTGGCTCGGGCCGAAGAAGACCTATCAGAACTGCTATTACAGGTGGATATCGACCAGCCGTTGGGGCGGATACTACCAGTACACCTGCGACACTTACACTTATACGTGGACCGGCTGCGTCAGCGACCGCGTCTCGCCCTATACGACCACCAACGAAGCCCCGGTGACCACCAAGCCCGCGTCGCTCTACCCGCGCGACTACGACTACTGCTACAACTCGCAGATGATGCCGCTGACCACCGACTTCACCGCGGCCAAGGCCCGGATCAACGCCCTCGTCGCCAACGGCGCCACCAACATCCCGGTCGGCGCGATGTGGGGCTGGAACATGCTGACGCCCGGCGGCATCGCCTCCAACGCCCAGGTCGCCAGCGGCACCAAGAAGATCTCGCGTTACGCCATCGTCCTGACCGACGGCCTCAACACCGGCAACGTGCTCGGACAGACGTCGAGCCAGATCGACACCAACACGACGACCATCTGCACGGGCATGAAGAGCGCGGGGATAACGGTCTTCACCGTCCGCGTCATCGACGGCAACGAGACCCTGCTCCAGAACTGCGCCACCAGCTCCGACTACTACTACGACGTTTCGAACCCGTCGGCGCTGACCAGCGTGTTCGCCAAGATCCTCAGCAACATCACCAAGCTGCGGCTGTCGTCCTGACCGCGCGGGTGAGGGATCACCCCGTCCGGGCGTCGAGTTCCCCGAGCAGGCCGCGGGCGCGCTCGTCGCCGGTGGCGGCGGCGACCGCGAGGTGGTCGCGGGCACGGGCGAGGTCGCGCGGTTCGGCGAACCAGGCCCAGTATTCCCCGAGTGCGACCGCCGCGGCGGTGTCGCCGGCCGAAAGCGCCCGTTCGAGCAGCGCCACCGCACGGCCGTGGTCGCGCTCGACGCCGAGGCCGCGGATCAGGAAGCGGCCGAGATTGATCATCGACTGGGTGTGGCCGGCCTCGGCGGCGCGCTGCCACCACGACACCGCGGCGGCGGCGTCGGACGTCCGGCCGTTGCCGGTGGCGAAGGCGACGCCGAGTTCGGCCTGGGCCGCGACCTCGCCGGCGGCGGCGCGCTCCTCGAGCGTGCGCGGCGGCGGCGGCGCGGTCTCGCGCGGCTCGCCGCGGCGGACCTTGCCGATCTGGTCGAGCCGGGCACGGGCGCCGGAATGGCCCTTCTCGGCCGCCGCCCGGTACCAACGCGCGGCCTCCTCCTCGTCGATCGGCCGGCCGTTGCCGCGCGAGTGGAGGTCGCCGAGGCTCGCCATCGCGTCGGCGTCGCCGCGCAGCGCGGCCCGGCGCAAGAGCCGCTCGGCGGCGACGAGGTCCTTGCCGACGCCGAAACCCTCGACGAGCAGTTGGCCGAGATGGCGCATCGCCTGGGCGTTGCCGCGCTCGGCCGCGCGGGTCAGCCAGTGCGCCGCCTCCTCGAGGTCGATCGGACAGCCGAGGCCGTAGAGGTGGAGCGCACCGATCGACATGAACGCGGTCGGGTTGCCGGCCGCGGCCGCCTTCTCGAACCACTGCCGGGCCGCGCCGTGGTCGGGCGCGCCGAGATGGCCGCCGGCGAGCAGGGTGCCGAGCCCGAGCGCGGCCTCGACGTGGCCGGCCTCCGCGGCCTTGCGGTACCACGTCGCCGCGCCGGCGGGATCGGCGGGACCGCCGAGACCGGAGGCGAGCACGAAGCCGAGCGTGGCGGCGCCGTCGATGCTGCCCGCCTCCGCCGCCATTCCGGCGTAGCGCCGCGCATCCTCGTGGTCGGGCGCGAGCCCACCGCCGCCGGGGAACAGCTTGGCGATCGAGGGCGGACGGCGCTCGAGACCGGCCGGCGCCGGCGCGCCGGTCACCAGCAGCGCGGCGAGACGGGCCTGGGCGCCGGCGTGGCCGGCATCGGCGGCCCTGCGGTGCCAGGCCGCGGCGTCGGCGGGATTGGTGATCACGCCTTCGCCGGCCTCGTAGGCGCGACCGAGGGCGTGGGCGGCCTCGGCGTCGCCGGCCTCGGCCGCGGCGGCGTAGGCCTTGGCCGCCTCTCCGAAGCGACCGGCGGCGCGGGCGGCGTCGCCGCGCAGGCGCGCCTTGCGGCCGCGGTCGCGCGTGAACAGGCCGGCGAGGACGTCACCGAGGCTCATGGCTCCGAAAAGCCTCCGTCGAGGGTCTTGAAGGTGCTGCCGACGATGGCGCGCAGCAGCGTGTGGGTGCCGACGTCGATGTCCGCGGTCAGCGGCATGCCGGGCACCAGCCGGAAGTCCGCGGGCACGTCGCGCAGTGTCTCGTCGACGATGTCGATCTTGGCGAGGAAGAAGCTGCGGCCGTCGCCTTCCTTCGGCGTGAAGCTGTCGGCGCTGATCGAGCGGACGATGCCGCGCGCCGAACCGTGCTCGGCGAAGGACCACGCGTCGAACTTGACCGCGACCTCGTCGCCGACCCTGACCACGCCCTGATCGTCGGCGGCGAGGTTGGCGTCGATCTCGAGCGTGGTGCCGAGCGGCATCATGGTGATCAGCTTCTCGGCCGGCTGCACCACCGAGCCCACCGAGAAGGTGCCGACCTGCAGCACCACCGCGTCCTCGACGGCGCGCAGCTCGACGAGGTCGCGCCGGCGCGCCGCCTTGGCGCTCTCCTCGGTGGCACGGTCGAGCGCGATGCGCTTGTCGGCGAGGTCGCGGGCGATCTCCGCGATCCGGCCCTTCTCGTAGACCACCCGCTCGGAGCGCAGCGATTCCATCTCGTGGCGGGAGGCCTCGATCACGCCGGCGGCGTCGGCGACGTTGCGCTCCATCTCGAGCCGGCTGTCGGTGGCGATCAGGCTCTGCAGCCGCGAGCCGACCTTCTTCTCCTCGAGCGTCGTGCGCATCGCCTCGACCTCGTTGAAGAGGCCGAGCCGCTCGCGGTAGTAGCCGAGTTCCTTCTCCGTCTTGGCGATGCTGTGGCCGACCGCGGCGAGCTTCTCGTCGTAGCGGGCCAGCGCGGCGCGGTGCTCGGCGGCGCGGGCGTCGTAGAGCGCCCGCTGCACCGCCGCCCAGGCGTCGTCGGTGGCGGGGGTGTAGGCAGCGCCGGCGAGTTCGGCCTCGAGCCGGGCCACCTCGGCGGAGAGATGGGCGCGCTCCTGGAACAGGCGCTGGACGTCGGCGGCCTGGAAGGTCGGATCGAGGGCGGCGAGCAGCTGGCCCTTGCGCACGACCTCGCCGTCGCGCACCAGGATCGAGCGCACGGTGGCGAGCTCGAGCGGCTGCACCACGATGGTCGGCGACGTCGGGACGATCCGTCCGCGCGCCCTGACCACCCGTTCGATCGGCACCACGGTGGCGAGCGCGATCGCGGTCGCCACCATCAGCGCGATCACGTGCAGGGTGATCCGCGTGACGAGCGGCACCTTCTCCGCGATGATCTCGGCGGTATCGGACTGGAAGTCGGTGATGGCCGCGAGCGCGGCGGCGTCAGCCGCGCGCGTGCGCGGTCGCGTGACCGTGGTCATCGGCGTCGTCCCGGGAAAGGTGACGGTTCTGCTGGAACCACAGGTGACGATAGACGTCGGAGCGGGCGAGGAGGTCGCCGTGGCGGCCGGCGTCGATCACCCGCCCCTTGTCCATCACCAGGATCTGGTCGCAGTCGACCAGCGAGGTCAGGCGGTGCGAGATCACGATCACCGTGCGTCCGTGCGCGATCCGGCGCAGGTTGGCGTTGACGATCGCCTCGCTCTCCGGATCGAGCGCGCTGGTCGCCTCGTCGAACACCAGGATCGGCGGATCGGTGACGAGGGCGCGGGCGATCGCGAGGCGCTGGCGCTGGCCGCCGGAGAGGTTGGAGCCGTTCTCCTCGATCGGCGTGTCGTAGCTGCGCGGCAGCCGCTCGACGAACTCCTCGGCGCCGGCGAGCCGGGCCGCGTCGATCATCGCCTGCACCCCGGCGTCGGGGGCGGCGGCGAGGATGTTGTCGCGGATCGAGCCCTGGAACAGGAAGCTCTCCTGGAGGACGACACCCATCTTGGAGCGCAGGTGGTCGAGGTCGATCTCGCGCAGCTCGACGCCGTCGAACTTGACGAGACCCTCGTAGCCCTGGTGCAGGCCCTGCAGCAGCCGCGTCACCGTGGTCTTGCCCGAGCCGGAGCGGCCCATGATGCCGACCACCGTGCCCGGCTCGATCGCGAAGGAGACGCCGTCGAGCGCCGGCGTGCGGGCGTCGGGGTAGAAGAAGCGCACGTCCGTGAACGAGATCTCGCCCGACATCTCGGGCCGCGCCCCGCCGGACCGGCGCGGCTCGGGCGCGACGTTGACTACCGAGGCGACCTGGGCGACCGCGCCGCGGACCTCCTGGACCTGCTGCATCAGCGCGGCGATCTGCACGATCGGCTGGGTCGCGCGGGTCGCGATCATCGTGAAGGCGACCAACGTGCCGGCGAACATCGCCTTGTCGTCGTGGATCGCCATCCAGCCGCCGAGGGCGAGCGAGCCGGCGTAGATCAGCCGTTCGAGCGGGGCGAGCAGGGTCTGCGGCTGGTTGGCGAGGTTCTGCAGCGCCGTCTGCGCCCGCACCGAGGCGGCGACGCGGACGTCCCATTCGCGCCGCTTGCGGGTCTCGAGCGCCAGCGACTTGACCGTGCGGGCGCCGTGGATCGCCTCGATCAGGAAGGCGTTCTTCTTGTGCTCGGTCTCGAGCACGCGCTGGTAGGCCCCCGCCATCGGGCGGATGTAGAGGAACACGATCACCGCCATCACCAGCGACACCGCGATCACGAAGGCGGCGAGCGTGGCGTCGAGCAGGATCATCGCCGGAATCAGCACCACGAGCGTGGTGGCGTCGAGCAGCGTGGTGAACAGCTGGCCGGTGAGGAAGCCGCGGATCCGGCGGACCTCGCCGAGCTTGTAGGCGACGAGGCCGGTGGCGGTGCGGTCGAAGAAGTCGATCGGCAGGCCGACCAAACGATCGAACATCTGCACCTGGATGCGGGCGTCGATCCGCTGGGTCGCGGTCGCCACCATGGCCCGGCGCAGGTAGCCGAGCACCGTCTCGAAGCCGAGCACCACCAGCACGACGCCGAAGGTGGCGAGCAGCGTCTCGGTGCGGTGGTGCACCAGCACCTTGTCGATCACGATCATGTAGAGGAACGGCGGCACCAGCGTCAGCACCGACAGCACCAGCGCCGCGATCGCGAC
Source organism: Oharaeibacter diazotrophicus (assembly GCF_004362745.1). Classification (NCBI taxonomy): domain Bacteria; kingdom Pseudomonadati; phylum Pseudomonadota; class Alphaproteobacteria; order Hyphomicrobiales; family Pleomorphomonadaceae; genus Oharaeibacter; species Oharaeibacter diazotrophicus. The sequence continues at coordinate 128,186 of NZ_SNXY01000012.1, read as the reverse complement.
GTCGCGGAACAGCCGGCGCTCGCGCAGCACCATCCCGGCCATCCAGCCGAGGCCGAACGGCCGGTCCTCGGCGGTGACGTCGTGGCGCCGGCGCAAGAACACCGTCTCGCCGTCCCAGAGCGCGCCGAGACGCACCGCGTCGACCGCCACCATCGGCGCGGTCGGCGCGGCGGGGTCGCGCACCATCACCGCCTCGACGCGGTCGTTGCGCACGAAGCCCTCGGCGATCAGCGTCGAGCCGTCGGTGAGGCGCAGCAGCACGGGATAGGCCTCGCCGAGCCCGGCGAGATGGGCGAAGTCGAGCTTGGCGGCGCGCGCCCGAAAGCCCTCGGCCTCCGCGATGCGGACGAGACGGTCGGTCGCGACCGGTCCGTCGACGCCGTGCCGGACCGCCAATCGGGCCGCCGACAGCGCCGCGCCCTGGCGCTCCGCGATCACCGCGAAGGCGGCCAGCGCGGCGTCCACCGACGCACCACCTTCCACGGACCCCTCGAGAGGGTCGCCGTCACGCATGTCCGAACCGCCCCCGCCGTCTTGCACGGATCGCCTCTTGTCGACCGCGAGTGTCCACCCGCTTGGTTAACCGTGCGTTACCGCGGGTTTACGAATCGACCGGCGAAAGGCTGCGCGTTAACGCGGGTTTAACCATGATCGCGGGAACGTCGGCGTGATCGGCTCCCGCGGCGGTGCCGCTCGGGGGAGAAGGTCGGATGCGGCGGCGCGCGGTGATCCACTGGGGCATCTCCAGCTTCTTCGGCTGGGGCATCTACGGCCTCAACCTCGCCCTGAACTGGTCGGCAGATCCGGCGATCGAGCCGCTGTGCTCCTTTCCGATCGACGAGAACCAGGTGGTGGTGGACGCCCTGAAGCGGCGCCAGCTCGCGCCCTTCCTCGCCGGCTCCGCCAGCCTGCAGACCCAGATCGCGCGCTACGCCGGCGGCGAGGTCGCGGTCGACGTGCCGCTGCTCGCCGCTCTCGGCAACGACTTCGCCGTGCCGAAGGCCGCCGGCGACGTCCGCCTGAACGGCCGACCGACCGTCGGCGTCGTGTTCTTCGAGATCCCGCAGCTGTCGGAACAGGCGCGCGCCAACGCCCGCGCGCTGCCGCTGATCGTCACCGGCTCGACCTGGAACGAGCGCATCCTGCGCGAATGGGGCGTCGACCACGTCCGCACCGTGATCCAGGGCGTCGACCCCACGGTGTTCCACCCGGCCCCGCGCGCCGGCATCCTCGGCGACCGCTTCAAGGTGTTCTCCGGCGGCAAGCTCGAGCTGCGCAAGGGTCAGGACCTCGTGCTCGCCGCCTTCCGGATCTTCGCCGAGCGCCACCCGGACGCCCTGCTGGTCACCGCGTGGCACAGCCCGTGGTACCAGTTCGCCAAGGCGATCGACCTGTCGCGCCGGGTCGCGCCGGTGGTCTACGCCGGCGACAAGGTCGACGTCCCCGGCTGGGCGCGCGCCTGCGGCATCCGCGACGACCAGTTCGTCGACCTCGGCGCCGTGCCGAACGCCTTCGTGCCGCCGATCCTGCGCGAGATGGACGTGGCGCTGTTCCCGAACCGCTCGGAGGGCGGCACCAACCTCGTCGCCATGGAGGCGATGGCCTGCGGCGTGCCGACCATCCTGTCGGCCAACACCGGCCACCTCGACCTGATCGAGCCCGGCAACTGCTTCGCGCTCGAGCGGCAGAACCCGGTGAGCGGCCCGGGCGCAGGCGTCGGCGCCACGCCCGGCTGGGGCGACAGCGACCTCGACGAGATCGTCGCCGCCCTCGAGACGGCCTATTCCGACCGCGAGGACGCCCGCCGCCGCGGCGCCGCCGGCGCCGAGACCATGCACCGCTTCACCTGGGCCGACACCGCCCGCGGCATGCGCGACATCGTGCTCTCGCTCTGAACGCCTTCCCTACGACCCTTCCGCCAGCAGCCGCGCCACGACGTCGACCACGCCGGCCCAGTCGCCGGCGGTCTCCTGGCGCACGAGGCGCATGGTCGGGTACCACGGCGAATCGGTCCGCCCGAGCATCCAGCGCCAGTCCGGGTTGGTCTTGACCATCAGGATGGTCGGCCGGCCGAGCGCGCCGGCGAGGTGGGCGAGCGAGGTGTCGGTGGTCACCACGCCGTCGCAGAGCGCCATCATCGCGGCGGTGTCGAGGAAGGCGTCGGGGCCGGCGTCGAAGCCGGGGCCGGGATGCTCCAACGCCATCTCCGCCGCGAGCCGGGTGACACCGCCGACCTCCACGGTCTCGGCCGGGTCGAGCTTGTTGACCGCGATCAGCCGCACCCCCGGCACGGCCGCGAGCGGGGCGAGCAGCGCCGGATCGGAGAGACTGCGGCCGCGGTCGATCGAGCCGGCGGGATTGCCGCGGAAGCCGACCGCGACCAGCCGCTCGCCGGCCCGCGGGTGCAGCCGGTCGCGCCAGCGCGCCACCCGTTCGAGGTCGGCGAACAGGTAGGGCACCCGCGCCGGGATCGACCCGAGCGTCAGGCCTAGCAGGTGCGGCAGGCTCATCATCGGCGCGACGAGGTCCTGGCCCGGCACCTCGGCGCCCTCCCCGACCACGGCGTCCGCGCCCTTGAGCCCGTCGAGCAGACGGACGAGGCCCGACTGCACTTGCAGCGTCAGCGTGCCGCCGAGCGAGCGCACCAGCGGCGCGAAGCGGACGAATTGCAGCGTGTCGCCGAGGCCCTGCTCGGCGTGGACCACCAACCGGCGGCCCTGGAACGGCGCACCGGTCCAGGTCGGCAGCCGGCGGTAGAAGCGCCGACCGGTGAAGCCCGGCGCGTCCCAGCGCGATTCGTAGAGCCGGAAGCCGGTGGCGTAGTCGCCGAGCCGGAGCAGCGCGATGGCGAGGTTGTAGCGCGCCTCGGCGAGGTCCGGCCGCGCCGCCGCGACCCGGCGCAGGTGCGCCGCGCCCTCGTGCGGCCGGCCGAGGTCGGGCAAAAGGTTGCCGAGGTTGTGGCGGGCGACGGCGTGCTCCGGATCGACCGCGAGCGCGCGCTCGTAGGCCGCCGCCGCGCCCGCGAGGTCGCCGACCTCGGCGAGCGTGACGCCGAGCGAGGCGTGGGCGGCGGCGCGCTCCGGCTCCAGCGCCACGACCCGCCGGTAGGCGTTGGCGGCGCCGCCGTGCTCGCCTGCGGCGGCGAGCGCGTTGCCATAGTTGTACCAGGCGTCGACGAAACCGGGCTTGACCGTGACCGCCCGGGCGAGCAGCCCGATCGCCTCGCCGACCGCCCCCTGCGCACGCCGGGCGACGGCGAGCAGGTTGAGCGCGTCGGCGTCGCGCGGATCGTCGGCGAGCACGGCGCGGTAGCCGGCGACGGCGGCGTCGAGGCGGCCGGCGCGGTGCTCGGCGAAGGCGGCTTCCAGCACGGCCCGGCTCAAGGCGCCCTCCCCCCGGCGATCCCGGTCACGGGCCTGATCACGGCCTCGCTCATGGCGTCGCCACCGCCGCGAGCGCCGCCGCGACCGCCCGGCCGACCGACGCCCAGTCGCCGCGCGCCGGCTGGCGGACGAGGCGCATCGTCGGATACCACGGGCTGGTCTCGCCGGCGGCGAGCCAGCGCCAGTCCGGCGAGTGCTTCAGCATCAGGAAGGTCGGCCGCGCCAGGGCGCCGGCGAGATGGGCGAGCGCGGTGTCGGAGGTGACGACGAGGTCGGCGACCGCCATCACCGCGGCGCTGTCGAGGAAGGCGTCGGGGCCCGCGTCGAACTCCGGCGGCGGCCGCAGGATCGGCGCGCCGGTAAAGGCGCCGAGCTGGTCGAGGCCGTGCTCCTTCTGCAAGGCGACGAAGCGCACGCCCGGCACCTGGAACAGAGGCGCCAGCGCCGCCAGCGGCGGCGAGCGGCCCTTGTCGGCCCGCGCCTTCGGGTTGCCCTGCCAGGCGAGGCCGACGGTGAGCCCGTCGAAGCGGCCGAGCCAGTCGCGCCAGCGGGCGATCCGTGCCACCTCGGCGAAGAGATAGGGCGCGTCCATGCCGAGGCCGTCGCGGCCGAGGCCGAGCACGTGCGGCAGCGACAGGATCGCCACCTCGGCGTCGAACGGCGGCAGATCGCCGCCCTGTTCGACCACCGTGACGTTCGGGTGCAGGTGGCCGAACAGGCCCATCAGCGGCCGGCGCACCTCGAGCAGCACCCGGTCGCAACGCTCCGCCGCCATCCGCACGAAGCGGACGAACTGGATGTGGTCGCCGAGGCCCTGCTCGCCGTGCACCAGCAGCGTGCCGGGGAAGGGATAGCCGTCCCAGCGCGGCACCGCGAAGCTGCGCCGGCCCATCTCGAGGCCGCCGAAGCGCCATTCGTAGTCGGCGAAGCCGCCGGCGTAGTCGCCGAGGATCAGCCGAGCGTGGGCGCGGTCGATCCGCGCCTCGGCGTCGTCGGGGGCGAGCGTCACCGCCTGCTCGAGTTCGGCCAGCGCCGGCTCGTAGCGCCCGGCCTCGCGGAGCGCGTTGCCGAGGTTGCGCCGGAACAGGGCATTGCGCGGGTCGAGCGTCACCGCCCGCTCGAGATGCGGCAGCGCCTCGGCGAAGCGGCCGTCGTCGGCGAGGATGCCGCCGAGCGTGGCGTGGGCCTCGGCGCGCGGCTCCTCGGCGATCAGCGCCCTGAGGAGGGTCGCGGCCTCCTCGGTCCGGCCGGTCCGGCGCAGCGCGACGGCGAGGTTGGCGCGCCATTCCGCGCTGGCGAGGCCCATCCGGCCCGCCTCGCGCAGGAGGATCAGGGCGCGGCGCCAGTCCTGCGTCTGCAGCGCCATGGCGCCCAGCATGTGCACGGCCTCGACGTGACCGGGCTCGTCGGCGAGCACGGCGGCGTAGAGCCCGCGCGCCCGCTCGGTCTGCCCGGCCCGGTGCAGGGCCAGCGCCGCCGCGAAGCGCTCGGCGACCGGCCGTGCCGGCACCGGGGCGAGGGTGCCGGCCGGCCGGGGCAGGAGCGCCATGCGGTCGCCGCGCACCACCGCGGCCAGCGCCTCGGCGGCACGGCGGATCGGCCCGGCGAAGGGCGCCGGCGTGTCGGCCTCGGCGTCGGTCTGGCGGAACAGCCGAACGGTCGGATACCAGGGCGTGTCCTCGCGCTCGCGCATGAAGCGCCACTCGGCGTGGCGCTTCAACAGCGCGAAGGTCGGCCGGCCGAGCGCGCCGGCGAGGTGCAGCACCGAGGTGTCGGTGGTGACGACGAGGTCGAGGTTGGCCATCACCGCGGCGGTGTCGAGGAAGGCGGCCGGGCCCTCGTCGAAGTCGGGGCCGAGGCTCTCGACGGCGAAGCGGTCGCCGAGCGCGGCGACCTGCTCCGAGCCGGGGCCCTTCTGGAGCGCGATCAGCCGCACCCCGGGCACCGCCGCCAGCGGCTCCAGCATGGCGAGCGGCAGCGAGCGGCCGCGGTCGACGCCGGGGTCGGGATTGCCCTGCCAGACGATGCCGACCCGCAAGCCCGGCCGCGCCGCCAGCCGCTCGGCCCAGGCGGTGACCCGCTCGGGATCGGCGGCGAGATAGGGCACCGGCGCCGGCACGCTGTCGAGGGTGGTGCCGCAGAGATGCGGCAGGCTCATCGCGAAAACGTGGAAGTCCACCTTCGGCACCGGCCCGCCCTCGACCGCGACGGCGTCGACGCCGGCGGCGGTCGCGAGCAGTGGCCCGAGCCGGGCGCGGCAGCCGACCACGACGCGGCTCGCCCCCATCGCCTTCAGGACGGTGGCGTAGCGGACGAATTGCAGGATGTCGCCGAAGCCCTGCTCGGCGATCACCAGCACCGACCGGCCCGCGATCGGCTCGCCCTGCCAGCGCGGCACGCCCTTGGGCGTCCCGGTCAGGAGGCCGAGGCGCTCCGATCGGATCCGGCCCTCGTATTCGCGGAAGCCCTCCTCGTAGCGTCCGGCGGCGAGCAGCGTCATGCCGAGCGCCATCCGCGCCTCGGGATGCTCGGGGCGGAGCTGGAGGGCGGCGCGGAAGACGTCGCCGGCGAGGTCCCAGCGGCCCATCTCCACCAGGGCGCTGCCGAGGTTGGCGCGGGCGTCGACGTTGCGCGGGTTGCGGGCGAGCGCCCGGTGGTAGAACCAGATCGCCAGTTCCGGCCCGGCGAGCCGCTTCTCGACCACGCCGAGGTTGGAGAAGCCGTCGACGTCGTCGGGCGCGCGCTCCAGCACCTCCTCGAAGGCGGTGCGCGCGCCGGCCTCGTCGCCGGCCTCCACCAGCACGCTGCCGAGGGTGTTGCGCGAGACGACGTCGTCGGGGGTCTGCGCCAGCGCGAGACGGAGCGCCGCGGCCGCCTCGGCCGGGCGCTTGACGGCGCGCAGCGCGGCGGCGAGCGACTTCAGGATCGTCGGCTCGCGTGGCGTCCGGCCGGCGGCCGTATTGGCGACGCGCACCGCCTCGCCGGCGTCGCCCTTGGCGATCAGGAGGTTGACGAGGTTCTGCACCGACGGCGGATGGGCCGGGTCGGCGGCGAGCACGCGCCTCAGCAGCGCCTCGGCCTCGTCGGCGCGCCCGAGCGACTTCAGCACCACCGCGGCGTTGCTGACGATGTCGCGGTCGCCGCCGGCGAGCGCGGCCGAGGTCCGCGCCAGCGACGCCGCTTCGGCGGCGGCCGCGGGGTCGCCGCGGCCGGTCTCGAGCAGGGCGAGGCCGAGGAAGTTCATCGCCCGGGCGTCGTCGGGGGCGGCGACGAGGCGGCGGCGGTAATCGGGGATGGCGAGGTCGGGACGGCCGCCGCGGTGACGCTCGATCGCGGCGTCGAAGGCGCGGGCGAGCGCGGCGTCGTCGCGCCCGCCGGTGGCCGCGGCGGCGCGCAGCGCCTCGGCGACACGGGAAGCGAGTTCGGCCCAGTCGCCGCGGCGCGCCTGCCGGAACAGCCGCATGGTCGGATACCACGGCGTCGTCTCGCCGGTGGTACCCCAGCGCCAGTCCGGCACCGCGCGCAGCATCAGCCAGACCGGCCGGCCCGCCGCCGCCAGCACGTGGGCGGTCGAGGTACACGAGGTGACGACGAGGTCGAGCGAGGCGCCGACGGCGACGGTGTCGAGGAAGGCGTCGGACCCGGCGTCGAAGTCGTCGCCGAGGCCGTGGACCGGGAACGGCGCCGCCGCGACCTGCTCGGCGCCGACGCCCTTCTGCAACGATATCAGCTGGACGCCCGGCACCGCGGCGAGCGGGGCGAGGACCGAGAGCGGAAAGGAGCGGCCGCGCTCCACCGGTGCCTTCGGGTTGCCCTGCCAGACGACGCCGACCCGGAACGGCCGCCCCGCGCCGCGCGGCGGCGGCAGGGCGTCGAGCCGCGCCCGCCAGCGCGCCACCCGGGCGGGATCGGCGACCACGTAGGGCCGGGCGGCGACCGTCTCCGGCAGGAGACCCAGCCGGTGCGGCAGCGACAGCAGCGCCACCCAGGCGTCCGAGGCCGGCGGCGGATCGCCGTCGGCGACCACGACCACCCGCTCGCCGGCCGCCCGGATCGGCACCATGCCCGAGATCAGCGCCTTCAGCGGGCGCTGGCAGACGAGGACGACGCGCTGGACGCGGTCGAGCAGACGCGGCACCAGACAGGCGAACTGCACCGTGTCGCCGAGGCCCTGCTCGTGGTGGACCAGCAGCGTGCCGACCGGTCCCGCGCCGGTCCAGAGCGGCAGGCCGGCGACCTTGGCCGGGACCGGCTCCACCGGCACGTCCCAGCGCCGCTCGTAGCCGCGCCAGCCGGCGGCCCAGTCGCCGGCGAGCAGTCGGGCGCAGCCGAGATTGTAGTCGATCACCGGCGAGCGCGGCCCGTCGGCCCAGGCGGCGACGGCGCCGGCGACGTCGCCGGCGGCGCGCAGCGCCGCGCCTAGATGGGTGCGCGCCGGCACGTCGGCGGGATCGCGCTCGACGAGGCCGCGCCAGATCACCGCCGCCTCGTTCGGCCGGTCGGTCTCCTCGAGCGCCGAGGCGAGCCCGAACAGCGCGTCGTGTCGGCCGGGGCCGATCGCGAGCGAGCGGCGGAAGTGGCGCTCGGCGATGTCGGCGCGACCCTGGCGCAGCCTTGCGTTGCCGAGGTGCTCCCAGGCGACCGCCTGCGCCGGATCGAGCGCGATCGAGACCTCGGCGGCCTCGGCGGCGAGCGCGGGATTCTCGGCGACCAGCGCCGCCAGCGCACGGTTGGTCCAGGCGCCGGCGGAGTCGGGCGCGCGCCGCACCGCCTCGGCGGAGGCGCGCAGCGCGTCCTCGCCACGGCCGAGCACGGCGAGCGGCAGCACGATGTTCTGCCACGCGGCGGAAAGGTCCGGGGCGCGCTGCAGCGCCGCCTCGATCAGCTCGACCGCCTCGGCCGGCCGGCCGCGCTGGTGCCGGACGACGCCGAGCAAGTGCAGCACCCCGGCGTCGTCGGGACGGGCGGCGAGCAGGGCCCGGTAGATCGTCTCGGCCCCCGGCAGGTCGCCCGCGCCGTGGCGCCGCCGGCCCTCGGCGAGGTCTATGGCGGCATAGGGGCTCTGGGGGACGGACGTCGGTTCCAATGCGGTCGGGGCCTCGGCTCCGGACGGCCGGGCGCGGCCCGCGGCCTCGACGTCCGAATCACCCGCGAGGCTGCCCGATCCGCCGATTCGCGTCCAGGCGAGCGGGCGGAAAATCCCGGAAAAAGCGAAGCGGCGGCATCGTTTCCGATGCCGCCGCCTCCGGTTTCGCATCCCGTCCCGGAGATCAGGACCAGATGAAGTCGCCGGCGCTCAAGAGGCTGGCGGTGTAGCCGCTCAGCTTGATCTCGATGTCCACCGTGCCGTCGCCGTTGACGTCGACCTGCAGCTTGCCGGTCGCGTCGTCGAACCGGGCCTGGCTGTTGCCGCCACCGGCCGACAGGGCCGCGCTGCCCTTCCACTGGAAGGTACCGGTCAGCAGGCCGGCGAAGTTCAGCTTGTCGGTTCCCGAGACGAAGTCGGTGATCGTGTCGGCGCTGCCCGTCGGCGAGATCGTCGTCGACGTGAAGTTGAACACGTCGGCACCGGCGCCGCCCGTGATGGTCTCCACCGACGAACTGCCGGTGAAGGTGTCGTTGCCGTCGCCGAGGTTGATCGTGATCGAGCCGGAGGCGTTGACGATCTTGTCGTTGCCGCTCGACCCGGTCAGCTTCTCGACACCCGAGACGGTGATCGTCGAGGCCGCGCTGAGCACGATCATGTCGGTGCCGGACGAGCCCGTGACGGTCTCGACGTTGACGACGGTCGCGGTCTGGGCCGCGCCGAGCACCAGCGTGTCGTTGCCGCCGCCGAGGTCGAGGTCGCGCGCCCCGCCGGTCAGCGTGATCACGTCGGCGCCGCCACCGGACACCAGGGTCTCGACGTTGAGCACGGTCGCCGTGTTGGCCGACGAACTCGCCAGCGTCAGGGTGTCGCTGCCCGACCCGAGGTCGATCCGGACGCCCTGGGCCTGGGTGCTGAACGTCACCGTGTCGCCGAAGGTGCCGCCGGTGATCGTCTCGGCGTTGGCGACGGTCACGGTGTTGGCGAAGGCGCCGAGCACCAGGACGTCGCTGCCGCCGCCGAGGTCGATGACCGAGCCGGTCGCGATCGAGGAGAACACCACGCGGTCCGCGGCGGAACCACCGACGATCGACTCGACGTTGGCGACCGTGACCGAGTTGGCGAAGTCGCCGAGGGTCAGCTTGTCGACGCCGTCACCGAGGTCGACGCGCCCGTTCAACAGCGTCGTCAGGGTGACGAGGTCGATCGCCGAGCCGCCGGTGATCGTCTCCACGTTGGCCACCGTGACCGTGTTGGCGGAGTTGCCGAGGGCGAGGCGGTCGTTGCCGGCGCCGAGGTCGACCGTGCCGCCGGTGATCTGCGAGCCGATCGTCACGAAGTCCGCCGCAGACCCGCCGACCACCGTTTCCACGTTGGTCACCGTCGCGGTGGCGCCGGTAGTGATCGTCAGCTTGTCGTTGCCGAGGCCGAGATCGACGACGCCGCCGGTGATGGTGCCGTTCAGCGTCACGATGTCGGACGAGGCACCGCCGGTGATCGTCTCGACGTTGGTCATCGTCAGCGTGTTGTTCGACGAGCCGTCGAGGATCAGCTTGTCGCCGCCGGCGCCGAGGTCGATCGAGCCGCCGGTGAACTGGAAGCCCAGCGTCACCGTGTCGTTGGTGCTGCCGCCGGTGATCGTCTCGACGTTCGACACCGTGACGGTGTTGACGAAGTTGCCGAGCACCAGGGTGTCGGTGCCGCCGCCGAGGTCGATCGCCGCGCCGGCCGCCTGGGTACCGAGCCGGACGAGGTCCGCACCGGCGCCGCCGGTGATGGTCTCGACGTTGAGCACGGTCACCGTGTTGCCGGCCGCCGCCAGCGTCAGGCTGTCGGCGCCCGCGCCGAGGTCGACGGTGCCCACGCTCGCCGAGGCGCCGAGGGTGACGACGTCGGCACCGGAGCCACCGACGATAGTCTCGACGTTGGCGATCGTGATGGTGTTGCCGCCGGCCGCCAGCGTCACCTTGTCGGAGCCGCCGGCGAGGTCGAGGGTGCCCGCCGTGATCGCGTTGCCGAGCGTGATCACGTTGATGCCGGAGCCGCCGACCAGGGTCTCGACGCCGGTGATCGTCGCGGTGACGCCGCCCGAGCCCAGCGTCAACTGGTCGTTGCCGGCGCCGAGGTTGATCTGCGCGCCGGTCAGGCTGCCGGACAGCGTGACGACGTCCGACGAGGTCCCGCCGGTGATCGTCTCGACGTTGACGACGGTCAGCGTGTTGTTGGTGCCGTCGAGCAGGGTCACCGTGTCGTTGCCGGCACCGAGGTCGATCAGGCCGCCGGCCATCTGCGCCTGGAGCAGGATCGTGTCGGCCGAGGCGCCGCCGACGATCGTCTCGGCCCCCGAGACGCTGACGGTGTTGACGAAGTTGCCGAGCGTCAGGGTGTCGTTGCCGGCACCGAGGTCGATCGAACCGCTCGTCACCTGGGTGGTGATCCTGATCGTGTCGGCCGAGGTGCCGCCGACGATGGTCTCGACGTTCGACAGCGTCACCGAGTTGACGAAGTTGCCGAGCGTCAGCGTGTCGTTGCCGGCGCCGAGGTCGACCGTGCCGGTCATCGCCGCGCCGATCGTGACGACGTCCGCACCGGAGCCGCCGACGATGGTCTCGACGTTGGCGACCGTGATGGTGTTGCCGCCGGCCGCCAGCGTCAGCTTGTCGTTGCCGCCGGCGAGGTTGATCGTCCCGGCGGTCACCGACGCGCCGAGGGTGATCACGTTGACGCCGGAGCCGCCGACGATCGTCTCGACGTTGGTCACGGTGGCGGTGACGCCGCCGTTGCCGAGCGAGAGCTGGTCGCTGCCGGCGTCGAGGTCGATCCGCCCGCCGGTGAGGGCACCGGAGAGGGTCACGATGTCGGACGAGGCGCCGCCGGTGATCGTCTCGACGTTCGCCACGGTCAGCGTGTTGTTCGACGAACCGTCGAGGGTCAGCTTGTCGCCGCCGGCGCCGAGGTCGACCGAGCCGCCGGTGATCTGGACACCGAGGGTGACCGTGTCGCTCGACGTGCCGCCGACCAGGGTCTCGACGTTGGTGACGGTCAGCGTGTTCACGAAGTTGCCGAGCGTCAGGGTGTCGGAGCCGCCCATCAGGTCGACGGTGCCGCTGGTGATCGCCGTGCCGAGCTTGACCACGTCCACGGACGAGCCGCCGACGATGGTCTCGACGTTGGTGATCGTCACCGTGTTGCGGGCGTCGGCCAGCGTCAGCTTGTCGGCACCGGCGCCGAGGTCGATCGTGCCGGCGTAGGCGCTGCCGACCGTGACCACGTCGGCGCCGGAGCCGCCGACGATGGTCTCGACGTTGGTGATCGTGATGGTGTTGCCGCCCGCCGCGAGCGTCAGCTTGTCGCTGCCGGCCGCGAGGTCGATCGTGCCCGCCGTGATCGAGTTGGCGAGCGTGATCACGTTGACGCCCGACCCGCCGACGATGGTCTCGACGTTGAAGATCGTCGCGGTGATGCCGCCCGAGCCGAGGTTGAGCTGGTCGTTGCCGCCCTCGAGGTCGATGATCCCGCGGGTGAGGCTGCCGGACAGCGTGACGATGTCGGAGGACTCGCCGCCGGCGATCGTCTCGGCGTTGGCGATGGTCACCGTGTTGTTGCTGTTCAAGTAGAGCATCACCCAGTCGCCGCCGGCACCGAGGTCGATCAGACCGCCGGTCATCTGGGTGTCGACCAGGACGACGTCGTTCGACGACCCGCCGATGATCGTCTCGACGTTGAAGACGTCGATGCTGTTGGCGAAGTTGCCGAGCGTCAGGGTGTCCGTGCCGGCCCCGAGGTCGATCGTGCCGCCGGAGTTCTGCGAGCCGAGCTTGACCACGTCGGTCGAGGTGCCGCCGAGGATGGTCTCGACGTTGGTGATCGTCACGGTGTTGCGGCCGTTGGCGAGCAACAGCGCGTCGTTGCCGGCGCCCAGGTCGATCGAGCCGGCGCCGAGGCCCGCGCCGATGGTGATCACGTCGGCGCCGGTGGTGCCGACGATGGTCTCGACGTTGGTGATCGTCAGCGTGTTGCCCCCGGACGCCAGCGTGACCTTGTCGTTGCCGGCACCGAGGTCGATCGAGCCCTCGGTGATCGAGGCCCCGAGGGTGATCACGTTGACGCCGGAGCCGCCGACGATGGTCTCGACGTTGGTGACCGTCGCGGTGACCGCGCCGGCGCCGAGGTTGAGCGAGTCGACGCCCGCGCCGAGGTCGACACGGCCGCCGGTGAGCGCGCCGGTCAGGGTGACGACGTCGGAGGACGCGCCGCCGGTGATCGTCTCGACGTTGCCGACCGTCAGCGTGTTGTTGGACGCGCCGTCGAGCGTCAGCTTGTCGCCGCCGGTGCCGAGGTCGATCAGGCCGCCGGTGATCTGCGCGGTCAGCGTGACGGTGTCGGCCGAGGCGCCGCCGATCAGGGTCTCGACGTTCGCCACCGAGAGCGTGTTTACGAAGTTGCCGAGGGTGAGCGAGTCCGAACCGCCCATCAGGTCGACGGTTCCGGCGGTGATCGCCGTGCCGAGCTTGACCACGTCGACGGACGAGCCGCCGGTGATGGTCTCGACGTTGGTGATCGTCACGGTGTTGCGCGCGTCGGCCAGCGTCAGGCCGTCGGCGCCGCCGCCGAGGTCGATCGAACCGACCAGGGCGCTGCCGAGGGTGACGACGTCGGCGCCGGCGCCGGCGACGATGGTCTCGACGTTGGTGACCGTGATCGTGTTGCCGGCGGCCGCCAGGGTCAGCTTGTCGCCGCCGGCACCGAGGTCGATCGTGCCGGCCGTGATCGAGTTGCCGAGCGTGATGACGTTGACGCCGGTGCCGCCGACGATGGTCTCGACGTTGACCACCGTGAGGGTGCCGCCGCCGGTGCCAAGCGAAAGCTGGTCGTTGCCGTCGCCGAGGTCGACACGGCCGCCGGTGACGTTGCCGGCCAGCGTGACGATGTCGGAGGACGCGCCGCCGGTGATCGTCTCGACGTTGGTGACCGTCAGCGTGTTGTTGGACGCGCCGTCGAGCGTCAGCTTGTCGGCGCCCGTGCCGAGGTCGACCGAGCCGCCGGTGATCTGGCCGCCGAGGGTGACCGTGTCGGCGGTGGAGCCGCCCACGATGGTCTCGACGTTGGTGACCGTCAGCGTGTTGGCGAAGTTGCCGAGCGTCAGCTTGTCGGAGCCGCCGCCGAGGTCGACCGTGCCGGCCGTGATCTGGGTGGCGATCGTGACGATGTCGGAGGACGCGCCGCCGGTGATCGTCTCGACGTTGGTGACGGTCACGGTGTTGCGGGCGTCGGCGAGCGTCAGGCCGTCGGCGCCGGCGCCGAGGTCGATCGAGCCGACGAGGCCGCTGCCGAGGGTGACGACGTCGGCGCCCGAGCCGCCGACGATGGTCTCGACGTTGGTGACGGTCACGGTGTTGCCGCCCGCCGCCAGCGTGAGCTTGTCGTTGCCGGCCGCGAGGTCGATCGTGCCCGTGGTGATCGAGGAGCCGAGGGTGATCACGTTGACGCCGGAGCCGCCGACGATCGTCTCGACGTTGGTCACCGTGGCGGTCACGCCGCCGGTGCCGAGCGAGAGCTGGTCGTTGCCGGCGTCGAGGTCGATGCGACCGCCGGTGAGGCTGCCGGTCAGGGTGACGATGTCGGAGGACGCGCCGCCGGTGATTGTCTCGACGTTGCCGACGGTCAGCGTGTTGTTGGAGGCGCCGTCCAGCGTCAGCTTGTCGCCGCCGGCACCGAGGTCGACCACACCGCCGGTGATCTGGACCATCAGGACGACGGTGTCGTTGGTCGAGCCGCCGATCAGCGTCTCGACGTTGCCGACCGACACCGTGTTGACGAAGTTGGCGAGGGTGAGCGTGTCGGCGCCGCCGGCGAGGTTGATCTGACCGGCGGTGAGCTGCGTTCCGATCTTGACCACGTCGGACGACGCGCCGCCGATGAGGCTCTCCACGTTGGAGATCGTCACGGTGTTGCGCGCGTCGGCCAGTATCAGGCCGTCGGTGCCGGCGCCGAGGTCGATCGAGCCGACGATCGCGCTGCCGAGCGTGACGACGTCGGAGCCGGAGCCGCCGACGATGGTCTCGACGTTGGTGATGGTGATCGTGTTGCCGCCGGCCGCGAGGGTCAGCTTGTCGCTGCCCGCCGCCAGGTCGATCGTGCCCGTGGTGATCGAGCCGCCGAGGGTGATCACGTTGACGCCAGTGCCGCCGACGATCGTCTCGACGTTGGTCACCGTCGCGGTGACGCCGCCGGTGCCGAGCGAGAGCTGGTCGTCCCCGGCGCCGAGGTCGATCCGGCCGCCCGTCAGGTTGCCGGTGAGGGTGACGAGGTCGGACGACGCGCCGCCGGTGATCGTCTCGACGTTGGTGACGGTCAGCGTGTTGTTGGACGCGCCGTCGAGGGTCAGCTTGTCGCCGCCGTTGCCGAGATCGACCGAACCGCCGGTGATCTGGGCGCCGAGCGTCACGGTGTCGTTGGTCGAACCGCCGACCAGCGTCTCGACGTTGGTCACCGTCAGCGTGTTGACGAAATTGCCGAGCGTCAGCTTGTCGGAGCCGCCGGCGAGGTCGACCGTGCCCGCGGTGATCTGGGTGCCGAGCGTGACGATGTCGGAGGACGCGCCGCCGGTGATCGTCTCGACGTTGGCGATCGTCACCGTGTTGCGGGCATCGGCGAAGGTCAGCCCGTCGGCGCCGGCGCCGAGGTCGACCGTGCCGACGAGGCCGCTGCCAAGGGTGACGACGTCGGCGCCCGAGCCGCCGATCACGGTCTCGACGTTGGTCACGGTGATGGTGTTGCCGCCGGCCGCCAGCGTCAGCTTGTCGTTGCCGGCCGCG
This sequence comes from Oharaeibacter diazotrophicus, assembly GCF_004362745.1. Taxonomy (NCBI): domain Bacteria; kingdom Pseudomonadati; phylum Pseudomonadota; class Alphaproteobacteria; order Hyphomicrobiales; family Pleomorphomonadaceae; genus Oharaeibacter; species Oharaeibacter diazotrophicus. The sequence continues at coordinate 112,899 of NZ_SNXY01000012.1, read as the reverse complement.
AGGTCGATCGAGCCCGCGGTGATCGAATTGCCGAGGGTGATCGCGTTGACGCCGGTACCGCCGACGATCGTCTCGACGTTGGTGACGGTCGCGGTGACGCCGCCGGTGCCGAGCGAGAGCCGGTCGCTGCCGTCGCCGAGATCGACGCGGCCGCCGGTGACGCTGCCCGAGAGCGTGACGAGATCCGAGGACGCACCGCCGGTGATGGTCTCGACGTTGACGACGGTCAGCGTGTTGTTGGACGCGCCGTCGAGCGTGAGCTTGTCGAGGCCGGCGCCGAGGTCGATCGAGCCGCCGGTGATCTGGCTGCCGAGGGTGACGGTGTCGTTGGTGGTGCCGCCCACCAGGGTCTCGACGTTGGTCACCGTCAGCGTGTTGACGAAGTTGCCGAGGGTGAGCGAATCCGAGCCGCCCATCAGGTCGATGGTGCCGCCGGTGAACTGCGAGCCCAGCTTGACCACGTCGTTCGACGCGCCGCCGGTGATCGTCTCGACGTTGGTGACCGTCAGCGTGTTGCGCAGGTCGCCGAGCGTCAGGCTGTCCGCACCGGCGCCGAGGTCGACGGTGCCCGTCACGGGCGCGTCGAGCGAGACGACGTCGGCACCCGAACCGCCGACGATCGTCTCGACGTTGCCGATGGTGATGGTGTTGCCACCGGCCGCGAGGGTCAGCTTGTCGCTGCCGGCGCCGAGGTCGAACACGCCGGTGGTGACCGACCCGCCGAGGGTGATCACGTTGACGCCCGAGCCGCCGACCACCGTCTCGACGTTGGTCACGGTCGCGGTGACGCCGCCGGCGCCGAGCGCGAGCATGTCGTTGCCGGCGTCGAGATCGAAACGGCCGCCGGTGATCGCGCCCGAGAGGGTGACCAGGTCGGACGAGGCGCCGCCGGTGATCGACTCGACGTTGGCGGCGGTGAGCGTGTTGTTCGACGTGCCGTCGAGCACCAGCCGGTCGAGGCCGGCGCCGAGGTCGATCGTGCCGCCGGTGAACTGGGTGGCGAGGGTGACGAGGTCGGTGCTCGATCCGCCGACGATGGTCTCGACGTTGGAGAGCGTGACCGTGTTGAGCGCGTTGGCGAGGGTCAGGCTGTCGGAGCCGCCGCCGAGATCGATCGAACCGGCGTAGCGCGTGCCGAGCTTGACCACATCCGCCCCGGAGCCGCCCGCGAGCGTCTCGACGTTGGTGACGGTGAGGGTGTTGCCGCCGTCGGCGAGGGTCAGGCTGTCGTTGCCGGCACCGAGGTCGATCGGGCCGCGGGTCGTGGCGGTGCCGAGGGTGACGACGTCGGCGCCGGAGCCGCCGATCAGGGTCTCGACGTTGACGACGGTGAGGGTGTTGCCGCCGGCAGCGAGGGTCAGCTGGTCGTTGCCACCCTTGAGGTCGATCGAGCCGGAGGTCACGGCCGTACCGAGGGTGATCACGTCGGTGCTGGAACCGCCGACCAGGGTCTCGACGTTGGTCACGGTGGCCGTGTTGCCGCCGCTGCCGAGGGTCAGACTGTCGTCGCCCGCACCGAGGTCGATCCGGCCGCCGGTGACGGCGCCCGTCAACGTGATCACGTCGGATCCGGTGCCCGCCGTCAGCGTGTCGACGTTGCTGAAGGTACCCGTGCTGCCGCTGTCGCCGAGATTGATCGTGGTCACGCCCCAACCCTCCGAAGGAAATGGCCGAGCGCGCCGCCGCCGACGCGCATCGGGACGCGGCGACCTCTCCGCATCCACCATCCCAGCGGGAGACTAGGGACCCATGGTTTAAATGGCCGTTAACAGCCGGCGACAGCGGAAACAAATCGGCGAAAAACGGCCGAGATCCTGGATTTCCGACAGGTTGCTTAAGTGACCGTCAACGACGGCGCATCGTCGGATGCCGCGAGGGATCGCGGGCATTTCCGTCCCGCACCGCAACTTCCGGCCATGTCCTTCGCCCTGTTCAGACCGCCTCGGCCACCATGTCGATCGCCCCGCACGGACACTCCGCGGCGCACAGGCCGCAGCCCTTGCAGAAGTCGTAGTCGATCCGGAAGCGGTTGCCGGGTCCGAGCTTGACCACCGCGTTGTCGGGACAGATGCCGTAGCAGTTGTCGCACTCGAAGCAGTTGCCGCAGGACAGGCAGCGCCGCGCCTCGAACAGCGCGGTGGTCTCGTCGAGGCCGAGCACGACCTCGTCGAAGGAGGTGGTGCGACGGGCGGCGTCGAGCATCTCGCGTTCGCGCCGCGGGGCGGCGGTGTAGTACCAGGTGTTGAGCCGCTCGAAGCCGGCCTCGGCGTGCCGCTCGGCCACGGCCGGAGTCTCGCCGCGCAGCCACGCGTCGACGTTGCGCGCCGCCTTCTTGCCGTGACCGACCGCCACCGTCACCGTGCGCTCGGACGGCACCATGTCGCCGCCGGCGAAGAGGCCCGGACGCCCCGTCATCATCCGGGCGTCGACGGCGACGACGCCGTCGCTCACCGCGAGGCCCGGCACGCGGTCGAGCGGCGAGAGGTCGACGTCCTGGCCGAGCGCCAGTACGACGCTGTCGGCGGCGAGTTCCTCGAACTCGCCGGTCGGCACCGGCCGGCCGGCGCCGTCGAGCGCCATCTTCTCGATCGTGATCGCGCCGCCGTCGGCATGGGCAATGGTCGAGAGCCACTTCATCGTGACGCCCTCGTCGATCGCCTCGGCGACCTCGAAGTCGTGCGCCGGCATGCGGTCGCGGGTGCGGCGGTAGACCACCACCGCCTCGTCGGCGCCGAGCCGCTTGACCGTGCGCGCCACGTCCATGGCGGTGTTGCCGCCGCCGTAGACGACGACGCGGCGGCCGAGCATCGGCTTCTCCCCGCCCTCCATGGCGGCGAGCACCGAGACCGCGTCGAGGATGCGCGCGCTCTCGCCCGCCGGCACGTAGGCGCGCCGGCCGATGTGGGCGCCGACGGCGAGGAAGGCGGCGTCGAAGCCGGTCATCGCCGCCTCGACGTCGTCGACCCGGGCGCCGGTGACGACGCGCACGCCGAGCGCCTCGATCCGGGCGACCTCGGCGTCGAGCACCTCGCGCGGCAGGCGGTATTTCGGGATGCCGTAGCGCATCATGCCGCCGGCCGCGGGGGCGGCGTCGCGGATCTCGACCGCGTGGCCGAGCCGCGCGAGGTGGTAGGCGGCCGACAGGCCGGAGGGACCGGCCCCCACGACCAAAACGCGCCGGCCGGTCGGCGCCGCCGGCGGATCGAAGTGCCAGCCCTTCTCGATCGCGAGGTCGCCGAGGAAGCGCTCGACCGAGTTGACGCCGACGGCGGCGTCGAGCTTGGCGCGGTTGCAGGCGCTCTCGCACGGATGGTAGCAGACCCGCCCCATCACCGCCGGCAGCGGGTTGTCCTCGACGAGGCGGCGCCAGGCCTCCTCGTAGCGGCCCTCCTCGGCGAGGTAGAGCCAGCCCTGGATGTTCTCCCCGGCCGGGCAGGCGGCGTTGCAGGGCGGCAGGTGGTCGGCGTAGACCGGCCGCATCGTGCGCCACGAACCTGTGTGGTTGGCGCGGCTCGAGCCGACCTCGAGGGTGATGGCGAAGGGCTTGTCCATGGTTCAGACCTCGGCGGCCGGATCGAGGAGCCCGTAGCGGGCGACGTTGCGGTCGGCGATCGCCTGCAGGCGGGCGATCGTCGCGGTCGCCGGCTCCGGCGAGAACAGGTGGGCGAAGCGCTTCTGCGGACGGAGATAGTCCTCGACCGGGCGCTTCTCGCGGATCTTCAGCGTGCCGGTGATCTCGCCGTGCTCGGCCTCGAACACCGGGAACAGGCCGGTCTCGACCGCGAGGCGGGCGATCCGGATCGTCTGGTCGGACGGCGTGCCCCAGCCGAGCGGGCACGGCACCAGCACGTGGACGTAGCGGGCGCCGCGAAAGCCCATCGCCTTCTCCACCTTGGCCTCGAGATCGCGCAGGTTGGCGACGGTGGCGGTGGCGACGTAGGGGATCTCGTGGGCGAGCGCGATCCGCGGCACGTCCTTGCCCTGGCCGAAGCGGTTGCCGGGTTCGGGCCCGGCGGCGACCGTCGTGGCGGTGCGCGCGGCCGGCGGCGTCGCCGAGGAGCGCTGCACGCCGGTGTTCATGTAGGCCTCGTTGTCGTAGCAGACGTAGAGCACGTCGTCGTCGCGCTCGAACATGCCGGAGAGGCAGCCGAAGCCGATGTCCGTGGTGCCGCCGTCGCCGCCCTGGGCGATCACCCGGGTCGACCGGCCCTTGACCTTCATCGCCGCGGCGATGCCGGTGGCGACCGCCGCGGCGTTGCCGAACAACGAATGGATCCACGGCAGCTGCCAGGACGTCTCCGGATAGGGCGTCGAGAACACCTCGAGGCAGCCGGTGGCGTTGGCGGCGACGAGGTCGCGCCCGGCCGCGGCCATCGCGGCGTCGACGGCGTAGCGCGCGCCGAGCGCCTCGCCGCAGCCCTGGCAGGCGCGGTGGCCGCAGGAGAGCGCGTTGGCCCGGTCCAGGGAGGACTGCACCGTGCGGTCCTCGGGCGCCAGCAGCCGGTTGCCCAGCGTGTGGGTGCCGGTCTGGTGGAACTTGATCGGCGTGTAGCTCATGGCGTCCCCCGGCGGTCAGACGATGCGGGCGGCGACGGCGCCGACGTCCCTCAGGATGTTCTCGGCGATCGGGCCGGAGCGGCGCTTCTCGCGCATCCGGGCGAGCTCGCGCTCGACGATGCCGCGGTCGAGGTCGAGGAAGGTCAGCGGCTCGGCCGTGCCGACGATCACCGCCTCGAACAGCCGCCGCAGCGAGGCCTTGGTGATCGCCCGGCCGCCGAGGCCGGCGACGGCGGTGATCCCGGGGATCGCCGCGCCGTCGAGCGCCATCCGGACGTCGGTCGCCACCACGCCGCCGCCACCGACGGCGAGCGACTTCTCCACCACCACGTAGCGCTTCGCCCCGGCGAGCGCGGCGCGGATCGCCGCGTGCGGGAACGGCCGGAACGAGCCGATGCCGAGCGCGCCGATCCGCCGGCCCTCGGCGCGCATCTCGTCGACCACGTCCTTGATGGTGCCGAGCACCGAGCCGAGCGCGATCACCACCGTTTCGGCGTCGTCGAGCCGGTAGGGCCTGACGAGCCCGCCGGATTCCCGGCCGAAGGCGGCGGCGAACTCCGCCGCGATCTCCGGGATGCGGGCGAGCGCCTCGGTCTGGCGGTGGTGGGCGAGGTAGCGCACCTCCATGAAGGCCTCGGGTCCCACCATGGCGCCGATGGTAACGGGGTCGGCGGGGTCGAGCACCTGCCGGGGCTCGAACGGTGGCAGGAAGGCGTCCACCGTAGCCTGGTCGGGAATGTCGACCCGCTCGAAGGCGTGGGTCAGGATGAAGCCGTCCATGCAGACCATCACCGGCAGCGACAGCTCCTCGGCGAGGCGGAAGGCCTGGACGTGTAGGTCGGCGGCCTCCTGGTTGGTCTCGGCGAACAGCTGGATCCAGCCGCAGTCGCGCTGCGACATCGAATCCGTGTGGTCGTTCCAGATGTTGATCGGTGCGCCGATGGCGCGGTTGGCCACCGTCATCACGATCGGCAGGCCGAGGCCGGAGGCGTTGTAGACCGCCTCGACCATGAACAGGAGCCCCTGCGAAGCCGTCGCGGTATAGGCGCGCGCGCCGGCCGCCGAGGCGCCGATCGCCACCGACATCGCCGCGAACTCGCTCTCGACGTTGACGAACTCGCACGGGGCGAGCGCGCCGGTCTTCACCAGCTCGCCGAGGCCCTCGACGATGTGTGTCTGCGGCGAGATCGGATAGGCGCAGATCACCTCCGGCCGGCACAGCGCCACGGTCTCGGCGACCGCCCGCGATCCCTCGATCTGCCTCAGCATCGCGCGGGCTCCCTCATTTCCTCGGTGACGTAGGCGTGGGCGGCGCGGGCCGCGGCGACGTTGGCCTCGGCGAGCCGGCCGGAGAAGCGGTCGCGGATCGCCGCCTCGACGCTGTCGAGGTGGACGAGGCCGGCGAAGGCGGCGAAGCCGCCGAGCAGCACGGCGTTCGGCAGCGGCCGCCCGATGTGGCGCATGGCGAGGTCGCTCGCCGGCACCGTCAGCATCCGCTCGGGGCGAAAGCGGCCGGCGACGTCGGCAAGGCCGAGCTCGGCGAAGCTCCGGCCGGAGTTGACCAGCACGTAGCCGTCCGGCGACAGGCCCTGGAACACGTCGACCTGATGGAACAGAGTCGGGTCCTGGACGATCAGCGCGTCGGGCGCCACCACCGGCTCGCGGACGCGGATCTCGCGGTCGTCGATCCGGCAGAACGCCACCACCGGCGCGCCGGTGCGCTCCGAGCCGAAGCTCGGGAAGGCCTGGGCGTGGCGCCCCTCCAGGAAGGCGGCGACCGAGAGCATCTCCGCGGCCGTGACGACGCCCTGGCCGCCGCGGCCGTGGATACGGACCTGGAACATCGGGAACCGTCCTTCACTCGACGTTGTGACGCCCCGGACCATCGGCCCGGACGGCCCCGGCCGCATTGATCGGCGTCAACCCGGCCGGGCGTTCCGCGGTTTGATTTCGATCACTGCGGGCCGGCCGCGAAGCTGGGAAGCTCCCTTCGACGACGGCCTTTCGAGGGGGAGTGCGCCGTGCCCGACGACGACCTGGAGACCCGCGCGGTCGACGCCGCGCTCGACCGCCACCGCCGCGACCGCACCCGTCTCGTCGAGATCCTGCGCGAGATCCAGGACGACCTCCGCTGGCTGTCGCCCGACACGCTGACCGCCGTCGCCGCCGGCCTCGGCGTCTCGCGTGCCGACGTCGAGGCAACCGCCACTTTCTACGCCTTCTTCGCGACCCGGCCGCGCGGGCGCACCCGGATCCTGTTCTCCGACAACGTCACCGACCGCATGGCCGGCAACCGCGCCCTCTACCGGCGCATGCTGGCGCAGTTCGGCCTTTCCGGCGACGAGACCAGCGCCGACGGCCGCGTCTCGGTCGGGCTGACCGCATGCACGGGCATGGGCGACCAGGGCCCCGCGATCCTCGTCGACGGGCGCGTCGTCACACGCATGACCGCCGACCGGGTCGACGCCGTCGCCGACCTCGTCCGTCGCGACGTGGCCCTCGCCGACTGGCCGGAGGAGTTCTTCCGGGTCGACGACCAGGTCCGCCGGGCCGACGTGCTGCTCGGCGGGCCGTGGGTGCCCGGCGAGAGCCTCTCCGCGGCGATCGCCCGCGGTCGCGACGGCATGCTCGCCGAGATGCGCGCCTCCAACCTGCGCGGCCGCGGCGGCGCCGGCTTCACCACCGCGGTCAAGTGGATGGCCGCCCGCGACGCCGCCGGCGGCCCCAAGGTGATCGTCTGCAACGCCGACGAGGGCGAGCCCGGCACCTTCAAGGACCGGGTGCTGCTGGCGAGCCACGCCGGCAAGGTGTTCGAGGGCATGGCGGTGGCGGCGTGGTGCGTCGGCGCCAGCGAGGGCTTCCTGTACCTGCGCGGAGAATATCTCCACCTCAAGGCCCCGCTCGAGGCCGTGCTCGCCGACATGCGCGCCCGCGGCCTCCTCGGGCGGAGCGTGCTCGGCACCGAGGGCTTCGACTTCGACGTCGAGATCCGCATGGGCGCCGGCGCCTACGTCTGCGGCGAGGAGACCGCGCTGATCGAGAGTCTCGAGGGCAAGCCGGGCCGGCCGCGGATCCGCCCGCCCTTCCCGGTGGTGCGCGGCTATCTCGGCCGTCCGACCGTGGTCAACAACGTCGAGACGCTGTGCAAGGCGCACGAGATCGCCAAGCGCGGCGGCGCGTGGTTCGCCGGCACCGGCACGCGGCAGTCGACCGGCACCAAGCTGCTCTCGATCTCCGGCGACTGCGACCGGCCCGGCGTCTACGAATATCCCTTCGGCGTCGCCATCGCCGAGGTGCTGGCCGACTGCGGCGCCGAGCGGGCGATCGCGGTCCAGGTCGGCGGCGCCTCGGGCGTGCTGGTCGCCGCCGACGACTTCCGCCGCCGCATCGCCTTCGAGGACGTGCCGACCGCCGGCGCCATGATGGTGTTCGGCCCCGGCCGCGACCTCGTCGACGTCGCCGCCGCCTTCGCCGACTTCTTCGCCGAGGAGAGCTGCGGCTTCTGCACGCCCTGCCGGGTCGGCACCCGGCTCGTGAAGCGGCTGGTCGACAAGGTCGCCGCCGGCCACGGCACCCACGGCGACCTCCTGGAGATCCGCCGGCTGCAGAGCCTGATGGCGCGCACCAGCCACTGCGGCCTCGGCCAGACCGCGGCCAACGCCGTGGTCGACGCCCTCGAGCGCTTCCGCCCCGCCTTCGAGCGCCGCCTCGCCGCGGTCGACTTCGAGCCCGCCTTCGACCTCGACGCTTCGCTCGCCACCGCCCGCCGCCTCGCCGGCCGCGACGACGCCGACGCCCATCTCGTGCAGGAGTTCGAGCCGTGACGGAGATCGAGAACGTCGTCGTCATCGACGGCCTGCGCGTGCCGTTCGAGCCGGGCCAGACCATCCTCGAGGCGGCGCTCGCCGCCGGGGTCTGGATCCCGCACCTCTGCCACCACCCGGACTTCGCCCCGCACGGCAGCTGCAAGGTCTGCACCGTCGTGGTCAACGGCCGCAACGGCTCGGCCTGCACGATGCGGGCGCTGCCCGGCCAGGAGGTCGCGAGCGCGACGCCGGAGATCCAGGAGCGCCGGCGCACCCTGTTGCAGATGCTGTTCGTCGAGGGCAACCACTTCTGCCCGGGCTGCGAGAAGAGCGGCAACTGCACGCTCCAGGCGCTCGCCTACGACGCCGAGATGCTGACGCCGCGCTTCGACCATTTCTACCCGAACCGCCGGCTCGACGGCTCGCACCCCGACGTGCTGCTCGACCTCGACCGCTGCATCCTCTGCGAACTCTGCGTCCGGGCGAGCCGCGACGTCGATGGCAAGTCGGTGTTCGCCGTCGCCGGCCGCGGCGGCGACTGCCGCATCGTCGTGAACTCTCCCACCGGGCGGCTCGGCGACACCGATCTCGCGATCGAGGACGCCGCCGCCCACGTCTGCCCGGTCGGGGCGATCCTGCCGAAGCGGGTCGGCTTCTCGGTGCCGATCGGCGCCCGCGTCTTCGACGCCGGGCCGATCTCCGAGGTCTCGCCCCATCTCGCCCGCACGGAGGACGGCCGATGAGCGCGCCCGCCCCCCTCCCCGCCCCCGCGCCGCGCCGGCGGCTCCGCGTCGCCACCGCTTCGCTCGCCGGCTGCTTCGGCTGCCACATGTCCTTCCTCGACATGGACGAGCGGCTGGTCGGCCTCATCGACCTGATCGTGCTCGACCGCTCGCCGCTGACCGACATCAAGCACCCCGGCCCCTGCGACATCGCCCTCGTCGAGGGCGGCGTCTGCAACGCCGAGAACGTCCACGTGCTGCGCGAGCTGCGCCGTGCCGCCAAGGTGGTGATCGCGCTCGGCGCCTGCGCCGTCAACGGCGGCCTGCCGGCGATGCGCAACCACCGCGGCCTCGAGGACATCCTGCGCAAGGTCTACGAGGAGCGCCCCGACGGCGGCGCCGGCATCCCCGACGACCCCGAACTGCCGCTGCTCACCGACAAGGTCCACCCGCTGCACGAGGTGGTCCGCGTCGACTACTTCCTGCCGGGCTGCCCGCCCTCGGCGGACGCGATCCACAAGTTCCTGACCGACCTCGCCGAGGGCCGCACGCCGCGGCTCGCCGACGCCCTCCTCCACTTCGACTGACGGTGCCGGGATGACGAGCCTCGAGACCGCGCCCTCCAAGACGGGCCTGCGCCGCATCGCCATCGACCCCGTGACCCGCGTCGAGGGCCACGGCAAGGTCACCATCCTGCTCGACGCCGAGAACCGCGTGCACCAAGTGCGCCTCCACATCGTGGAGTTCCGCGGCTTCGAGGCCTTCGTCGAGGGCCGGCCCTACTGGGAGGTGCCGGTGATGGTGCAGCGGCTCTGCGGCATCTGCCCGGTGAGCCACCACCTCGCCGCCGTCAAGGCGATGGACCGGATCGCCGGCTACGGCGCCCTGACGCCGACGGCGGAGAAACTTCGCCGGCTCATGCACTACGGCCAGATCGCCCAGAGCCACGCCGTCCACTTCTTCCACCTCGCCTCGCCCGACCTCCTGCTCGGCTTCGACTGCGAGGCGACCCGGCGCAACATCGTCGGCGTCGTCGCCGCCGCGCCCGACATCGCCCTGAAGGGCGTCAAGCTGCGCAAGTTCGGCCAGGAGGTGATCCGCCACACCGCCGGCAAGCGCATCCACGGCACCGGCGCGATTCCGGGCGGCGTCAACAAGGCGCTGACCCCGGAGGAACGCGACGAACTGCGCCGCGACCTCGACGAGCACGTCGGCTGGGCGGTCGAGGCGGTGGCGTTGATCCGCCGGCTCGCCGGGGCGGCGCCCGATTTCTACGCCGGCTTCGGATCGGCGCCGTCGCACACCATGTCGCTGGTGGCGCCCGACGGCGCCATGGACCTCTACGACGGCGGCCTGCGCGCCCGCGACCTGAACGGCGCTATCCTGTTCGACCACGTCGACCCCGCCGCCTACCACGAGCGGATCGTCGAGATCGTCAAGCCGTGGTCCTACATGAAGTTCCCGCACATCGCCGCCCTCGGCGCCGAGGACGGCTGGTACAAGGTCGGCCCGCTCGCCCGGCTGCAGACCGTCGATCGGATGCCGAGCCCGCTCGCCGAGGCGGAGCGGCAGGTCTTCCTCGCCGCCGGCGGCGGTCGGCCGATCGCCGGCGCGCTGATGACGCACTGGGCCCGCCTGATCGAGCTCCTGCACGCCCTCGAGGTGATCCGCGACCTGCTCGACGACCCGGAGATCACGGGCACCGACCTGATGGCCGAGCGCGGCGCGCGCGCCGGCGAGGCGGTCGGCATCATCGAGGCGCCGCGCGGCACGCTGATCCACCACTACCGCGTCGGCGACGACGACCTCGTGTCCTGGTGCAACCTGATCGTCTCCACGACCCACAACAACCAAGCCATGAACGAGGCGATCCGCGCGGTGGCGCGCGACCATCTCGACGGCCGCGTCGTCACCGAACCGCTGCTGAACCACGTCGAGGTCGCGATCCGTGCCTACGACCCCTGCCTGTCCTGCGCCACCCACGCCCTCGGCCGGATGCCGCTGATCGTCGACCTCGTCGACGCCGACGGCGTCACGATCTCGCGCGCGGTGCGGAACGCCGACCCGTGACCGCAGTGCTCGTGCTCGCCTGGGGCAACCGCTCGCGCGGCGACGACGCGCTCGGGCCGGTGGTGCTCGACCGCCTCGCCGCCACGGCAAGGCCGGGCGTGACGCTCGTCGAGGACTACCAGCTACAGCTCGAGCACGCCCTCGACGTCGCCGCCGCCGACCTCGTGCTGTTCGTCGACGCCGGCCACGGCACGCCGGCGCCCTTTTCCTTCGCCGAGGTCCCCGCCGACGACGATCCGGCCTCGCCCTTCAGCCACGCCCTCGCCCCCGCCGCCCTGCTCGGCGTCTGCCGCCGGGTCGGCGCGAAGGTACCCGCCGCCTTCGTGCTGGCGATCCGCGGCGAGGAGTTCGGGCTCGGTACGCCGCTGTCGGCGGCCGCCGCGGCCCGCGCGGACGCCGCCGCCGGCTTCGCCGCGACACTGCTCGACCGCCCCGACGCCGCGGCGTGGCGTGCGCGGGTCGATGCGTCGGACGTCGTGGCCGTTTCCTGACACCCTCACTTCGGGATCGTCGTGCCCTCGGCGTTCGGATCCGCCGGCTGCGGCGCGATCGCGCCCGGGGGGATCACCGGCGTGGTGCCGGGCATCGGATCGGGCGCGTCCCGGTGGATGCCCGGGTCGACGCCCGGCGGCGGGCGGACGATGCCGCCGGTCTCGTCGAGCTTGTCGGAGAGGGTCGGACACGGCCGGCCTCCGGCCGTGAGCCGGCCGTCGACGCAAGGGTCGGCCTCGGGAACGGTCTGCGGCGCCTGGGCGGCGGCCGGAACGGTGAGGGCCGCCGCGACCAGCGTCGCGGCAAGGGTGGTGCGCGTCATGGCGGAACCTTTCGGAACGGACGCCCCCGCCGGGTCAATGCCCGCCCGGCGCGCCGGTTCCGCCGGGCACGGTCACTCCGCGGCGAGGCCGCGCCGCGAGGCGCTCCGGTCGTTGGCGGCTTGCCGGGCCGCCTCCGCGGCGCGCAGGCGCGCCTCGCGCTCGCCGACATGGTCGCGCGTCAAGGGCACCACGTCGTTGCGCTTGGCGAGTTGGATCTGGAACACCACCACGTCCTCGAAGCGGAACGCCGCCTCGGACATCGCGAGATAGCACTCCCACATCCGGCAGAAGCGCTCGTCCATCAGCGCCTTCGCCTCCTCGCGGCGGGCCATGAAGCGGTTGCGCCATTCCCGGAGCGTCTCGGCGTAGTGCAGGCGCAGCACCTCGACGTCGGTGACCGCAAGGCCGGACCGCTCGATCACCGGCAGCATCTCCGAGAGGGTCGGCAGGTGGCCGCCGGGGAAGATGTAGCGGGTCATCCAGGGATTGGTGAAATCCGGCTCGCCGGTGCGGCCGATGGTATGCAGCAGCATCACGCCGTCGTCGGCGAGCAGCCGCGCCGCCGCGGCGAAATACTCCTCGTAGTGGGCCGGACCGACGTGCTCGAACATGCCGACCGAGACGATGCGGTCGTAGCGGCCCTCGGTGCGGCGGTAGTCCTCGAGCGCGAAGGTGACCCGGTCGAGGCCGGCGTCGGCGGCGCGGCCGCGCGCGACCGCCAGCTGCTCCTCCGACAGCGTGACGCCGCGCACCGCCCCCGCGCCGGCGATCTCGGCAAGGTAGAGCGCGAGGCCGCCCCAGCCGCAGCCGATGTCGAGCACCGAATGGCCCGGCTCGACCAGCAGCTTGGCGGTGACGTGGCGCTTCTTGGCGAGCTGGGCCTCCTCGAGGGTCGCGTCGGGCCGCTCGTAATAGGCGCAGGAATATTGCCGGTCGGCGTCGAGGAAGAGGTCGTAGACACGCCCGTCGATATCGTAGTGGTGCGCGACGTTGCGGCGCGACCGCTCCAACGGATTGCGCGCGGTCAGGCGGCGCAGCAGCCGGCGGATCCGCGTCAGCGCCCGGCCGGGCAGCTTGCCGCGGTCGCCGCGGTGGGCCTGGAGCAGGAGGGCGAGCAGGTCGTAGACCGTGCCCTCCTCGACGACCAGCCGGCCGTCCATGAAGAGCTCGCCGAACTTGAGCTCGGGGTCCAGCACCAGCTCGCGGCCGGCGGCGCGGTCGGTGAGCCGCGCCCGCACCCGCGGCGCGCCGCCGTCGCCGGCGACGAAGCGCCGGCCTCCGGGCAGTTCGAACTCGAGATGGCCCTCGACCACGAGGGCCTCGACCAGACGACCGAGGATCCGTTCGACGATCATCGAATGACCTCCACCGGCGGCGCCCCATGCCGCCCTTCCTGCGCGCACCCCCGATCCTAAGGAGCGAAAATCCCCGTGGGGAAGCCGGTTTGTCGTGCAAATCGGCGTGAACGCGCCGGAAGCGGCATGCGGACCCAACCGCACCGCCGCCTGTCCTGTTCCGGCGCGGACGGCGGAGGGCCGTGGCCCGGAACGCGCGAGGGCCCCCGCCCGGCGAGGCGGAGGCCCTTTCCGGCGCCGGATGGAGCGCCGCCCGACCGTCGCCGCGTCAGGCGACGAGGTCGAGGATCTTGCCGGTGTTGGCGGACGAGGCGACGACGCTGCCGTTCGCGCCGTAGTCCGAACCGCTCGACAGCGCCGACGACAGCGCCTTCAGGAGATCGTCGAGCGGGTTCGACGACGACGTATCCGAGCTGGAGGAGGACGAGAGGGAGGCGAGCAGCGAGGAGATCGTGTCGTCGCTCTCCGCGTCGGAGGACGACGACTCCTCGCCCGGGGGCGGGCCGGGCGGCGGGCCCGGGGGCGGGCCGCCGGCGGCGCCGGCCGCGCCGGTCTCGGATCCCGCGCCGGAGAAGGTGTCCTCGAACAGCGACTGCAGTTCGCTCGCCTGATCCTCGGTGAGCTTGCCGGCCGCGACCTGCTCGTCGATCAGGCTGGAGATCTTCGCCTGCATCTCGTCCTTGGACGGCGGCGCCGAGCCCGGCTCCGGGCGCGACGACGACATCGACTGGTCGATGCTGTCGATCGCTGACGAGAGCGCGGTTTCGTCGGTGCTGGAGATCGTGCCGGCGGAGATCTGCGACGACAACTGCGACTGCAGCAGGTCCCGCGGGGAAAGTCGTTGCTGATAGGAAGTCGTTGAGGAGATCGATGTCATGATGTCGGCTCCGAAAGGAAGGCTCGATACGCCGCCTCGTCTCCAGCACGCGCTCCAATCGTTAACGTGCGGTAACCATGTCCAGGGCCGTGGTATCGTCTCTTGTCCCACTCGGAAATGGAAAAGATCGGATACAAAATTTCTCTGCCTGCACCGCCGAAGACGATCCATTGTCACGGTCAAGTACAGCAGCGCACCGAATCGGGACATGACCGACAATCCCCACATCCTCGTCGTCGAAGACGACCGCGACATCGGACAGCTGGTCGCGCGTTACCTGACCACGAACGGCTGCCGGGTGTCGCTGGCGCGCGACGCCCGCGAGATGGACAAGGTGCTGGCGGCGAGCCGGCTCGACCTCGTCGTCCTCGACGTGATGCTGCCCGGCGAGGACGGGCTGTCGATCTGCCGGCGTCTCAGGGCCCGCGGCAACCTGCCGATCATCATCGCCTCCGCCCGCGGCGAGGAGGTCGACCGCGTGGTCGGCCTCGAGGTCGGCGCCGACGACTACGTTCCGAAGCCCTACGGCGCCCGCGAACTGCTGGCCCGGATCCGCGCGGTGCTGCGCCGGGCCGGCGAGGCGCCGTTGCGGACCGTCGGCGGCAACACCGTCCACCGCTTCCGCGGCTGGCGCCTCGACGCCGGCGAGCGCAGCCTGACCTCGCCGACCGGCGCCCGGGTGACGCTGACCCCCGCCGAGTTCGACCTCCTGGTGGTGTTCTGCGAACGGCCCGGCCTCGTGCTCAGTCGCGACCAGTTGCTCGACCTCACCCGCGGCCGCCATGCCGGCCCGTTCGACCGCAGCGTCGACATCCTGGTCAGCCGCCTCCGCCGCAAGCTCGGCGAGCAGGACGACGCCAACTTCATCCGCACCATCCGCAGCGGCGGCTACGCCTTCACCGCCGAGATCGAGCCTTGATCACGCCGCGGGCCCTGTTGCCGCGGACGGTGACCGGACAGGTGGTGCTGCTGGCGATCGTCTGCGTGGTGCTCGCCCAGGCGATCGGCTTCGCCGGCTTCTACCTGATCGGCTTCGACCGCAACTCCCCGCCGGAATACGCCGGCCGCGTCGCCACGGTGGTGCGCGTGCTCGCCGCCCTGCCGCACGACGCCCGGCCGGCCTACGTGCGGGCGGCGAACGCGAGCGACCCGGCGCTGGCGCTGCGCGCCGAGACCGCGCCGCCCACCGAAGCCGTCCATCCCGCGCCGGCACCGTCCGGCGCCGCGCCGGCACCGTCCGGCGCCGCGCCGCCGCCAGACCGGTTCGGGCCGCCGACCGAAATGTTCTGGCCACCGGACGGCGAACGGCTGCCCGGCGACGGCGTGGGTCCGGGCGCCGTTCGGGAGTTGCGCGCCCGCCTCGGCACCGGCTTCGTCGTCGGCGTGTCGTCGCGCGGGCCCGATGGCTCCGGCCGGATCCTGATCGGCCTGCCCGACGGCCGGGCGTGGTCGGTGGCCGCGCCGGCGTTCCGCCCCCGACCGCTGCCCGGCGGGCCGATCCTACTGACGCTCGCCTTCCTCGCCGTCGCCCTCGTCCTGTTCGGCGGCTGGGCCGCCCGGGCGGTCACCACGCCGCTCCGCCGCCTCGCCGCCGCCGTCGAGGCCGCGGCGCCCGACGGTCTGCCGGGCGCGATCCCGGTCGACGGCCCGGCCGAGGTGCGCGCCGTGGCATCCGCGATCGCCGCCAATACCGACCGCATCCGTGCCCTGATGGCCGACAACGCCCGCACCCTCGCCGCGGTCGGCCACGACCTCAGGACACCGCTGACCCGGCTGCGCCTGCGCGTCGACTTCGTCGAGGACGACGACGTCCGCGCCGCCCTCGTCGGCGACCTCGACTACATGACCGCGCTGACCGAGGAGGCGCTCGCGCACCTGCGCGGCTCGGGGCGGCCCGAGCCGCTGGAGCGGGTCGACGTCGGCAGCCTGCTGTCCACCGTGGTCGACCGCTTCGCCGACCTCGACGCCGACGTCCGCGCCGACCTGCCGGCCGGCCTCGAGGCGCCGCTCCGGCCGAACGCCGTGCAGCGCGCCGTGCGCAACCTGATCGAGAACGCGCTCCGTCACGCCGGCCACGCCCGGGTCTCGGCCCGGCGCGCCGGCCGCCACGTGGTGATCGCGGTCGCCGACGAGGGCCCCGGCATCGCGCCCGAGGACCGCGACCGCCTGGTCCGCCCGTTCGAGCGCGGCGACGCCGCCCGTACCTCCGGCCCGGACCACGGCCTCGGCCTCGGCCTGTCGATCGCCCGCGACGTCGCCGTCTCCCACGGCGGGCGCCTCGTGCTCGGCGACAACGTGCCGACCGGCCTGATCGCGACGTTGGAACTGCCGGCCGACGCCGCCGCGGGCTGAACGGCCCGCCCCGCGCGCCCACTCTCCCGCCCATCCCCCGCGCGATTGCGGATCGCCGCGCTCGCGCCGGCGCGCCATACTGGCACCGACGGGAGGACGGCGTGGAACTCGACACGGACATGCTCGTGCGGCTCGCGGTCGCGCTCGCCGGCGGTCTGCTGGTCGGCCTCGAACGCGGTTGGCAGGCGCGCGCCGCCGGAGAAGGACGGCGCGCGGCGGGCCTGCGCACCTTCGCGCTCGCCGGCCTGCTCGGCGGCCTCTCCGGCGCGATCGGCGCGGCGACGACGCCGGTGGTGACCGGCATCCTGTTCGTCGGCTTCGCCGGCGTGTTCGCCGCCTTCGCGCTGCTCGAGGCGCGCGCCGACGGCGAGGTCAGCGCGACCTCGGCGGTCGCCGGTCTGGTCACCTTCGCGGTCGGCGCCTATGCCGCGGTCGGCGACCTCGGCGTCGCCGTCGCCGCCGCGGTGGCGACCACCGTTCTCCTCGCCCTCCGCGAACCGCTGCACCGCTGGGTCGCCTCGCTGACCACGGCGGAGCTGCGCGCCGTGCTGACGCTGGCGGCGATGTCCTTCCTGATGTTGCCGGTTATCCCCAACCGGGCGATCGACCCCTGGGGGGCGGTCAACCCGGCGGAGATCTGGATGCTGGCCATCCTGATCGCCGGGCTGTCCTTCGTCGGCTACGTCGGCGTCAAGCTGCTCGGCGACCGCCTCGGCATCCTGGTCGCCGCCGCCACCGGCGGCCTCGCCTCCTCGACCGCGACGACGCTGGCGCTGTCGCGCCTCGCCGCCGGCAGCCCGGGCGCCGAGCGCGTGCTCGCCGCAGGCATCCTCCTGTCGGGCGCGGTGATGGTGACGCGGGTCGGCGTCATGGTGGCGGTGATCGCCCCGGCGACGGCGCTGTTGCTGGCGCCGTCGCTCGCGGTCCTCGCCGGCACCGCCCTCGTCGGCGCCGCGGTGCTGATGGGCCGGCGCGGCGGGGCGACGCCGCTCGGGCTCGGGCTCTCCAACCCGCTCGAACTCGGCACCGCCCTGAAGCTCGCGGTTCTGATCGCGGTGGTCGGCGTCGCGGTGTCGCTGCTGAAGCAATACGGCCTCGGCGGCGGCGTCTTCGTCGTCGCCGCCCTGTCCGGCCTCGTCGACGTCGACGCGGCGACGCTGTCGATGGCCCGGCTGTCGCGCGGGGCGCTCGGCGCCCGCGACGCCGCGGGGGCGATCCTCCTCACCGTCTCGGTCAACACCGCGGCCAAGACGGCGATCGCCGGCGCTGTCGGCACCCCGCGGCTCGCGCTCCTCACCGGTGCCGTCGGCGCCGTCGGCGTGGTCGGCGCGGCGGCGGCCCTGCTGGCGTGAACCGCAGGGTGGAAACCGCCCGGGCGAACGACCCCGGCGCACCGGGATCGTCCCGCGTGGGCATCAATCCACCAGCGGCGGCGGGGCGGCGCGGTATATCTCGCGCTTGCCGGCGTGGTTGGCGGGGCCGACGATGCCGTCGCGCTCCATCCGCTCCATGATCGAGGCGGCGCGGTTGTAGCCGATCTGCAGCCGGCGCTGGACGTAGGAGGTCGAAGCCTTGCGGTCGCGCAGCACCACCTGCACCGCCTGGTCGTAGACGTCGCCGAGGCCGTCCTCGGCCTCCTCGCCGATCGCAGCGTCCATCACCGGCACGTCCGCCGGGACCGCCTTGGCCGGGGCCGGGGCCGCCTCGTCGGCGGCGGTGACCGCCTCGAGATATTCCGGCCGGCCCTGCGCCTTCCAGTGCAGCACCACCTTCTCCACCTCCTGGTCGGAGACGAAGGGGCCGTGGATGCGCTGGATCCGGCCGCCGCCGGCCATCATCAGCATGTCGCCCTGGCCGAGCAGCTGCTCGGCGCCCTGCTCGCCGAGGATCGTCCGGCTGTCGATCTTCGACGTCACCTGGAAGGAGATCCGGGTCGGGAAGTTCGCCTTGATGGTGCCGGTGATGACGTCGACCGACGGACGCTGCGTCGCCATCACGATGTGGATGCCGGCCGCGCGCGCCATCTGGGCGAGCCGCTGGATCGCGCCCTCGATGTCCTTGCCGGCGACCATCATCAGGTCGGCCATCTCGTCGACCACCACCACGATGAACGGCAGGTGGTCGAGGCTCATCGGCTCCTCGGTGGTGATCACCTGGCCGGAGGCGCTGTCGTAGCCGGTCTCGACCTCGCGCATGATCACCTCGCCGTTGGCGCGGGCCTCGGCGAGACGGGTGTTGTAGCCGTCGATGTTGCGCACCCCGAGCCGCGACATCTTGCGATAGCGCGACTCCATCTCGCGCACCGCCCACTTCAGCGCGACCACCGCCTTGCGCGGGTCGGTGACGACGGGGGTCAGCAGGTGCGGGATGCCCTCGTAGACCGAGAGCTCGAGCATCTTCGGGTCGATCATGATCAGGCGGCACTCGGCCGGCGAATACCGGTAGAGCAGCGACAGGATCATGGTGTTGATGGCGACCGACTTGCCCGAGCCGGTGGTGCCGGCGACGAGCAGGTGCGGCATCCGCGCGAGGTCGGCGATCACCGGCTCGCCGCCGATGGTCTTGCCGAGGCTGACCGGCAGGTGGGCACGGCTGTCGTGATACTGGCTGGAGGCCAGCATCTCGCGCAGCCACACGGTCTCGCGCCGCGGGTTGGGCAGCTCGATGCCGATGACATTGCGGCCCTCGACCACCGCGACGCGGCAGGACACCGCGCTCATCGAGCGGGCGATGTCGTTGGAGAGCGAGATCACCCGGCTCGACTTGGTGCCGGGCGCCGGCTCGAGCTCGTAGAGCGTGACCACCGGACCGGGGTTGGCGTCGATGATCTCGCCGCGCACGCCGAAGTCGTGCAGCGTCTGCTGCAGGCGCAGCGACGACTTGTCGAGCGCCTCGGCCGAGAGCTCCTCGAGCAGCTCGCTGCCCGGCGGATGGGCGAGCAGGTCGAGCGAGGGCAGTTCGTAGTCCGAGCCCGGCGCGCGCTGCGGCCGCGCCGGTTCGGGGGCGTGGACCTCGGCGGGCACGGCCTCGACGGCGGCCTCGGCGGCCGGCGGCGGAGCGGCCTCGGCCGGCGCCTCGTCCGTCTCCATCGGCAGCGGCCAGTGGAAGGTCGCGCGCACCGCGTAGCCCTGCAGGACCCGGAGGCCGACGAGGTCGCCGTCGTCGTCGACCAGCACCGGCGCGACCACGGCCGCCGCCGGCTCGGCGGCGGGGGCGGGGGCGGCCGCGGCGGGAGCGGGCTCGGCGGCGGTCGCGGCGACCGGTGCCTGCTCGGCCGGACGGGTCTCGGCCACCGGCAGCGGCTTCAGCCAGATGCTGCGGCCGCGCACCGGCGCGACGGGCTCGGGCACCGGCGTGGCGGCCACCGGCTCGGGCGTCGATGCCGGCTGCGGGATCGGCATGGTCTCGCCCTGGGGCGCGCGGCGGAACACCAGCGGCTTGCGCACGAAGCGCGGATCGACCGGCTTCGGCGCCGCCTCGACCACCGGTGCGGCGACGGGCGCGACCGCGACGACCGGCGCGGCGACGACCGGCGGCGGCGCGGCGACCGGCGCGACCGTCTCGACGACCGCGGGCGCGGGCTCGGCGACCGGCGCCGGCTCGGCCGCCCGGCTGCGGCTGCGAATCAGGCTTTCGGGGGTGCGGGTGAAGCGGACGTTGGGCGCGGTCGCGAACGGGCGCAGCCAGGTCGGATCGTCGGCCGCGATCACCGGTGGCGGCACCGATTCGCGGCTCGGCGCGGCCGCGCCGGAGGAACGGGACGGAGGCAGGACCGGCGGCCGCTCGGTGGAACGCATCACACACCCTATCACTCGAAACCGGGGCGCGCCGCCGATCGGAGACGCCTCCGATGAGTAGCCCGTCAGGGTTAACACCCGGTTTGGATTCACCATGACGGCCGCCGGCCGGTCTGGCGGAGCGGCGCGGCATCGGGCATGGTCTGCCGGGATCCGCGGGGAGAACGCGATGTACAGGCTGGACGCGACGGAGCTTCTGGTGGCCGAGGTCGTGGCGCTGAGGGCGGCGCTGAAGCGCCTGATCGTCGAGGAGGCCGTGCGGCGCCCCGATCCCGGCACCTGGCTCGCCGAGGGGTTCGAGCGCGCCGCCGACGACGTCGCCGCCGCCCTCGCGGAGGACGGCGACGGCGAGCGCGACGCCGCCATCGTCGAGCACGCCCAGGAAATCCTGCGCGAGATCTATACAGTCACGCTCGCGATCGAATAATCCAACGCCCCCGCTCCCGAGGGGGCGGGCGGCCGGCGTGACGCCGTCGACAGGAAGCGGTGCGGACGAGCATGAGCGACATCAAGGACGTGCAGACGCCGGAACGGCTCATCGAGCGCGCGCTGCGCCACGCCTCGACCGGGCCGGCCCATCCGGCCAAGGACCTGATGCGCGAACTCGCGACCGTCCTCCAGGCCGCCCTCGCCCGCGAGGAGGAGGTCCGCAAGGCCGCCTATCTCGACGGCGTGCGCAGTGCGGTGAAGGTGGTGCGCGAGAAGAAGGAGGCGATCCGCTCGCAGACCGGCGACGGTTCCGCCGAGGAGGTCGGCGCCGTCCACGACGAGGTCACCACCCACATCGCCGACATCGCCAACGAGGGCCGGGTCAGCGTCGACGGTCTGGTCCGGCTGGTCGCCCGGCTCGAGGACGCGCGGGCCGACGCCGCCACCCTCGATCGCGACGTCGTCCGTGCCTACTACGCCCTGGTCAACCGCGGCCAGCCCACCTCCGCCGACGTGCTGCCGAACGGCCGGCCGACCGAATCGCTCGACATCGCCCTCGCGATCGCGACGCGCCTCCTGCCGGCGGGATGGTGGTCGCTCGGCGCCACCTTCGACGTCGCCGAGGAGGTTCCGACCGCCATGGTCGGCGCGGATCAGACCGACGAGCAGCCGCCGCGCAAGGCCGCGAGACCGGCCCGCGCCCTCTTGGCCGCCACCTTCGCCGCCGTCGCCGCCCGCGGTCTCTGAGCATTGCCCCGGCCGGTTCGGACGCGCGGTCGGAGCGGCACGGTGCGCGAAGGGGAAAGCCGCCCGGTCGGCACCGGGCGGCGAGGGATCACTGCAGCTTCTCGGCCGCGCTCGCGGTCTGCAGGCCGGACTGCAACGGCTGCGTCAGCGTACCGATCAGCTGGAAGAACTTCTGCAGCTCGAGCGAGGGCGCCGACGCGACGTAGACGGTGTCCTTGTCGTAGAGCCGCAGCGTCTTGGCGACGAACAGGCCCGACGCCTCGCGCATGTTGACCCGGTAGACGATCGGGATCGCCTGCTTGCCGGCGCGGTAGTCGGCGTTGGTCGGGTCGAGCGCGCCGACGATGTCCGGCCGCTCGAAGCGGAACAGGAACACCGCCGCCGGATCGGCCTGCTGGGTCTGGAGGCCGCCGACCTTGGCGAGCGCCTGATCGAGTGTCGTGCCGCTGGCGTCGAACTCGACGCGGCTGCTCGAACCGCTGGCGCCGAAGATGGTGAAGGACTGCGGGTCGCGCAGGGCGACGACGGTGTCCTTCGGGCGCAGTTGCACGTTCTCGCCGGGGTCCTGCAGCACGGTCTGCAGCGGCACCCGCACGGTGCGGCCGCCGCGGGCGACCTGGAGGAACACCTGGTTGACCGGCGCCGAGATGCCGCCGGCGGCGGCGAGCGCGTCGAGGAGGCGGGCGCCCGGCATGGCGAGCGGCACCACGCCGCCCTTCACGACCTCGCCGATCACCGTGACGGTGTTGGTGGCGTTGCGCGTGACGTTGACGAGCACCTGCGGCTCGATCGCCTTGCCGGCGAGCGCCTGCTCGACGATCGTCTTGACCTGGGTCGGGGTGTGGCCGGCCACCTTGATGACGCCGGCGTAGGGCACCACGATGGTGCCGGCCGCGGACACCGGCTGCTCGGGCACCGTCGCCGACTTGGAGGCGCTGTCGCCGGCGGAGAACAGACCGCCGACCGAGGCCTCCCAGATCGTGACCGCCACGTAGTCGCCGACGCCGATGGCCTCGCTGGCACCGCCGCCACGCTCGGGGAAGCGGCCCTTGAAGGTGTCGTCGCGCCGACCGGCCAGCTTGGCCAGCACGGTCTGGTCGACGTCGATCACCTGATAGGCGAGACCGGCGACCCCGGGCTTCTCCGCCACGATGTCCCGCGTCGCCGGGCCGGCGGCGGGCAGCGTACCGCAGCCGCCGAGTGCCAGGGCGAGCGCGATCGCGACGGGACCGAATCGATGCTGCACTCTTCGAGACCCTCGTTTGATCGCGAACCGTCTTAGCCGAAGGCGGCGGGCTTGGAAATGCCCGCCCCCGTCCGCACCGGCCGGGCGCCGGCGCATTCCCGGCGCCGGCGGCAATCCTGCAACGCCGGTCCGCCCCGGGCGGGACGGCCGTTCGTTAGAATTGGGACGACGAGTCTGAACAATCGGTATCCATGACGACGGTGCCCGCGCCCTTGCGGACGGCGCACCGCCTCGCCTACACCTCCGCCCCGGAAACCGCGGTGGACGGAGCGACCCCGAATGGCGCGTCGGCGCATCATGTTGGACGGCTACAACCTCGGTTTCGAGCGCGGGACCGGCGTGGCCACCTACGGCCGCAACCTCAGCCAGCGCCTGAAGGCGCTCGGCCACCACGTCGACGTGGTCTACGGCGTCAAGGCCGACGAGG
Organism: Oharaeibacter diazotrophicus; assembly: GCF_004362745.1. Classification (NCBI taxonomy): domain Bacteria; kingdom Pseudomonadati; phylum Pseudomonadota; class Alphaproteobacteria; order Hyphomicrobiales; family Pleomorphomonadaceae; genus Oharaeibacter; species Oharaeibacter diazotrophicus. The sequence continues at coordinate 89,699 of NZ_SNXY01000012.1, read as the reverse complement.
CCCGCGACCCGCTGATGAGCGAGGTCGCCTTCTTCGATCCCGGCCGGCGCGGCATGTCGACGGCGGCGACGATCCGCCGGCTGGCGCGCTCGCCCTTCGGCCTCCGGCCCTGGCAGGTGCCGGTGACCGGCGCGGTGATCACCAAGGGCTTCGGCCTCCGGATGCCGGCCTACGACCGCATCTTCAACTACCGCGACCTCTACGAATTCTCGCGCTGGCACTTCCGCGTCTGGCGCGGCCCGCTGCCGATCGCCTACGACGGCGGCGCCGACATCGCGCACTGGACCTATCCGGTGCCGGTGCGCCTGAAGGGTGCCGCCAACATCTACACCGTGCACGACCTCGTGCCGCTGCGCCTGCCCTTCACCACTCTCGACGACAAGGTGTTCCACCACCGCCTGCTCGCCGACGTCTGCCGGCGCGCCGACCACATCGTCACCGTCTCCGAGGCCTCGCGGCGCGACATCGTCTCGCTCTACGGCGTCCCGGAGGACCGCGTCACCAACACCTGGCAGTCGTCGGCGCCGCCGCCGGAGGCGCTCGGACGCGACCGCGGCGCCATCGCCGACGAGATCGCCGCGGTGTTCGGCCTCGACTTCAAGGACTACTTCCTGTTCTTCGGCGCGATCGAGCCGAAGAAGAACGTCGCCCGCATCGTCGAGGGCTTCCTGAAGGCGCAGGTCGACCGGCCGCTGGTGCTGGTCGGCTCGGTGTCCTGGAAGGACGCCGAGGACCTCGCGCTGCTTGGCGCCCATCTCGGGCAGACCGTGACGCGCCACCCGATCCCCGGGCTCGAGGGCCGCAATGCCGGCCCGGAGCCCGGCATCACCACCATCGTCGCCGGCCGCGCCCGGGTGCTCCGCATGGAGTATCTGCCGTTCCACCTGCTGACGAGCCTGATCCAGGGCGCGCGCAGCGTGGTGTTCCCCTCGATCTACGAGGGCTTCGGCCTGCCGATCGTCGAGGCGATGCAGCTCGGCACCGCGGTGATCACCAGCCGCGAGGGCTCCAACGGCGAGATCGCCGCCGATGCCGCCCGCCTCGTCGACGCCTACGACGCCGACGACATCGCCGCCGCGATCCGCGAACTCGCCGCCGACGACGACCTCGTCGCCCACCTCGAGACCGCCGGCCGCGACCGCGCCGCCTTTTTCGCGCCCGAGCGCTACGACGAACGCCTAACCGCCCTCTACGACCGCATCGGCTGAGGGCGGCGCCTACAGCGCGTCGCGGCGCAGCTCGTAGAGCATGACGCCGGTGGCGACGGCGAGGTTGAGGCTGTCGGCCTGCCCGGCCATCGGGATCTTGACGCGGACGGTGCAGGCCTCGGCGAGCGGCTCGGTGAGCCCCTGCTGCTCGTTGCCCATCACCAGCACCACCGGTCCCGGCGCCGCGGCGCGGCGGTAGTCGTGGGTGGCCTTCAGGTGCGTGCCGACGAGGCGCGTGCGCGCGGTCTTCGCCCAGGCGAGGAAGGCCTCGCGCGAGGCGCGCACCAGCGGCACGTGGAACATCGAGCCCATGGTGGCGCGCACCGCCTCGACCGAGAACGGGTCGCAGGTCTCGCCGACCAGGATCACGCCCTTGGCCCCGACTGAATCCACGGTGCGGACGATGGTGCCGAGGTTGCCGGGGTCGCGGACCTGCTCGAGCGCCACCCAGACCTCGCCGTCGGCCGGCCTCACCTCGGCGAGCGGGCGCAGGCGCTGGCGGAACACGCCGACCACCATCTGCGGATTGTCGCGCCGGGTGATCTTGCCGAGCACCGCCTCGGAGACGTCGAGCACGGTGCCGCCGCGGGCGTGCACCTTGGCGGCGGCCTGCGCCACCGCCGGCTGGTCGCGCACCGAGCCGGAGAAGCAGATGGTGTCGACCGGCCAGTTGACCGCGAGGGCGTCGGTGACGAGCTTCAGTCCCTCGCCGAGGAACAGCCCGGTCTCGTCGCGGTGCTTCTTCATCGCCAGCGCGCGCAGGTCCTTGACCAGCGGGTTGGCGAGCGAGGTGATCTGCTTGACCTGGCCGGGGGCGGCGGTCTCGGGGCGGTCGCTCCTCATGCGGGATCCCCTTGGAAACGGGCGAACATCGAGGTGGAGAGCAGCCGGCCGGCCGTGCCGGGCAGGCCGGTTTCGCGCAGCGCCAGCTCGCCGGACTCCAGCCGGCCCGGCCGGTCGCCGAGGAGGTCGGCGGCGAGCTCGTGGATCGACAGGAACGAGGCGCGGATGGCGTAGGCCGTCAGGATCGCGAAGGACGGCCCCGGCGCCAGGATCGCGCGGACGAGGTCGAGCATGTGCGGCAGGTCGTCGGTGAGGTTCCACACCTCGCCGTCGGGCCCGCGGCCGAAGCGTGGGGGGTCGAGCAGGATGCCGTCGTAGAGCCGGCCGCGGCGCACCTCGCGCTCGCAGAACTTGACGGCGTCGTCGACGATCCAACGGATCGGCGCGGCGTCGAGGCCGGCGAGCGCCTGGTTCTCGCGGCCCCAGGCCACCGCCTTCTTCGAGGCGTCGACGTGGGTGACCTCGGCGCCGGCCCGCGCCGCCACCAGCGAGGCGAGGCCGGTGTAGCCGAACAGGTTGAGGATCCGCGCCGGCCGGGGCCGGTCCGCGATCCGCTCGGCCATCCAGCGCCAGTGCTCGACCTGCTCGGGGAACACGCCGACGTGGCGGAACGAGGTCAAGCGGCAGACGAAGGGCACGCCGAGGACGGCCATCTCCCAGGTCTCGCCGATGCCCGGCGCGGTCTTCCAGCGCCCGGGGCCCTCCTCGTCGACGTCGCCGGTGAAGGCGGCGCCGGCCGCCTCCCAGACCGCGGGCGCGAGCCGGCGCGGCCCCATCGCCTGCGGCTCGGGCCGGACCACGGTCAGCGCACCGTAGCGCTCGAGCTTCTCGCCGGCGCCCATGTCGAGGAGGGCGTAGTCGTCCCAGCCGTCGCTGGCGAGGATGGTGCCGACGGTTTCGCGGACCCGGCGGGCCCCGAGCGGCAGCGGCACCGGCCGCGCCGGCTTCGGCGCCGCCGAGGGACGGGCCGGCCCGCGCGGCTCCTCGCGCCGGGAATCGTCCCGGCGGGGCTCGTCGCGGCGCGGCGCGGCGCGCTCGCCGGTCGGCGCCGGGCACGGCTCGGGCCGGCGCGGCCGGCCGTCCTTCGGACCGTTCGGGCGTTGCGTCTTCACCATCGGACCTCGCGGGGAGGCCGCCGGGGCGCTCGTCGTCCGGCGGCGGTCCGTTCCCGATAGCCGGCTCGGGGGCGGCCGGCAAGCGCGGCGTCCCGCCCGCGCGCGTCCCGGATGGGTCGTTCGGTCGTCTCGACAGCCGGCGTCGGAGCCCTTATGCGGAAAACCATGATCGTGCTCGCCTTCGACACCGCCCACGACCGCACCGCCGTCGCCCTCGTCGGGCCGCGTCTCGACGCGGTGCGCGTCGAGACCATGGAGCGCGGCCACGCCGAGCGGCTGCTGCCGCTGGTCGACGCGGTGCTCGCCGAGGCCGGCGTCGCGCTCGCCGACGTCGACCGCTTCGCCGTCACGGTCGGCCCCGGCAGCTTCACCGGCATCCGGGTCGGCGTCGCCGCCGCGCGCGGGCTGGCGCTCGCCACCGGCCGGCCCGCCGTCGGCATCGGCAGCCTGCCGGCTCTCGCCGCCTCGCTGCCGGAACCGGCCGAGGGCCCGGTGCTCGCCACCGTCGACGCCCGCCGCGGCGAGGTCTACGCCGCGCTCTACGCCGCCGACGGCCGCGAGATCGAGCCGCCCTTCGCCGCCGAGGCGGCCGACGTGCTCGCCCGGATCGCCGGCCGCGCCACGGCGATCGTCGGCTCCGGCGCGCCGATCCTCGCCCACGCCGCCGCCACCGCCGGCCTGGTGGTGCCGCCGTCCTTCCCGCTCGGCGGGCCGGATCCCCGCGCCGTGGCGCGCCTCGCCGGCCGGCTCGCCGCGCCCTTCGCCCCCGTCGTCCCCCTCTACGTCCGCCCGCCCGACGCCAAGCCGCAGGCGGCCCTGGTCGAGGTCGCCAGATGATCGCCTGGTTCGCCAGCTACCCCCCGATCGTGGACGCCGGCCGGCTCGACGACGTCGACGACCTCGCCGAGATCCACGCCGCCTCGTTCCACCGCGGCTGGGCCGCGGCCGAGATCGAGGCCCTGCTCGCCCAGGACCGCGTCGTCACCGTGGTGGCGCGCCGCGGCTCGCCCTTCGGCACCCGCCGTCCGATCGGCTTCGTGATGGTGCGCGCCGCCGAGGACGAGGCCGAGGTGCTCACCGTCGCCGTCGCCCCGCGCCAGCGCGGCCGCGGTCTCGCCACGAGGCTGATGGAGACGGCGCTGCGCCGGCTCTACCACGACCGCGTCAAGTCGGTGTTCCTCGAGGTCGACGACGGCAACGCCCCGGCGCTGGCGCTCTACGCCCGCCTCGGCTTCCGCGAGGTCGGCCGGCGGAAGAACTACTATCCCAAGCCCGGCGGCCCGGCGTCGACCGCCCTTGTCATGCGCGCCGACATCTCCTAGCACGGGGGGTGACGGCGCCGTCCCGGCGCCGCTTCCGGGACCGACGGCGGTGACCGACGAGACCAGCTATTCCGCCCTGGAGGACCTCTGCGTCGCCAAGGGCATGCGGATGACCGAGCAGCGCCGGGTGATCGCCCGCGTGCTCGAGGCCGCGTCCGACCATCCCGACGTCGAGGAGGTGTTCCGCCGCGCCGTCGCGGTCGACGACAACATCTCGATCTCCACGGTCTACCGCACCGTCAAGCTGTTCGAGGACGCCGGCATCATCGCCCGCCTCGACTTCCGCGACGGCCGCGCCCGCTACGAGACCGTGCCGGAGGAGCACCACGACCACCTGATCGACCTCAGGTCCGGCCGGGTGATCGAGTTCCGCAGCGAGGAGATCGAGGCGCTGCAGGACCTGATCGCCAAGCGCCTCGGCTACCGCCTCGTCGACCACCGGCTCGAACTTTACGCCGTGCCGCTCGCCGACCCCGAGGCCGCCGCCGAATGATCGCCCGGCTACGGCCCTTCGTCGTCCTGCCGCCCTTCGCGCTCTACGCCGCGCTGCTGGTCGTGCTGCAGATGGCCGCGGTGCGCTTCGACTGGCCGGTGAAGCGGCGCCTGCCGGTGCACTTCCACCGCCTCGCGCTGAAGGTGATCGGCGTGCGCGTCACCGTCGAGGGCACGCCGGCCACCGGCCGGCCGCTGCTGATCACCGCCAACCACGCCTCCTGGCTCGACATCCTGGTGCTCGGCTCGCTGATGCCGCTGTCCTTCGTCGCCAAGAGCGAGGTGGCGTCCTGGCCGATCTTCGGCCTGTTCGCCAAGCTGCAGCGCTCGATCTTCATCGAGCGCGAGCGCCGGGCCAAGGCCGGCGCCCAGGCCGCCGAGCTCGCCGCGCGGCTGTCCGAGGGCGACGCCATGGTGCTGTTTCCCGAGGGCACCACCAGCGACGGGCTGAAGCTGCTGCCGTTCCGCTCGGCCCTGGTCGGCGCCGCCCGCGCCGCCATCGACGCCGGCGGCCACGCCCACGTCCTGGTCCAGCCGGTCGCGGTCGCCTACACCCGGCTGCACGGCCTGCCGCTCGGCCGGCAGTGGCGCCCGCTGGTGGCCTGGCTCGGCGACGCCGAACTGATCCCGCACCTGATGGGGCTCGCCCGCGAGGGCGCGGTCGACGTCACCGTCGCCTTCGGCGCCCCGATCACCTTCGACCGCGAGGGCGACCGCAAGGCGGTCACCATCCGCGCCGAGGCCGAGGTCCGGCGCCTGCTCTCCGACGCCGTCGGTGGACGCGCGCCCGCGTCGGCTTTCCCCGCGGCCGAAAACACGCTAGAGCGGAACGAGGCTGCGGCCGCGAGCGCCGCGTCAACCGGTCCCGAGGTCCCGTGACGGCGAACAAGACGGTCTTCATCAAGACCTACGGCTGCCAGATGAACGTGTACGACAGCGCGCGCATGTCGGACACGCTCGCCACGCTCGGCTACGACGAGACCGACCGGATCGAGGCCGCCGACCTCGTCGTCCTCAACACCTGCCACATCCGCGAGAAGGCGGCCGATAAGGTCTATTCGGAGCTCGGCAAGATCCGCAAGCTCGAGGAGACCACCGGGCGCGACGTCACCGTCGCCGTCGCCGGCTGCGTCGCCCAGGCCGAGGGCGAGGAGATCATCCGCCGTGCGCCCGTGGTCGACATGGTGTTCGGCCCGCAGTCCTACCACCGGCTGCCCGAGCTGCTCGAGCGCGTGAAGGCCGGCGAGCGCCCGGCCGCCGGCACCGGCCGGGTGCCCTCGAAGGCGCGTCCGCGCGCGGTCGACACCGAGTTCCCCGCCGAGGACAAGTTCGACCACCTGCCCGAACCGGTCGCCGAGCGCGTCCGCGGCCGGGGGGTGACCGCCTTCCTGACCGTGCAAGAGGGCTGCGACAAGTTCTGCACCTTCTGCGTCGTGCCCTACACCCGCGGCGCAGAACTGTCGCGGCCGGTCGAGCGTGTCGTCGCCGAGGCCGAGGCGCTGGTCGCCGCCGGCGTGCGCGAGGTCACCCTGCTCGGCCAGAACGTCAACGCCTACCACGGCGTCGGCCCGGACGGCGACGCCTGGAGCCTCGCCCGGCTGGTCCGCCGTCTCGCCGCCGTGCCGGGGCTCGCCCGGCTGCGCTACACCACCAGCCACCCGCGCGACATGGACGACGCCCTGATCGCCGCCCACCGCGACCTGCCCGAGCTGATGCCCTACCTGCACCTGCCGGTGCAGTCGGGTTCCGACCGCGTGCTCGCCGCCATGAACCGCCGCCACGGCGCCGCCGACTATCTGACGCTGGTCGAGCGGATCCGCGCGGCGCGTCCGGACATCGCCCTCTCCGGCGACTTCATCGTCGGCTTCCCCGGCGAGACCGACGCCGACTTCGAGGCGACGCTCGCCCTGGTGCGCGCCGTCGGTTACGCCTCGTGCTTCACCTTCAAGTATTCGCCGCGCCCGGGCACCCCGGCCGCGTCCGAATCGGATCAGGTGCCGGAGCCGGTCAAGACCGAGCGTCTCGCCCGCCTCCAGGCGCTGATCGACGAGCAGGAGGCCGCCTTCCTGAAGAGCCGCGTCGGCCTCGTCGTGCCGGTGCTGTTCGAGAAGGCCGGGCGCGACCCGGGCCAACTGGTCGGGCGCTCGCCCTGGCTCCAGGCGGTCCACGTCGCGGCGCCGGCCGACCTGATCGGCGGGATCGCCGCGGTCGAGATCCTCGCCGCCGGCCACCACAGCCTCGACGGGCGCCTCGCGGAACCGGCCGCGGACGGCGCCGTTCGGCTGAGGGCGTGAGCGGGCGCGCGGGCCAGTTCCTCGCGGCGGCGGCGTCGGCCCACGACGCCGGATCACCGCCGGTGAGATCCACGGGACCCTCCACCCCGGCCGCACCGGAGAGCCAATGACGCACGCCTCGGACCTGACCCACGTGGTGCTCGTGTTCGACGACAACCGCCTGATCGGGCACCTCTACGGGCAGTTCGACCAGAACCTCGCGCTGATCGAGCAGAAGCTCGGCGTCGACGCCACCGCCCGCGGCAACCAGGTCACCATCCGCGGCCCGCACGAGGCCTGCGCCCGCGCCCGCGACGTCCTGGAGGCGCTCTACGCCCGTCTCCAGGCCGGCCAGCAGATCGCCCCGGGCGACGTCGAGGGCGCGATCCGGATGGCGATCAGCCTCGAGGGCCAGCTCGCGCTGCCGACGCTGGAGCCGAAGACGCGGCTGAAGCTCGCCCAGATCGCGACCCGCCGGAAGACCGTGGTCGCCCGCAACCCGGCGCAGGACGCCTACATCCGGGCGATGGACCGCTCCTCGCTGGTGTTCGGCCTCGGCCCGGCCGGCACCGGCAAGACCTATCTCGCCGTCGCCTACGCCGCCGCGCTGCTCGAGCGCGGCGAGGTCGCCCGCCTGATCCTGTCGCGTCCGGCGGTCGAGGCCGGCGAGCGCCTCGGCTTCCTGCCCGGCGACATGCGCGAGAAGATCGACCCCTACCTGCGCCCGCTCTACGACGCGCTATACGACATGATGCAGCCCGACAAGGTCGAGCGCGCTCTGACCTCCGGCGCCATCGAGGTCGCCCCGCTCGCCTTCATGCGCGGACGCACCCTCGCCAACGCCGCCGTCATCCTCGACGAGGCGCAGAACACCACGTCGATGCAGATGAAGATGTTCCTGACCCGCCTCGGCGACGGATCCAAGATGATCGTCACCGGCGACCCCTCGCAGATCGACCTGCCGCCCGGCCAGGTCTCGGGCCTCGTCGAGGCGACGCGGATCCTGAAGGAGACCCAAGGCGTGGTGCAGGTGCGCTTCGGCCACGAGGACGTGGTGCGCCACGAACTGGTCGGCCGCATCGTCAAGGCCTACGACGACGACGGCCGCGAGCGCCTGCAGGCCGCCGAGAAGGCGCGCCAGCCGAAGGAGAGCGCCTCGTGACCGCCGCTCCCGCGATCGCCGTCGACGTGCTGGTCGAGGCCGGCGACTGGCCGGAAGGCGAGGCGGCGCTGGTCGCGCTGGTCGAGACCGCGGTCGCCGCCGCGGCCGCCCGCGCCGACGCCGAGATCCTCGACGGCTCGGAGGTGTCGGTGGTGCTCACCGACGACGCCGGCATCCGCGTGCTCAACGCCCGTCACCGCGGCATCGACAAGCCGACCAACGTGCTGTCCTTCCCGCAGGACGACCCCGACGCCGACGCCTACGGGCCTCTGCTCGGCGACATCGTGATCGCCCGCGAGACCGTCGACAGGGAGGCCGTCGACGGCGGGCTTCCTTTCCGGCATCATTTGACGCACATGGTCGTCCACGGATTCCTGCACCTCGTGGGTTACGACCACATGGAAGACGACGAGGCCGAGGAGATGGAGCGTCTGGAGACGGCCATCCTGGCGGCGCTCGACATCCCGGACCCCTATGCCGACGCCCCGCTGGTGGGGTGACGGCCGCTGGGGCGGACCGGGAGGGACGACCGGGAGACGATGAGCGACACCGAGACGCAGAGTAGCCCCGCGGCCGTCCCCGGCACGGTGCTTCCGACCGATGCCGGCGGCGTGCCGCCGTCCTGGCTGGGCAGGCTCAGGGAAGCCTTCGGCTTCAAGCCCTCCGCCTCGCTGCGCCAGAACCTCGAGCAGGCGCTGAGCCAGGAGGACGCGCTCGACGCGGCCTTCTCGCCCGAGGAACGCCAGCTGATCCGCAACATCCTGCGCCTGCGCGAGACCCGCGTCGACGACGTCATGGTGCCGCGCGCCGACATCGACGCCGTCGAGATCGACACCACGCTGTCCGACCTCGTCCAGCTGTTCGAGAACTCCGGCCACAGCCGCATGCCGGTCTACCGAGAGACGCTCGACGACGCCGTCGGCATGGTCCACATCAAGGACCTGATGGCGCTGATCACGGCCGGCGCCGCCCGCCCCGCCCCGCCGGACGCCGAGGACGACGCCACCGCGGTGCTCGACCTTTCCGCCGTCGACCTGACCCGCACCCTCGGCGAGACCGGACTGGTGCGCAACGTCCTGTTCGTGCCGCCGTCGATGCCGGCGGCGACGCTGTTGGCCAAGATGCAGGCCTCGCGCGTCCAGATGGCCCTCGTGATCGACGAATACGGCGGCACCGACGGCCTCGTCTCGATGGAGGACATCGTCGAGACCATCGTCGGCGAGATCGACGACGAGCACGACGTCGAGGACGGCCCGCCGGTGCGCGCGGTCGCGCCCGGGGTGTTCCTCGCCGACGCCCGCGCCGACCTCGACGAGGTCGCCGCCGTGCTCGGGCCGGGCTTCGACGTGACGGTCCACGAGGAGGAGGTCGACACCCTCGGCGGCCTGTTGTTCTCCGCGCTCGGCCGCATCCCCGCCCGGGGCGAGGTGCTGACGCTCGACGAACTGCCCGGCTTCGAGGTCGAGGTGCTCGACGCCGACGCCCGCCGCATCAAGACCGTGCGCATCGTCGCCACCGGCGAGGGCGCCGCCTCGGCGGCCTGACGTCGCATCCCTCGCGACGGCCGCCGGTTCGCCGGCGGCCTTGACCCTCCGGCGCGGGGACACCACGCTCGGCCCACCGATTCGGCGGCCGACCCGGCAGGTGGCGCGGGCGAACCGCCGCCTGCCCGAGGTGCCGATGCGTTCGCTCGCCCATGCCGTGATCCTGCTCTGGGGCTGGCGCCGCTTCGCCGCCGCCTTCCTCGCCGGAGCGGTGTCGTCGCTGGCGATGGCGCCCTGGCACCTCGCCCCCGTGCTCTTCGTGACGCTGCCGGTGCTGGTCTGGCTGGTCGACGGCGCGGTGTCCGCCGGCCGCGGCGGTGTCCGTCGGATCCGGCCCGCCGCGGCGGTCGGCTGGTGGTTCGGCTTCGGCTACTTCCTCGCCGGCCTGTGGTGGATCGGCGCGGCCTTCCTGGTGGAGGCCGACCGTTTCGCCGTCCTGATGCCCTTCGCCGTCGTGGCGCTGCCGGCCGGCCTCGCCCTCTTCACCGCCGCCGGCGTCGCCTTCGCCCGCCTCGTCTGGGTCGAGGGACCCGCGCGCATCCTCGCGCTCGCCGTCGGCCTCTCCGCCGCCGAATGGCTGCGCGGCCACGTCCTCACGGGCTTTCCCTGGAACCTCCTCGGTCAGGCCGCCGGCGCCACCGACGTGACGCTGCAGCTCGCCTCCGTCGTCGGCGTCGACGCCCTGACCTTCCTGATCGTCGTCGTCGCGGCGGCCCCGGCCGTCCTCGGCGACGACCCGGACGTACGGCCACGCTGGCGGATCGCCGTGCTCGCGCTCGCCGGCGCGATCCTCCTCGGCGACGTCGGCTTCGGGCTCTGGCGGCTCTCCGGCGCCGCGCCGGTCGGCGAGGCGGTGGTGCCGGGCGTGCGCCTGCGCATCGTCCAGCCGGCGATCGACCAGGCGCAGAAGTGGAGCCCGGAATACCGGCAGGCCACCCTCGACACCCTCGTCGCGCTCAGCGACACGAAGACCGGCCCGGACACGCTCGGGGTGATCAGCTTCACCCACGTGATCTGGCCGGAGACGGCGCTGCCCTTCTTCCTAACCGAGGAGCCCGACGCCCTCGCCCGCATCGCCGACCTGTTGCCCACCGGCACCACGCTGATCACCGGCGCCCCGCGCATCGAGGTCGCCGGCGGCGGGCGGCGTTTCTACAACAGCATCTACGTCGTCGACGACGGCGGCCGCATCGTCGACGCCTACGACAAGGTCCACCTCGTCCCCTTCGGCGAATACCTGCCGCTCGAATCCTGGCTGAGCGCGATCGGCCTGCGCCAGATCGTCCCGGCGGTCGGCGGCTTCTCCGCCGGCCCCGGCCGACGCTCGCTGACAGTGCCCGGCGCCCCCTCCGCCGGGGCGCTGGTCTGCTACGAGGCGATCTTCTCCGGCGCCGTCGTCGACCCCGCCCATCCCCCCGGCTTCCTGCTCAACCTCACCAACGACGGCTGGTTCGGCCACACCGCCGGGCCGTGGCAGCACCTCGACCAGGCGCGCACCCGCGCCGTCGAGGAGGGCCTGCCGATGGTGCGCGCCGCCAACACCGGCGTCTCCGCGGTGGTCGACGGCTACGGCCGAATCACCGCCGAACTCGGGCTGGGCGAGCGCGGCGTGCTCGACGCTCGGTTACCGTCGGAAACGCCGCCGGTGGTATTTCGGCGGATGGGTTCATATTGGCTGTTAACGTTCTACGTATTTTCGTTCATTGTCCTCGTCGCGGGGGGCCGCAAGCTGGCGTGGAAGCGTTGACACGACCACGACCCGGGCCGACAATTCCTACGCGTGGACCCGTGTCACTTGAAGCCGGGCGAGAACCACCGCTGGTCGATGAACCACAACAACGGGTGATCGACCAAGAAAGAAGAATACCGCAGACATAACCTCGCGAACGAGTATGATCGAATGGCAAGCAAGAAATCCCCGAATCCGATCGACATCCACGTCGGTAGCCGGGTTCGCCTCCGCCGCATGATGCTGGGTATGAGTCAGGAGAAGCTGGGCGAGGCGCTCGGCATCACGTTCCAGCAGATCCAGAAATACGAGAAGGGCACCAACCGTATCGGTGCGAGCCGCCTGCAGCACACGGCGACCGTTCTCAAGGTCCCCGTCTCCTTCTTCTTCGAGGATGCGCCGGGCACCCCGGAGGAGGCGATGGGTTTCGCCGAGAACCAGCCGCACTCCTACGTGGTGGACTTCCTGTCGAGCTCCGAGGGCCTCTCCCTCAACAAGGCCTTCATCCGCATCAAGGATGCCCGCGTCCGCCGCCGGATCGTCGACCTCGTCCAGTCGCTCTCGGACGACGACACCCCGGCCTGAACGCCGCGTCGATAGCCTCGGCCGCGCCGCGCGGCCGATCGCCCCTTTCGGCCGGACGCCCGCGCGAGCGTCCGGCCGAACGGTGCCGAACGCGCCGCGTGTGCACCGCACTTGCGCCCTCTCGACCGCTTTGCGAAAAGGATGCGGCCGGCCACCCGTCCGGGTGGAGCCGTCCGTCTACTTTGAGGGGTCATCCCATGTCCCGGCGGAATTATCTCTTCACCAGTGAATCCGTGTCCGAAGGTCATCCGGACAAGGTCTGCGACCGGATCTCCGACACCGTCGTCGACGCCTTCCTGGCGCAGGCGCCCGAGGCCCGCGTCGCCTGCGAGACGCTCGCCACCACCAACAAGGTCGTGATCGCCGGCGAGGTCCGCGGACCCTCGACCATCACGCCCGACCTGATCTCCCACCTCGCCCGGCTCGCCATCCGCGACATCGGCTACGAGCAGGACGGCTTCCACTGGGAGACCGCGGAGATCGACGTGCTGCTGCACGCCCAGTCCGCCGACATCGCCCAGGGCGTCGACGCCGCCGGCGACAAGGACGAGGGCGCGGGCGACCAGGGCATCATGTTCGGCTATGCCTGCCGCGAGACGCCGGAGCTGATGCCGGCGCCGATCTACTACGCCCACGCGATCCTGCGCCGCCTCGCCGAGGTCCGCAAGAACGGCACCGAGCCGAAGCTCGGCCCGGACGCCAAGAGCCAGGTGACGCTGCGCTACGTGGACGGCAAGCCGGTCGCGGCGACCTCGATCGTGCTCTCCACCCAGCACGTCGACCCCGACCTCACCTCGGCCGACGTCCGGGCGATCGTCGAACCCTACATCCGCGCGACCCTGCCGGCCGGCTGGATCGGGTCCGAGACGTCCTGGCACGTCAACCCGACCGGAAAGTTCGTGATCGGCGGTCCCGACGGCGACGCCGGCCTCACCGGCCGCAAGATCATCGTCGACACCTACGGCGGCGCGGCCCCGCACGGCGGCGGCGCCTTCTCCGGCAAGGACCCGACCAAGGTCGACCGCTCGGCCGCCTACGCGGCGCGTTGGCTCGCCAAGAACGTGGTCGCCGCCGGTCTCGCCGACCGCTGCACCATCCAGCTGTCCTACGCCATCGGCGTCTCGGACCCGCTGTCGATCTACGTCGACCTCCACGACACCGGCCACGTCGACCCGGCCAAGGTCGAGGCGCTGCTGTCGGATCGCGACGTCGTCCGCCTCTCGCCGCGCGGCATCCGCGAGCGACTCGGCCTCAACCGGCCGATCTACGCCCGCACCTCCGCCTACGGCCACTTCGGCCGGCCGGCCGAGGACGACGGCGGCTTCTCCTGGGAGAAGCTCGACCTCGCCGAGACGCTGAAGTCGGCGCTGCTCTGACCGCCCGACCGAATGCGACGGCGGCCCGCTCGGGCCGCCGTCGCCATCCCCCGAGAGACCCATCGACACCATGACCGACGACGTCCGCGACGCCGCCTTCTACGGCCGGCGCAAGGGCAAGGCGCTCCGCGCCGGACAGGCGGACCTGATCGCCGGCCTGCTGCCGACCCTCGCCCTCCCGCTCGACCGCCCGGCGCCGGAAGCGCTCGCCGACCTCTTCCCGCACGTCCCCGCCGAGATCCGTCTCGAGATCGGCTTCGGCGGCGGCGAGCACCTCGTCCACCGCGCCGGCGAGAGCCCCGACGTCGGCTTCGTCGGCGTCGAGCCCTTCGTCAACGGCATGGCCAAGGCGCTCGCCGCCGTCCGCGCCCGCGACCTCGCCAACGTCCGCGTCTCCGATGCCGACGCGGTGAAGGTGCTCGACTGGCTGCCCGCCGCCTCGCTCGACCGCGTCGTATTGCTCTATCCCGATCCCTGGCCGAAGAAGCGCCACTTCAAGCGCCGTTTCGTCGGCCCCGACAACCTCGACCGCTTCGCCCGCGTGCTGAAGCCCGGCGGTGCCTTCCACTTCGCCTCCGACATCGACAGCTACGTCGACTGGACGCTGTTCCACGTCCGCCGCCACCCGGCCTTCCGCTGGACCGCGACCCGGCCGGACGACTGGCGCGCGCCCTGGGCCGGCTGGCCCGGCACGCGCTACGAGGCCAAGGCGCTCCGAGAGGGCCGGCGCGGCAACTACCTGAGCTTCGAGCGCGCCTGATCCGGTCGCTCGCGCGTCCGGCCGGCGGGGCCGCTTTGCAGCCGCCCGCGTTTTCCCGTAAAGGCAGGCGCCTCGCCCCGCGACCTCCGGCGCGCGGCATCCGGAGAGACGACCCGATGACTTCCGACCTGCGCGCCCTCGTCCGCGACACCGGGTGCGTGCCCCTCGGCTGGGCCGGTTCGTCCGAGGAGATGGACTATCTCAACTGGGGCGACGCCATGTCGCCGGTGATGGTCGCGCTCCTGACCGGCCTTCCGATCGAGCGCGTGCCGTTCCGCTCGGTCCGCAATCGCCTCGCCGCGGTCGGCACCGTCGCCCACGGTTTCGAAGGCGGCACGGTGACGGTCTGGGGCAGCGGCTGCTCGCCCCACGCCAACCCGCGCGCCCGTCCGGCCGAGCGCATTCCCTACGCGCCGCCCCCCGGGACGCGGATCGAGGTCGCTGCCACCCGCGGCCCGCTGAGCGCCGCCCGTCTCGGCGGCGCCGAGGCGGCCGAACGCGCCGCCTTCGGCGATCCGGTCTGGCTGCTGCCGCGCTTCTACCGTCCGGCCGTGGCGAAGACCCACGAGCTCGGCGTGATCCTCCACCTCTCCGAACTCGCCGACCGCGCCCACGAGGCGCGGCCGAAGTCGGGTCTCGCCGCCTACGACCTCGCCGGCGTCGAGGGCGTTCGTCTGATCAACACCTGCACGCCGGTGTCGGCCGAGGGCCTGCGCGCCTGGGTCGACGAGGTCGCGTCCTGCCGGCGCATCGTCTCGACCTCGCTCCACGGCATGGTGGTCGCCGAGAGCTACGGCATTCCCTGCCTGCCGCTGGTGAACGGGCGCGAGGGCCTCGCCGACGTCGACCTCGCCGCGCCCGGCCCGGTCGACGACCGCTTCGTCGACCTCTACCGCGGCCTCGGCCTCGCCCGCCTGTCCGCCTACGCTCGCCAGCCCGGCCGCCGGATCGCCTGGAAGCGGCTGATCGCGGCGATCGACGCCACCTGGACGGAGAAGACGCTCGACGAGGACCGCCTCGTCGCCGCCCTGCCGCTCGACCTCGCGCCGCTGTCGGCGCCGCCGGGCGGCACCGTGTTCGACCTGCCGGCGATCCGCGACATCCGCTTCCGCCACGACGTCCGCGCCCTCGCCCGCGCCGAGAAGGCCGCCCGCTCGGGCGGGCTGGTCGGCGCGCTGCGCCGGTTGCTGCCGGGGGGCCGTCGGGGTCAACCCTGATGCCGGCGGCCGGTTGATCGCGATCAAGGATCGGCCCCGTCGGCGCGATAGTCTCCGCCCATAGCCGCCGCGCGCGGTGGAATCGGAGACGACCCATGACTGCCACCATGAAAGCCGCCGTGGTGCGGGCCTTCGGCCAGCCCCTCGTGATCGAGGAGGTCCCGATCCCGGAACCGGGCCTCGGCGAGGTCCTGGTCAAGGTGATCGCCAGCGGCGTCTGCCACACCGACCTCCACGCCGCCGACGGCGACTGGCCGGTCAAGCCCAAGCTGCCCTTCATCCCCGGCCACGAGGGCGTCGGCTACGTCGCCAAGGTCGGCCCGGGCGTCAAGCACCTCAAGGAGGGCGACCCGGTCGGCGTGCCCTGGCTGCACGACGCCTGCGGCTGCTGCGAGCATTGCGAGACCGGCTGGGAGACGCTCTGCGAGGGCCAGCACAACACCGGCTACGGCGTCGACGGCGGCTATGCCGAATACGTGCTCGCCGCCGCCGACTACGTCGGCAAGCTGCCCGACAACCCGGACTTCGTGGCGATGGCGCCGATCCTGTGCGCCGGCGTCACCACCTACAAGGGCCTGAAGGAGACCGAGGCGCGCCCCGGCCAGTGGGTCGCGATCTCCGGCATCGGCGGTCTCGGCCACGTCGCCGTCCAATACGCCAAGGCGATGGGCCTGCACGTGGTCGCCGTCGACGTCGACGACGACAAGCTCGCGCTCGCCCGCGCGCTCGGCGCCGAGGCGACGATCAACGCCAGGACGCAGAACCTCGCCCACGAGATCGAGAACGCCACCCACGGCGGCGCCCACGGCGTGCTCGTCACCGCGGTCTCCCGCGCAGCCTTCGCCGACGCCCTGAAGCTGGTGCGCCGGCGCGGCACCATCAGCCTCTGCGGCCTGCCGCCGGGCGACTTCCCGACGCCGATCTTCGACGTCGTGCTGAAGCGCGTCACCATCCGCGGCTCGATCGTCGGCACCCGCCGCGACCTCGCCGAGGCGATCGAGTTCGCCGCAGAGGGCAAGGTCAAGCCGACCACCACCACCGACAGCCTCGACAACATCAACGGCATCTTCGAGCGCCTGAAGAAGGGCGAGGTCGAGGGCCGCATCGTGCTCGAGCTGTGAACGGGACGGCCGTCGGAGCTTGATTTCCGCCGCCGGCGGGGTTAAGTAGACGGCAACAGTTCTGATGCGCTCGATGAGCGGATTGGGAGTGGGTCCCCCCGGACCCGCTCCTTTTTCATATCCGGCCCCCTCCGGCCGGCATCGGGTCGCGCGACCGCCTGGGACCGATGACCGCAGACACCCCCGACACGCCGCTGCCGCCCCTCGGCGGCTCCCCCGTCGAGACCGATCTCGCCGAGCCGCGCATCGTCTCCGAGACCGGCGTCGACGCGCGGGTGGCGGCGATCGTCGCGCCGGTGCTGATCGACCTCGGCTACCGTCTCGTCCGCGTCCGCCTGTTCGGCCAGAACGGCCTGACGCTGCAGATCTTCGCCGAGCGCGCCGACGGCGGCATGACCGTCGAGGACTGCGAGACGGTGTCGAAGGCGGTGTCCCCGGCCCTCGACGTCGACGACCCGATCTCGGGCGCCTACCACCTCGAGGTCTCCTCGCCGGGCATCGACCGGCCGCTGGTCCGCCGCTCCGACTTCGACCGCTGGTCCGGTTTCGAGGCCAAGATCGAGCTGCAGGTGCCGGTCGCCGGCCGCAAGCGCTTCCGCGGCTGGCTGCTCGGCACCCGCGGCGAGGAGGGTGGCGTGCGCCTGCTACAGAGCCTCGAGGACGGCACCCAGGAGATCTGGTTCCGCCTCGACACCCTCGACGAGGCGAAGCTGGTGCTGAACGACGCCCTGATCCGCGAGGCGTTGCGCCAGAACAGGACCTGAAGGCGGGCGCCCCGCGGCGGGGCGCCCCGATCGCTGAAGCCCCCGGCAACGGGATCCGGAGAGAGAAGACCATGGCCGTCAGTGCGAACCGACTCGAACTCCTGCAGATCGCCGACGCGGTCGCGCGCGAGAAGTCGATCGACCGCCAGATCGTGATCACCGCGATGGAGGACGCCATCCAGAAGGCGGCCCGCTCGCGCTACGGCTCCGAGACCGACGTCCGCGCCGAGATCAACCCGCGCACCGGCGAGATCCGGCTGCAGCGCCTCCTGCAGGTGGTCGAGCGCGTCGAGAATTCCTCGACCGAGATCGACCTCGTCGACGCCCGCCACCGCAACCCGGCCGCCCGCCTCGGCGACTTCATCGCCGAGCCGCTGCCGCCGATCGACTTCGGCCGCATCGCCGCCCAGTCGGCCAAGCAGGTCATCGTGCAGAAGGTGCGCGAGGCCGAGCGCGACCGCCAGTTCGACGAGTTCAAGGACCGCATGGGCGAGGTCGTCAATGGCGTCGTCAAGCGCGTCGAATACGGCAACGTCATCGTCGACCTCGGCCGCGGCGAGGCGATCTGCCGGCGCGACGAACTGATCCCGCGCGAGAGCTTCCGCTACGGCGACCGCATCCGCGCGCTGATCTTCGACGTCCGCCGCGAGCAGCGCGGGCCGCAGGTGTTCCTGTCGCGCACCCACCCGACCTTCATGGCCAAGCTGTTCGCCCAGGAGGTCCCCGAGATCTACGACGGCATCATCGAGGTGAAGGCCGTCGCCCGCGACCCCGGTTCGCGCGCCAAGATCGCCGTGATCTCCAAGGACTCCTCGATCGACCCGGTCGGCGCCTGCGTCGGCATGCGCGGCAGCCGCGTCCAGGCGGTGGTGCAGGAGCTCCAGGGCGAGAAGATCGACATCATCCCCTGGTCGCCCGACGCGGCCACTTTCATCGTCAACGCGCTGCAGCCGGCCGAGGTGTCGAAGGTGGTGCTCGACGAGGACGCCGAGCGCATCGAGGTCGTCGTCCCCGACGAGCAGCTGTCGCTGGCGATCGGCCGCCGCGGCCAGAACGTCCGCCTCGCCAGCCAGCTGACCGGCTGGGCCATCGACATCATGACCGAGGCCGAGGAGAGCGAGCGGCGCCAGAAGGAGTTCAACGAGCGCACCCAGCTCTTCATGGAGGCGCTCAATGTCGACGAGGTGGTCGGCCAGCTGCTCGCCACCGAGGGCTTCGCCACCGTCGAGGAGCTCGCCTTCGTCGACCGCGACGAGATCGCCTCGATCGAGGGCTTCGACGACGACACCGCCGAGGAGATCCAGGCCCGCGCCCAGGAGTTCCTCGACGCCAAGGAGCGCGAGCTCGACGAGGAGCGCGTCCGCATGGGCGTCTCCGACGACCTGCGTCAGGTCGCCGGCGTCACCACCGCGATGATGGTCGCCCTCGGCAAGGACGGCCTGCTCTCCGTCGAGGACCTCGCCGGCTGCGCCGCCGACGACCTCGTCGGCTGGACCGAGCGCAAGGGCGGCGAGGTCACGCGCCACAAGGGCACCTTCTCCGAGCTCGACGTTTCCCGCGCCGACGCCGAGGCGATCATCATGGCCGCGCGCGTCGTCGCCGGCTGGATCGAGGCCCCCGCCGAGGAAGCGCCCGAGGACGAGGGCGAGGGCGGCGAGACCGAGGGCGAGGAGGTGGCCGAGGCCTGACCGGCCCCGGTCCTCGACGACACGGACGCGTGGGAGCAGAGATGGCCGACCGGCCCGACACCGCCGAGCGCACCTGCGTGGTGACGCGCACGGCGCAGCCGCCCGAGGGGCTGCTGCGCTTCGTGCGCGCGCCCGACGGCGCCGTGGTGCCGGACGTGCGCGGCAAGCTGCCGGGCCGCGGCGTGTGGGTGACCGCGCGCCGCGACATGGTCGCCGAAGCGGTGCGCCGCAAGCTGTTCGCCCGCGGCTTCAAGGCCGAGGCGACGGTCGACCCCGGCCTGCCGGACCTGGTCGACCGCCTGCTCGCGGAGGTGGCGCTGTCGTCGCTGTCGATGGCGCGCAAGGCGGGCCGCGTGGTGACCGGCTTCGGCAAGGTCACGGCGGCGCTCGGGCGCGACAAGGTGGTGGCGGTGATCCACGCCGAGGAGGCCCGCGACGACGGCCGCCGCAAGGTCGCCCAGGCGATCCGGCGCCGGTTGCGCGCCGACGCCGGCGACGACCTGGACGACGCCGCCGACGACGATTTCGACGACGAAGACGACGACACGGACGCGAAAGTCGGCCGCGCCACCCTGGACGAAGGGGCCGGCGACACCGACATGAGGGACGAGGGCGCCGCCGAGACGCGCGACCCGCTCCCCCCTGTGGCCGTGCCGCACGTCGTCGCCGGATTGTTCCGCGGTGCCGATTTGGATTTGGCATTGGGCGGGACAAATGTGATACATGCTGCACTGCTCGCCGGCGGGGTGAGCACCAGCTTCCTGAGAAACGCCGCCGCGCTCGCCCGTTACAGGGGCGGGTCGCCGGATGTGGACTGGATGGCGGACCTCGGACGAGGGGACCGCAAGGGATAGGTCATTCGGCGATCCGGCCCCCGAGGGCCGTCGGATCGCCGTTTCGGCCGGCGAGGATAGAGCACGGTATGAGCGATACGAAGAACACCGACGACAAGTCCCTGTCCGCTTCCCAGAAGAAGGGGACGCTGTCGCTCGGGCGCCGCACGGTCGAACAGGGCACGGTGCGCCAGAGCTTCAGCCACGGCCGCACCAAGGCCGTCGTCGTGGAGAAGAAGAAGTCGCGCATGCCCGGCGACGGGCCGGCCCCTGCGCCGGCGCCGGCCCCTGCCGCCCGCGTGGCCGAAGGCCTCCAGCCGCGCCGCGAGGCGCCGCCGTCCGGCGGATCCGCGCCGCAGCAGCAGGCCCGTCCGTCCGAGCGCCGTCCCGGCCCCGGCAACATGGTGCTGCGCTCCCTGAGCCAGGACGAGATCGGCGCGCGCCAGCAGGCGCTGCGCGAGGCCCTCGCCCGCGAGGCCGACGAGCGCCGCCGTGCCGAAGAGGCCGCGATCCGCCGGGTCGAGGAGGAGCGCCTCGCCGCCGAGGCCGCCGCCCGCGCCGAGATCGAGGCCGCCGCGGCCGCCGCCCGCGCCGCCGAGGAAGCCGCCCGTGCCGCCGAGGAGGCCGCGCGCCTCGCCGCCCTCGCCCCGGCCGCGCCCGCGGTCGAGCCGACCGCCGCGCCCGTCGCCGCCGCGGCGCCGACGCCGGCCGCCACGGCCGGGCCGACCGTGCGCACCAACGAGACCCGCGGCCGCCCCGGCGCCATCGAGCTCGTCATGCCGGCGCGCCCGAAGCCGGCCGCCCCCGCCCCGGGTGCCGCCACGGCCACCCCGGCCGCCGCGACCGACGACGACGAGGCCCCGCGCGGCAAGGTCGCCTCGCCCGCGACAAAGAAGGCCCGCGTGCCCGCGCCCGCCCCGGTCAAGCGCACCGAGGAGGACCGCCGCAAGGGCCGTCTGACCATCACCACCGCCCTCACCGACGACGAGGGCGAGCGCTCCCGTTCGCTGGCCGCGCTCCGTCGCCGCCGCGAGAAGGAGAAGCGTGCCGCCCAGTCCGGTCCGCGCGAGAAGGTGCTCCGCGAGGTGATCCTGCCCGAGGCGATCACCATCCAGGAGCTCGCCAACCGCATGGCCGAGCGCGCGGTCGACGTCATCCGCCTGCTGATGAAGCAGGGCCAGATGCTGAAGATCAACGACGTGATCGACGCCGACACGGCGGAGCTGATCGCGACGGAGATGGGCCACACCGTCAAGCGCGTCTCGGAGTCCGACGTCGAGGAAGGCCTGTTCGCGGCGCCCGACGTCGAAGCCGACACCGTGTCGCGCCCGCCGGTGGTCACCATCATGGGCCACGTCGACCACGGCAAGACCTCGCTGCTCGACGCGCTTCGCCACGCCAACGTGGCCGCGGGCGAGGCCGGCGGCATCACCCAGCACATCGGCGCCTATCAGGTCGAGATGAACGGTCAGAAGATCACGTTCATCGACACCCCCGGCCACGCCGCCTTCACCGCCATGCGCGCCCGCGGCGCCAAGGTGACGGACATCGTGGTGCTCGTGGTCGCCGCCGACGACGGCGTCATGCCGCAGACGATCGAGGCGATCGCCCACGCCAAGGCGGCCGGCGTGCCGCTGATCGTGGCGATCAACAAGATCGACAAGCCCGACGCCAAGCCGGACCGCGTCCGCCAGGAGCTGCTGCGCTACGAGGTGCAGGTCGAATCGATGGGCGGCGACGTCCTCGAGATCGAGGTCTCCGCCACCAAGAGGATGAACCTCGACAAGCTGCTCGAGGCGATCCTGCTGCAGTCCGAGGTGCTCGAGCTCAAGGCCAACCCGGACCGGGCGGCCGAGGGCATCGTGGTCGAGGCCAAGCTCGACAAGGGCCGCGGCCCGGTGGCGTCCGTGCTCGTCGAGCGCGGCACGCTGAAGGTCGGCGACATCGTCGTGGCCGGTTCCGAATGGGGCCGCGTCCGCGCGCTGCTCGACGACCACGGCGCCAACATCCAGTCGGCGGCGCCGTCGACCCCGGTCGAGGTGCTCGGCTTCCAGGGCACGCCCGACGCCGGCGACCGCGTCGCCGTGGTCGAGAACGAGGCCCGCGCCCGCGAGATCACCGAGTACCGCGTCCGTCAGAAGCGCGAGAATTCGCAGAAGCGCCTCGCCGGCGCCCGCGGGTCGCTCGAGCAGATGATGAACAAGCTGCAGACCGCGGCCGGCCGCAAGGAGTTCCCGCTCGTCGTCAAGACCGACGTGCAGGGCTCGCTCGAGGCGATCATCGGCGCGCTCGAGAAGGTCGGCAACGACGAGGTCTCGGCGCGGATCATCCACGGCGGCGTCGGTGGCGTCACGGAATCGGACGTCAGCCTCGCCGAGGCGTCGGAGGCCGCGATCATCGGCTTCAACGTCCGTGCCAACGCCCAGGCCCGCTCCGCGGCCGAACGCGCCGGCATCGAGATCCGCTACTACAACATCATCTACAACCTCGTGGACGACGTGAAGGCCGCGATGAGCGGTCTGCTCGCCCCCGAGCGGCGCGAGACCTTCCTCGGAAACGCCGAGATCCTAGAGATCTTCAACATCACCAAGGTCGGCAAGGTCGCCGGTTGCCGCGTGGTCGAGGGCGTGGTGGAGCGTGGCGCCTCGGTGCGCCTCATCCGCGACAACGTCGTCATCCACGAGGGCAAGCTCGGCACCCTCAAGCGCTTCAAGGACGACGTGAAGGAAGTCCACGCCGGCCAGGAATGCGGCATGAACTTCGAGAACTACCAGGACATGCGCGCCGGGGACGTGATCGAATGCTTCCGCGTCGAAGAGGTCGCGCGCACGCTCTGACCGGAGCGTCGCGCCGCCCGGAGGCGGGATGACCGACGAGGTCCACTACGACCTGACACCTGCGGACGCGGCCGCCATGTCCGCCGCGTTCGCGCGTCCGGCCTTTGGGGCCAGGCACTGGGGCTGCCACGAGCGGCTGCGCCGTCTCTTCGCCGGCATGGCGATCGGCGGCCTCGTGTTCTGCCTCGTCAAGCTCTACGTCCACCGTGCCACCGGCCTCGACCTGCCGCCGTGGGAGGACGGGTTGGCCTTCGTCGGCGCCCTCGGCTTCGTCGGCTGGAAGCTGACGCCGAAGCCCGGCGACATGGCGCCCGACGACCCGCGGCTCGGCCACCGCAGCTTCACGTGGTGGGCGGACGCTTTCCAGATCGCCGGCCCCGGCTTCCGGAGCCGGATCGACTGGGCCGCCGTTACCGAACTGCGCGAAGCCGAGGGCTTCCTCTTCATGGTGACGCGCTGGCACGACATCCACGCCGTGCCGCTGCGCGCGCTCGAAACCGCCGGCTTTCCGAACGACGTCGCGACCATCCGGGACGCCTGGCAGCGGGCGCGCGGCGCCGGTGCCTGACGCCGCGCCGCCGCCGGTCGACCGGCTCGACTACCGCCTCGGCACCGCCGACGCCGCGGCGCTGGCCGCCCTCCGGCCGCGCTGGTCGGCCCGGCGCTGGTGGCTGCTGCCGGTGGCCGCGGCCGTGGTCGGCACGGTCTGGCCGATCGCCGACGCTGCGCTCGGCATCCCCGACGACGATCCGAGGGCGTGGCTGGTCGCGATCGCGCTGACGCTGCTGGTCGTCGTCTCTGGCGCGGCCGCCGATCGGGCCGACCGCCACGCCCGCACCGCCCGCATCGACCTGCCGCGCGGCCCCGTGCGCCTGACGCTCCGCCCCGACGGCCTGCTGGTGAGCGCCGACGGCACCGAGACGCTGACGACCTGGGCCGAGATCGGCGCCGTCGACGTCACCGCCGGCCACGTCTTCGTCCGCACCACGCCGGACACCGGCATCGCCGTGCCCCGGCGCGCCTTCGCCGACCGGCGCCAGATGGAAGCCTTCGCCGCCCACGTCGACGCGATGAGCGCCGCCGCGGTGGATTGACGGCGCGCCCCTTTCGCGCCATCGCAAGGACCACAACGAAGAGGAACACACCATGTCCCGCCGCGCCCACGACCAGGGCCAGCCCAAGGGGCCGTCGCAGCGCCAGCTCCGCGTCGGCGAACTGATCCGCCACGCCCTCGCCGACCTGATCGCCCGCGGCGAGATCCAGGACGACGAGATCGACCGGCTGATCGTCACCATCCCCGAGGTCCGCGTCTCGCCGGACCTCAAGAACGCGACGGTCTACGTCACCGCCCTGGTCGGCGCCGACCCGCAGGCGGCGCCGAAGGCGCTCGCCCGTCACAAGGGCTTCATCCGCAGCCAGATCGCCCGCCGCATCGACCTGCGCTACGCGCCCGACCTCGTCTTCCGCTTCGACGACCGCTTCGACGAGGACGCCCGCATCGACGCCCTGCTGCGCTCGCCCGAGGTCAAGCGCGACATCGAGGCGCCGTCGAGCGAGGATGGCGATGGCGGGGACGGCGGCGGGGATTGAGGACCGGCCCTCCCGCACGCTCGTGACAGCCCCCGTCATCGTCCCCGGGCAGGATGGACTCGGCGCGCATCCGCGCCACGGGCACACAGCCACAGGGAGGTCGGAGATGACGGACAGTGATCGCGTCACGCTCTACTACAACCACCACAGCCGCGCCGTCGGCACCCGCGTCCTGCTCGAGGAGCTCGGCGCGCCCTACGACGTCCGCTTCCTCGACCTGGAGGCCGACGACCAGCTGAAGCCCGACTTCCTCGCCGTCAACCCGATGGGCAAGGTGCCGACGATCGTGCACCGCGGCGCCGTCGTCACCGAGCAGGTCGCCGTCACCATCTACCTCGCCGACGCCTTCCAGGGCGCCGGCCTCGCCCCGGCGATCGGCGACCCGTTGCGCGGCCCCTATCTCCGCTGGATCGCCTTCGAGGGCTCCTGCTTCGAGCCGGCGATCATGGACCGCTACTTGAAGCGCGAGCCGGCGCCGCGCTCGATGTCGCCCTTCGCCGATCCCGACACCACGATCCGCACCATCCTCGACCGGATCGCCGAGGGGCCCTACCTCCTCGGCGAGCGCTTCTCGGCCGCGGACGTGCTGTGGGGCGTCTCGCTCGACTGGATCACCCGCTTCGGCCTGCTCGAGCGGACGCCGGCGCTCGGCGCCTATCTCGACCGCGTCACCAACCGCCCGGCCTTCCTGCGCGTGGCCAAGACCACCGCCGAGATCGAGGCCGCCCGGGCCGGGCACGGGCGAGCCGGCTGATACCGCTCGAGGCTGCGGCCTCCGCGCCGACGCGGACGCCGCACGCCTTTTCGCGACCGCGGACGGGGAGAGCGGCGGCACGCTCGCGCGTTCGGCGACCGACGCGCGATCCATGCCGTCGAAAAGCGTTTACTTCAATTCACGTCGTGATACGTTCGTCTCGGTATTTTCACGCACGCCCACCGTCCCGAGGAGGTGGGCATCGGAGTTGCCATTCGACGATCGGCGCCGTCCCGGACGTTCGAGTCCGTGGCGGCGCGGGGGGAAGACATGACGAGGACGCCGGGTCGCCGCGTTTCGATCTCTGCCGCCCTACTCCTGGCGACCCTGTCGTCCGTGCCGGCGCGCGCCGATGCGGCGCCCCCGACGTTTCGGCCGGAACTCGTGTGGCGCTTCGACCGCCCGGGCGGGGTCGATCCCTCGGCCGGCCTGGCGGTCGGATCGGACGGGACGCTCTACGGATCGACCCGGAACATCCGGGACGCGACCGGCACGATCGTCGAGGATTCCGGCACCATCTTCCGGCTCCGCCCGGGCTCCGAGCTCGAGACGCTCTACAGCTTCGACGAGCCCGACGAGGAGCGCGACGACCGCGGCCGCATTCCCCGGCAGGTCACCGTCGGTCCGGACGGCCGGCTCTACTCGTCGGTCGACTGGGGCGCGATCAGCGGAGGCGCCTGCCACGGCCCCTGTGCCCGCGACCCGGGTCACTACTTCGTCCTGGCTCCCGTCGCGGAAGGCGCGACCGAGTGGAAGCCGACACCTGTTTCGGGCCCGATCGCCGGCGAGGTCGCCGGCCATCGGCCGATCACGATCACGTCCGACGGGTCCTTGCTCGTGACCGGCAATTCGGGCGACTTCTCGCCGAAGGCGCCGGCGGCCGTCAACGGCGCCGTCTATCGCCTCGCGGAGGGCGAGGGTGGTTGGACGACGTCGGCGGTGAGCTACTTCGTCGATCCCGACGGCCGGGACGACCGCCACGCCGTGATCGGCGCGCAGCCGCAGGGCGCCCTGGCGCTCGGCTGCCACTGTGGCGACACGATCTACGGCACCGCGACCTTCGGCGGCGCCGTCGGCCTCGGCACGATCTTCCGCCTGAAGCTGTCCGGAAAGGGCTATCGGCAGAAGCTGGTCAAGACCTTCAAGTGGACGGACGCGGATCCGGCGCCGGACAACGACGGCATGTACCCGGACACCGGTCTGGTGATCACGCCCGGCGGCCGCCTCTACGGCACGACCTCGAGCGGCGGCATCAACGACAGGACCGATCGCTGGGGTCCGGGCGTGCTCTACACCCTGAAGCCCTCGACCACCGGCGCTGCGAATTTCAGGATCCTGCACCGCTTCGGCGACCGGGCCGGAGACGGCGCCGCCCCCCGGGGCGGGCTGCTCGTGCGCCGCAACGGCCACGTCTGGGGAACCACGTCGGAAGGCGGCGCCTGCGGCAACGGCACCCTGTTCCGCCTGATCCCCGTCGCCGGCGGAGCGAGCTACCGCTACCAGATCGCGGCGTCCTTCGGCTGCGGCGACGACGACTTCGGGAGCCACCCCTTCGGCGCCATCGTCGAGAGCGCGGGCTGGATCTACGGCGTCACGTCCGCGGACGGCGGCACGATCTGGCGCGTCAAGGTCGGCCCGAACCCGTGACGGCACCCCGGGCGGTTGCCATGCCCGCCCGCCTCGGCTATGAGCGGCGCCTTCCGGGGCGCGCGGGTGCCGTGCGCCCGTCCACCGCCGTCCCGCGGGTCCGAATCCCGCCCGGCGTCTCCGGGGTTTCCGCCGACATGGCCCGCAGGCAGAAGAACAATTTCGTCCACGGCTGGGTGCTCCTCGACAAGCCGGTGGGCATCACGTCCACCCAGGCGGTCGGGGCGATCAAGCGGCTGTTCGGCACCTCCAAGGCCGGCCACGCCGGCACGCTCGACCCGCTCGCCTCCGGCATGCTGCCGATCGCGCTCGGCGAGGCGACGAAGACCGTCCCCTTCGTCCAGGACGGCCGCAAGATCTACCGCTTCACCGTGCGCTGGGGCGTCGAGACCACGACCGACGACACCGAGGGCGAGACGGTCGCGACGTCCGACGTCCGCCCGTCCGCCGACGCGGTCGACGCCGTGCTCGACGAGTTCGAGGGCGAGATCGAGCAGGTCCCGCCGGCCTTCTCGGCGATCAAGGTCGACGGCGAGCGCGCCTACGACCTCGCCCGCGCCGGCGAGGAGGTGGTGCTCGACGCCCGCCCGGTCACCATCCACACGATCGACCTCGTCGCGACCCCGGACGCCGACACCGCCGTGTTCGAGTGCGAATGCGGCAAGGGCACCTACGTGCGCGCCCTCGCCCGTGACATCGGCCGCCGCCTCGGCACCCGCGGCCACGTGGTGGACCTGCGCCGGCTCGTCGTCGGACCCTACGGCGAAGTGGACATGATTCCGCTTGAAAAGCTGCAGGAACTGGCGCATGAAGCCGGCCGCGACGGCCTTTTCGCCGCCGCGCTCCGCCCCGTCGAGACCGCGCTGGACGACATCCCGGCCCTGGCCGTGACGGAAGCGGAAGCGGGTCGCCTGCGCTCCGGCCAGCCGATCCTCCTGCGTGGGCAGGGCGCCCCCATCGACGGACCGGCCTACGCCACCCGCAAGGGCGAGCTCGTGGCGCTCGGCGAGATCGAGCAAGGGCAGCTGCATCCGCGCAGGGTCTTCAACCTCGCCACGGCCTGATCCGTGGCGGCACCCCTCCCCGCGGCTCCGGCCGCGGCAACGCGAAGGACATCGACGATGTCGATCACCGCCGAGCGCAAGGCCGCGCTCATCAAGGAATACGGCACCAAGGAAGCCGACACCGGCTCGCCCGAGGTGCAGGTCGCGCTGCTCTCCGAGCGCATCTCCAACCTGACCGAGCACTTCAAGACCCACGGCAAGGACAACCACTCCCGCCGCGGCCTCCTGAAGCTCGTCAGCCAGCGCCGTCAGCTGCTCGACTACCTGAAGCGCACCAGCGAGGAGCGCTACACCACCCTCATCGGCCGTCTCGGCCTGCGTCGCTGACGCGGACGGGTGGACCCCAGCGGGTTTCGAGGGGCGCCGGAGCGATCCGGCGCCCCTTTTCCGTATCCGGCCGACGCGCCGACGTCCGGCAAATGAATTTCCCGCGGCCCGCGAAACGTGGTATGAGCCCGCCCGTCGGCCGTTTCGCGTCATGAAGCGGCCCGGGCCGCCGTCGCGGCCCATCGCCGGCGACCGTCGGCCGCCCCGGGAGCGGGGCCGGCGCCGGTCGCCACACCCCGTGCCGCACGGCCATGGGGCAGGATCGCAGGGCGCTCGGCCCGTTTCCCCGGAACGACCCGAGCGTCCCGCCGTCTTGCCCGTGGCAGGTGCGCACCGCAACGCATACGGGACCGAAAAGACATCCCATGTTCGACACCCAGAAAGTCGAGATCGACTGGGCCGGCCGCAAGCTGACCCTCGAGACGGGCCGCGTCGCCCGCCAGGCCGACGGCGCCGTGCTCGCCACCTACGGCGAGAGCACCGTGCTCGCCACCGTCGTCTCCGCCAAGGAACCGAAGCCCGGCCAGGACTTCTTCCCGCTGACGGTGAACTACCAGGAGAAGGCCTTCGCGGCCGGCAAGATCCCCGGTGGCTACTTCAAGCGCGAGGGCCGTCCGTCCGAGCACGAGACCCTGACCTCGCGCCTGATCGACCGTCCGATCCGCCCGCTGTTCCCCGAGGGCTACAAGTGCGACACCCAGGTGATCGTGACGACGCTGTCGCACGACATGGAGAACGCGCCGGACATCCTCGCCATGGTCGCCGCCTCGGCGGCGCTGACGCTCTCCGGCGTGCCCTTCATGGGCCCGATCGGCGGCGCCCGCGTCGGCCTGATCGACGGTGAGTTCGTGCTCAACCCGGCCGTCGACTCGATGGCCGACTCCAAGCTCGACCTCGTGGTCGCCGGCACCCAGGACGCCGTCCTGATGGTCGAGTCGGAGGCCCAGGAGCTCGACGAGGACACCATGCTCGCGGCGGTCATGTTCGGCCACCGCGGCTTCCAGCCGGTGATCGACGCGATCATCCGCCTCGCCGAGCGCGCCGCCAAGGAGCCGCGCGACTTCACCCCGGTCGACCATTCGGCGATCGAGGCGAAGATGCTGGAGATCGCGGAGACGGACCTGCGCGCCGCCTACCGCATCACCGCCAAGCAGGAGCGCTACGCCGCCGTCGACGCCGCCAAGGCGAAGGTGATGGCCGCCTTCTTCCCCGAGGGTGGCGAGCCCGCCTTCTCGAAGGAGCAGGTCGGCGCGGTGTTCAAGGACCTGCAGGCGAAGATCGTCCGCTGGAACATCCTCGACACCGGCTCGCGCATCGACGGCCGCGACCTCTCGACGGTCCGCCCGATCGTCGCCGAGGTCGGCATCCTGCCGCGCGCCCACGGTTCGGCGCTGTTCACCCGCGGCGAGACGCAGGCCCTCGTGGTCGCCACCCTCGGCACCGGCGAGGACGAGCAGTTCGTCGACGCCCTCGAGGGCACCTTCAAGCAGCACTTCATGCTGCACTACAACTTCCCGCCCTATTCCGTGGGCGAGACCGGCCGCATGGGCTCGCCCGGCCGCCGCGAGATCGGCCACGGCAAGCTCGCCTGGCGCGCCGTCCACCCGATGCTGCCGGCCAAGCACGAGTTCCCCTACACCATTCGCGTGGTCTCGGAGATCACCGAGTCCAACGGCTCGTCGTCGATGGCCACCGTCTGCGGTTCGTCGCTGGCGCTGATGGACGCGGGCGTGCCGCTCAAGGCCGCCACCGCCGGCATCGCCATGGGCCTGATCAAGGAAGGCGACCGTTTCGCCGTGCTGTCCGACATCCTCGGCGACGAGGACCACCTCGGCGACATGGACTTCAAGGTCGCCGGCACCGAGAACGGCGTCACCTCGCTGCAGATGGACATCAAGATCACCGGTATCACCGAGGAGATCATGAAGGTCGCGCTGGAGCAGGCCCGCGGCGGCCGCCGGCACATCCTCGGCGAGATGGCCAAGGCGATCACCGGCGCCCGCTCCGAGCTCGGCGAGCACGCCCCGCGCATCGAAGTGATGAAGATCCCGACCGACAAGATCCGCGAAGTGATCGGCTCGGGCGGCAAGGTCATCCGCGAGATCGTGGAGAAGACCGGCGCCAAGATCGACATCCAGGACGACGGCACCGTCAAGTTCGCCTCGAGCGACCTCAAGGCGATCCAGGCCGCGATGAACTGGGTCAAGGGCATCGCCGCCGAGCCGGAGGTCGGCGCGGTCTACGAGGGCACCGTGGTCAAGGTCGTCGAGTTCGGCGCCTTCGTGAACTTCTTCGGTTCGCGCGACGGCCTCGTCCACGTCTCCCAGCTCGCCCCGCAGCGCGTCCAGAACGTCAAGGACGTCGTCAAGGAAGGCGACAAGGTCTGGGTCAAGCTGATGGGCTTCGACGAGCGCGGCAAGGTCCGCCTCTCGATGAAGGTCGTCGACCAGAAGACCGGTCAGGAGATCAAGGGCGAGGACAAGGCCGAGGGCTGATCCGCCCCGCCGTCCCCGCACGATCCAGAGAGAAGAAGGGCCCCGGCGCGATCCGCGCCGGGGCCCTTTGCCGTTTCGAGGGCGCGGCCGCGCCGGCTCAGGGCGTGATCGACCGCGTCACGAGGTCGGCGGTGCCGGCGGTCGCCCGGGTCACGCCGAACAGCGGCACCGCCTTCCCGGCGGCGGCCGTCAGGCCCATGTAGTCGCCGAGGAAATAGCCGCGCGCGACCGGCGCCTTGGCGAGGTCGAACGACTTGCCCGTCAGCCGCCGGCCGACGGTCCAGCCCTCGGGCCAGTAGCACGCGGCGGCGCAGATCGCGGTGAAGGCGTCGGCGAGTTCGCCCGAGGCGTCGTCGTTGCGGAAGTCGTAGTAGGTCACGACCACCTTGCCCGCCACGAATTCCACCGCCGGCACGAAGGCCTGCTCGCGCAGCCGGTTGAAGTTCGCCGGCGTCCGGTTCACCTCGATCGGGAAGGTCCAAGTCTTGCCGCCGTCGAACGAGGTCGAGAAGGCGATGCCCTCGACGCCGCGGAACCGGCCGTCCTGCCAGACCACGGCGAGCGTGCCGGTGGCCGGATCGACCGCCGTGTCGAACAGGATGCCGGCGTCGCGCACCGGCGCCTCGAGGTTGGGCGTGATCGTGTAGGTCGGCGAGCTCAGCACCTCCGACACCATGCTCGCCGCGCCGGGGAAGGTGGCACCGTGATCGGTCGAGGTCTTCACCTCGATGTAGACGCGGCCGACGCTGTCGATGCGGGTGAAGAACAGGTGGACCTTGCCGCCCGGACCGACCTCGACGAGGTTGTTGATGGTCTGGGCGTTCGGACCGGGATCGAACACCTTGCGCGCCCGCTCCCAGGTCTTGCCGCCGTCGGTGGTGCGGGCGAGGAAGGCCGGCCCCTCGAAGAACACCTCGTCGGCACGCGCGGGCGCGTCGGTGGCCTTGCCGGCCGAGATCGAGCGCAGGAAGGCCGCGCGCTGGCGCGCGCCGCGGCCGCCGCCGCCGGTCAGGCCGTCGGGCAGGCTGTAGTCGACCAGCCGGTCCCAGACCGCGTAGGCGTAGCGCGAGTCCGCGGGATCGGCCGTGATCGAGTTCTTGTCGTTGAGCGCCTTGCCGACGCCGTCCCGGCGCAGCACCACCGGGCTCGACCACGTCCGGCCGCCGTCGGTCGACCGGTTGACCAGCATGGCGTTGGCGCCGAACCGGCCGTCCGGCAGGTCGGCGTCGAAGGCGAGGCTCATGAAATAGGACGTGCCATTCGGCGAGATCGCGACCCAGGGGTCGCTGGCGCGCAGGTAGGCGCCGCCGGAACACTTGCTGACGCCGGGCGGCACCACCGTCTTCCAGGACGCGCCGCCGTCGAAGCTGTAGGCCGCGGCGAGCCCGCGGGCGCCGCCGTTCGACCAGCGGTCCTGCTGCCAGCCGGCGAGCAGCCGCGCCGGCGCCTTGGGCGCCGCCTCGACGAAGGGCTCGATCTCCGAGCCGGGATAGTTGGTACCGGACTGCGAGGCGACGTCGTCGGCCTTGCAGTCCGCGAACGGGCTGGTCTTCGGCGAAACCGCGACCGTCGGCCCGAGCTCGACCGCGGCGGCCGGAGCGGCGGCGGCGAAGAGCAGCGGCAGCCCGGCGCACAGCAACGCGGCGCCGCGGCGGTGGATCGACTTCGGCATGGTGCCCCCCATGGTCGTTGACGAGGTGCAGTTGAGCACCGCGCGACCCCGCGCGCAAAGGAATAGCGCGTGCCGCCCCCGCCTCCGCGCGAGAGGGTGAAGAGCCGCGCCCGCCGTCTTGCGCCGCGCGGATTTCCCGTCTATATCCGCGCGGCGCGCACGGGCGGGACGTCATCCTACCGGGCGCACGAGGTCTTTCGGCACCGTCGTCCGTCGACAGCGTCGGCATCCGGCTCCCCGGTCGTTTTCGAGGGGGATCCGGGCCACGGACGTCAGGGGCCGCCCAAACACACGAACCCGCCGACGCGACGCCGGCCTGCCGGCACCAGGAGTTTCAATGGCAACCAGCAATCCCTCCCGCGAGGATTTCGCCGCCCTTCTCGCCGAGAGCCTGACCGCCTCGGACGTCGTCGAAGGCGCGGTCGTCAAGGGTCGCGTCGTCGCGATCGAGAAGGACCTCGCGGTCATCGACGTCGGCCTGAAGGTCGAGGGTCGCGTTCCGCTCAAGGAGTTCGGCGCCCGGGCCCGCGACGGCGAGCTCAAGATCGGCGACGAGGTCGAGGTTTACCTGGAGCGCGTCGAGAACGCGCTCGGCGAAGCCGTTCTCTCGCGCGACAAGGCGCGCCGCGAGGAGAGCTGGGTCCGCCTCGAGGTGGCCTTCGAGAAGAACGAGAAGGTCATCGGCCAGATCTTCAACCAGGTGAAGGGCGGCTTCACCGTCGATCTCGACGGCGCCACCGCCTTCCTGCCGCGTAGCCAAGTCGACATCCGCCCGGTGCGCGACGTCGCCCCGCTGATGCACACGCCGCAGCCGTTCCAGATCCTCAAGATGGACAAGCGCCGCGGCAACATCGTCGTGTCGCGCCGCGTCGTCCTCGAGGAGACCCGTGCCGAGCAGCGTTCCGAGCTCGTCCAGAGCCTGGAAGAGGGTCAGGTGGTCGACGGCGTCGTCAAGAACATCACCGACTACGGTGCGTTCGTCGACCTCGGCGGCATCGACGGCCTCCTGCACGTCACGGACATCGCGTGGCGCCGCATCAACCATCCGACCGAGGTGCTCTCGATCGGCCAGCAGGTGCGCGTCCAGATCATCCGCGTCAACCAGGAGACCCACCGCATCTCGCTCGGCATGAAGCAGCTCGAGGCGGATCCGTGGGAGGGCATCGAGGCGAAGTACCCGGTGAACGCCAAGTTCAAGGGTCGCGTCACCAACATCACCGACTACGGCGCCTTCGTGGAGCTGGAGCCGGGCATCGAGGGCCTGATCCACGTCTCCGAGATGTCGTGGACCAAGAAGAACGTCCACCCGGGCAAGATCGTGTCCACCTCGCAGGAGGTCGACGTGATGGTGCTCGAGGTCGATCCGGTCAAGCGCCGCATCTCGCTCGGCCTGAAGCAGACCCTGCAGAACCCGTGGGAGGCCTTCCTCGAGAAGCACCCGATCGGTTCGGCTGTCGAGGGCGAGGTCAAGAACAAGACCGAGTTCGGTCTGTTCATCGGTCTCGACGGCGACGTCGACGGCATGGTGCACCTCTCCGACCTCGACTGGAACCGTCCGGGCGAGCAGGTCATCGAGGAGTTCGCCAAGGGTGACGTGGTGCGCGCCCAGGTTCTCGACGTCGACGTCGAGAAGGAGCGCATCTCGCTCGGCATCAAGCAGCTCGCCAACGATCCGATGGAGACCGCCGGCGAGCTTCGCCGCAACGCGGTGGTCACCTGCGAGGTGCTCGAGGTCAAGGACGCCGGCATCGAGGTCAAGCTGGTCGACACCGACCTGACCGCCTTCATCCGTCGCGCCGACCTCTCGCGCGAGCGGTCGGAGCAGCGCCCCGAGCGCTTCGCCGTCGGCGAGAAGCTGGATGCCCGCATCACCCAGTTCGACCGCAAGACCCGCAAGATCGGTCTCTCCATCAAGGCGCTCGAGATCGCCGAGGAGAAGGAGGCCGTCGCGCAGTTCGGTTCGTCGGACTCGGGCGCTTCGCTCGGCGACATCCTGGGTGCGGCCCTCAAGGCCCGTCAGGACACCGACGAGTGATCCCTTCCCGGGCGGCCCCGTGCCGCCCGGACCCACCCGATCGAGAGGCCCGCGGGAGCGATCCCGCGGGCCTCTCGCCGTTTCGGGCCCCCGTTCGGTGAAACTACAGAGCCCGAAATAAAGGCGGCCCGCTTGACGACGGATCGACCCGGGCGCATGGTTCACACCATCCCCCGTGCAACGCGGCTGGGATTTCAGACCGGCTTCCTAGGCTGAAGCTGGCCGGCTTCTACAACGACTTCGAGTCTTGGGAGCCAGTAAAAAGGGCGTCGCTTCGTGCGGCGCCCTTATACTTCGTGGTTACAGCCCTCGCCGCGCCGCGACCCCGCCGAATACGTCGCGCTCCGCCGGAATGGCCGTCGCGTCCGGGGGTACCACTGCCGACCGCGCCTCGTCGCGCGCCCGCTCGCGAAAGTCGAGGGGCGTCACCGTGGGCGGACGCTTGCCGGCTCCGCCCACGCCTGCTAGGCCTGCCGCATCGATGTGGAGCCAGGACCCCATGACCCTCACCGCCGACGCCGTCGTCGATCGCCGCCGCACCCGGCGCAAGCTGGTGTTCTGGCGCGCGGTCGCCTTCCTCGCCGTGCTGGCCGCGCTGGCGGCCGCGCTCGCCTGGTCGGGCGCCGGCGACGGTCTCGCCAAGCGCGAGCCGCACATCGCCCGCATCGAGATCGGCGGTGTCATCATGGCCGACCGCGAGCGCGACGAGATGCTGGCCGACCTCGCCGCCGACGACGCCGTCAAGGGCGTGATCGTGGCGATCGACAGCCCCGGCGGCTCCACCACCGGCGGCGAGAAGCTCTACGACGGTCTGCGCGCCATCGCGGCGAAGAAGCCGACGGTCGCCACCGTCGGCACGCTCGCCGCCTCGGCCGGCTACATGGCGGCGATCGCCACCGACCACATCGTCGCCCAGCGCACCTCGATCACCGGTTCGATCGGCGTCTACTTCCAGTACGGCAAGGTCACCGAACTCCTGAAGACCATCGGCGTCGAGGTCGACACCGTGAAGTCGGCCCCGCTCAAGGCCGAGCCGTCGCCCTTCACCGACCCCGAGGTGCCCGGCGCCCGCGAGATGATCGCCCGGCTGGTCGACGACACCTACCAGTGGTTCGTCGACATCGTCGCCGAGCGCCGCGGCCTCGACCGCGCCACGGCCCTGAAGCTCGCCGACGGTTCGATCTGGTCGGGCCGGCAGGCGCTGCCGCTGAAGCTGGTCGACGAGATCGGCGGCGAGGACGAGGCGATCGCATGGCTCGGCACCCGGAA
Source organism: Oharaeibacter diazotrophicus (assembly GCF_004362745.1). Classification (NCBI taxonomy): domain Bacteria; kingdom Pseudomonadati; phylum Pseudomonadota; class Alphaproteobacteria; order Hyphomicrobiales; family Pleomorphomonadaceae; genus Oharaeibacter; species Oharaeibacter diazotrophicus. The sequence goes on along the minus strand of NZ_SNXY01000012.1, from coordinate 53,977 downwards.
GGTCGACACCGCCCTGCCGGTGCTCGACTGGGAGCCGAAGCGCGACCAGGGTCCGTTCGGCCTGTCCGGCATGGCACGCGCCCTGGTGGCGAACGTGCTCGGCTTCGATGCCGGCGCGCTCGCGCCGATCGGATCGCTTGACGGTCTGGTTTCGGTTTGGCAGGCTGGAACCTCCGACCTGAAATAGGAATTTCGGTTTACCGATCCGGAGGGACCGTTCGATGATCAAGTCGGAACTCGTCAGCCGCATCGCCGCGCAGAACCCGCATCTCTACCAGCGGGACGTCGAGAACATCGTCAACACCATCCTCGACAAGATCACCGAGGCCCTCGCCAACGGCGACCGCGTCGAGTTGCGCGGCTTCGGCGCCTTCTCGGTCAAGGCGCGCGACGCCCGGATCGGGCGCAACCCGCGCACCGGCGAGAAGGTCGCGGTCGACAAGAAGTCCGTGCCCTTCTTCAAGACGGGCAAGGAGATGCGCGAGCGGCTCAACCCGGATTCCGATCAGGCCTGATCCGGGCCCCCGCGCGCCGGCCGGCCGATCCACCGGTCGTCGGATGGAACGAGCCGGGCCCCTCGGGCCCGGGAACGAAGGGAGTTCGGCGTTGAAGAGCCTCGTCCTGCTGCTCGTCGGCGGCCCGGTCGCCGTGGTGCTGATGGCGATCGCGGTGGTCAACAACCAGCCCGTCACCATCGCCTTCGACCCCTTCACGCCGTCGACGCCCTTCCTGGCGCTGACGGTGCCGCTCTACGTCGTGTTCTTCGGCGCGCTGCTGCTCGGCATCGCGCTCGGCGGCGTCGCGACCTGGGCGCGCCAGGGCCGCTTCCGCAAGGCCGCCCGCGTCAACCGCCGCGAGGCGGCGCGCTGGCGCGTCGAGGCCGAGCGCCTCAAGGAAGTCGCGGCCGCCCCGGCGCCGTCAGGCGGCACCGCTCTCCCCGCCCCGCGCCGCGCCGCCTGAGCGGCCGCGATGCGCATCGTCACCGGCGAGGACATCGCCGCCGTCCTGACGCCGTCGGCGGTGATCGACGCGCTCGACGCCGCCTTCCGCAGCCCGATCGAGGTGCCGCTCCGGCATCATCATCCGATGCCGCGCGCCGGCGAGCCCGAGGCGACGCTGCTGCTGATGCCGGCGTGGCACGGCGCCGCGGCCGCCGGCCCGCACTACACCGGCATCAAGATCGTCTCGGTCGTGCCCGGCAACGCGGCCCGCGGCAAGGCGACCGTGATCGGCTCCTATCTGCTGATGGACGGCCTCACCGGCGCGCCGCTCGCCGTGCTCGACGGCCGCGAGCTGACGCTGTGGCGCACCGCCGCCGCCTCCGCCCTCGCCGCCTCGTACCTCGCCCGGCCCGACGCCCGCCGTCTGCTGATGATCGGCGCCGGCGCGCTCGCGCCGTTCCTGATCCACGCCCACGCCGCCCGCCGCGGGATCGACGAGGTCGAAATCTGGAACCGCGATCCGGGCAAGGCCGCCGCCCTCGCCGCGCGGCTCGGCGGCTCGCTCGCCGGCCGGCCGGCGCGGATCTCCGCCGTCACCGACCTCGACGCCGCGCTCGGGCGCGCCGACATCGTCTCGGCCGCCACCCTCGCCGGCGAACCGCTGGTGCGGGGCGAGCGCCTCGCCCCCGGCACCCACGTCGACCTCGTCGGCGGCTTCACGCCGGACATGCGCGAGGCCGACGACGCCGCGATCCTCCGGGCCGAGCTCTACGCCGACACCCGCGCCGGCGCCTGCCACGAGGCCGGCGACCTCGTGCAGCCGATCCGCGCTGGCCTGATCACCGAGGACGACGTCCGCGCCGACCTGTTCGAGCTCTGCCGCGGCGCCCATCCCGGCCGGACGTCGGCCGAGGCGATCACCCTGTTCAAGTCGGTCGGCACCGCGCTCGAGGACCTCGCCGCCGCGGCGCTGGTGATCGGGCGGCTCGACGCCGCGGCGTGATCGCCCCGGCTCTCCTCGTCGACGCGCCCGTGGTGCCGCGCGGCACGCTCGTCCTTGCCCACGGCGCCGGCGCGCCGATGGACAGCGCGTGGATGGCCTCGGCCACCGCCGCCCTGGTGGAGGCGGGCCTTCGCGTCGTCCGCTTCGAGTTCCCCTACATGGCCGCCCGCCGCGACGGCGCCCGCCGGCCGCCGCCGAAGGCCGACAGCCTCGTCCCGGCTTGGCGCGCCGCCCTCGACGTCGTCCTCGCGCGCTTCGACGGTCCCGTCCTGATCGGCGGCAAGTCGCTCGGCGGCCGGGTCGCGACGATGACCGCCGCCGATCCGCTCGACCCGCGCGTCGTCGGTGTCGTCGCGCTCGGCTATCCGTTCCATCCGCCCGGCGCACCGGAGAAGCTGCGGCTGGCGCCGCTCGCGGCGGCCCGGCTGCCGGTGACGATCGTCCAGGGCGAACGCGACCCGTTCGGGAACCGCGTCGAGGTCGCGGGCTACGATCTGCCGGCCGGTGTCGCGATCCGCTGGTGCGCCGACGGCGACCACGACCTCGCGCCACGCCGGGCGAGCGGCCACACGCTCGCCGGCCATCTCGCCACGGCCACGGCGGCCGCCGTCGCGGCGCTCGCCGGGACGGCTCAGTCCGCGATGTCGTAGTCGGCGGGATCGAAGTCGTAGTGGCTGGAGCAGAATTCGCAGGTGACGCCGATGCGGCCACCCTCGATCATGTCGCGCCGCTCTTCCGGCGTGAAGCTCTTCAGCATGTCGTCGACCCGCTCGCGCGAGCAGCGGCAGCGCTCGACCAGCGGCTGGCGCTCGAACACGCGGACGCCGCGCTCGTGGAACAGCCGGTAGAGCAGCGTCTCCGCGGGGACTGCCGGATCGGTCAACTCGACGTCTTCGACGGTGCCGACGAGGCTCAGCACCTCGTTCCAGGCGTCGTCCTCGTCGACCGGCGGCACCACCGTGCCCTCGGGCGCGTCGCCGGGGGCGAGGTCGCGCTGCTTCACGCGGTCGGCGCTCTCGGGCAGGAACTGCACCAGCAGGCCGCCGGCCCGCCAGGACCGCCGCGGCCCGCGGCCGGGATCGCGCGTCAGCACCTCGGTGACCGCGAGGCGGACCCTTGTCGGGATCTGCTCCGACTGGGCGAAATAGAGGTGGGCCGCCTCCTCGAGCGAGCGGCCGTCGAGCGGCACGATGCCCTGGTAGCGCGCGGTGTAGCCGCCCTGGTCCACCGTCATCGCCAGCGTGCCGGTGCCGAGTAGCGCCTCGGGCGAGTCCGCACCGGCCGCGCTGGCGGCGACGACGCGGTCTCGATCGAAGCGGGCGCAGGCGCGGATGCGGTCCGGGGTCTCGAAGTCGACCACCAGCATGTGCACCGGCCCGTCGGACTGGGTCTGCAGGATGAAGCGGCCCGAGAACTTCAGCGACGTGCCGAGCAGGGCGGTGAGCGCCACCGCCTCGCCGAGCAGGCGCGACACCGCCGGCGGATAGTCGTGGCGGTGCAGGATCGAATCCACCGCCGCCCCGAGCGTCACCACCCGGCCGCGGGCGTCGAGCCCCTCGACCGCGAAGGGCAGCACGCTGTCGTCGCCGGGAACCGGGCCGTCCGTCACGGGATCCACCATCAGCCGATCGCTCCGAGGCACCAGGCCAAAATGCCCTTCTGCGCGTGCAGGCGGTTCTCGGCCTCGTCGAAGACGATCGACTGCGGACCGTCCATCACCGAGCCGGTGACCTCCTCGTCGCGGTGGGCGGGAAGGCAATGCATGAACACCGCCTCCGGATCCGCCGCCGCCATCAGCCGGTCGTTCACCTGATAGGGCGCGAGCAGGTTGTGGCGGCGCTCGGCGTCGTCGTCGCCCATCGACACCCAGGTGTCGGTGACGACGCAGTCGACGCCGTCGACCGCCTCGTAGGCGTCGGTGGTGACGTGCACGATGGCGCCGTTGGCGCGGGCCCAGTCGACCACCTCGCGGCGCGGCGCCAGCTCCGGCGGCGTCGCCACCCGCATCTCGAAGCCGAAGCGGGCGGAGGCGTGGATCCACGACGCCAGCACGTTGTTGCTGTCGCCGGTCCAGGCCACCTTGCGCCCGGCGATCGGGCCGCGGTGCTCCTCGAAGGTCATGACGTCGGCCATGATCTGGCAGGGGTGCGACAGCCGGGTCAGGCCGTTGATCACCGGCACGCTGGCGTTGGCGGCGAGCTCGGCGAGGGCGGCGTGGTCGAGGATGCGGATCATCACCGCGTCGACGTAGCGCGACAGCACCCGGGCGGTGTCGGCGATGGTCTCGCCGCGGCCGAGCTGCATCTCGTCGCCGGTCAGCATCAGCGTCTCGCCGCCGAGCTGGCGCATGCCGACGTCGAAGGAGACCCGGGTGCGCGTCGACGGGCGCTCGAACACCATGGCGAGCACCTTGCCGGCGAGCGGGCCCTCGCCGCGGCGGGTGCCGCGGCCGGAGGCCTTCAGCTCCGCCTTGATGGCGGCGGCGCCGTCGAGGATGCCGCGCAGGGTGGCGCCGTCGAGGTCGGTGAGGTCGAGGAAGTGCCGGGGCGTGGTCATGGCGTCGGCTCCCCTCACGCGGCCTTGGCTTCGATCGCGGCGGCGGCCGCGTCGATGCGGGCGATCGCCTCGCGGACCTCGGCCTCGTCGACGATCAGCGGCGGCAGCAGCCGGACGACGTTGTCGCCGGCGGCGATCGTCAGCAGCTTTTCGCCGCGGAAGGCGGCGGCGACCTCGGCCGGCGCCAGCTTGCACTTGAGGCCGAGCATCAGCCCCTCGCCGCGCACGCCCTCGAACACCGTCGGGTGCTGGTCGACGACCTGGGCGAGGCCCTGCTTGAGGCGGAGACCGAGCGTCTGCACGTGCTCGAGGAAGCCCGGCGCCAGCACGACGTCGAGAACGGCGTTGCCGACCGCCATCGCCAGCGGATTGCCGCCGAAGGTGGTGCCGTGGCTGCCGGCGGTCATCGCCGCCGCCGCCGCCTCGGTGGCGAGGCAGGCGCCGACCGGGAAGCCGCCGCCGAGGCCCTTGGCCGAGGCGAGGATGTCGGGGGTGACGCCGGTCCACTCGTGGGCGAACAGCTTGCCGGTGCGGCCGATGCCGGTCTGCACCTCGTCGAAGATCAGCAGGATGTCGTTCGCGTCGCAGATCTCGCGCAGCGCCCGGAGGTCCTGCGCCGGGATCGGGCGGATGCCGCCCTCGCCCTGGATCGGCTCGACCAGCACGGCCGCCGTCTCCGGCGTGATCGCCGCCTTCAGCGCCTCGAGGTCGAAGAACGGCACCTGGTCGAAGCCCTCGACCTTCGGGCCGAAGCCGTCGAGATACTTCTGCTGGCCGCCGGCGGCCAGCGTCGCCAGGGTGCGGCCGTGGAAGGCGCCCTCGAAGGTGACGATGCGGATCCGCTCCGGCCGGCCCTTGGCCCAATGGTAGCGCCGCGCCGTCTTGATGGCGCATTCCAGCGCCTCGGCGCCGGAATTGGTGAAGAACACCCGGTCGGCGAAGGTCGCCGCGACGAGCCGGGCGGCGAGCCGCTCCTGCTCCGGGATCCGGAAGGCGTTGGAGACGTGCCAGAGCCGGCTCGCCTGATCGGTCAGCGCCGCCACGAGATGCGGGTGGGCGTGACCGAGGGCGTTGACGGCGATGCCGGAGCCGAAGTCGAGCCAGCGGCTGCCGTCCGAGGCGACCAGCCAGGCGCCCTCGCCTCGCTCGAAGGCCACGTCCGCGCGCGCGAAGGTCGCGAAGAGCGGATCGGCGGGACTTGCGGCGGTCATCGGCAGGGTTCCTCTGGTCCAAGGGTGGTCTGGGTCGGGGGGCTTCGGGCTGAGTGCGGCCTCGGGTCTGGTTCTTCTCGCGCGCCCGCGTGCGAGCGGGGCGCCGACAAAAACGTCAAGCCGCGCCCCCGGTTCGGCGGCGCGGCCTCGCCATGGCCTATAGCACGGACGCGACCTGCACTGTCAATGCTTTTGCCGGGGCGAGCAGCGCCGGGGGATTCATCTTGGCGCCTCCGTGCGAATGCTGACGGCCCGCCCGGATTCGTCTGCCTCCGGGTGTCGCGACGAAGCCACGATATTTGGGGAAAAGTCGTGTCGCGCCCGAAACGGAGTCCTGCGCCGCTTGCCACGGATTCAACGGCTATTGTAGCGTCCGATCGATCGCTACGAGATCTCGTAGAGCCACGACAATCACCGGGTCATTCGAGTACGCGGAGTGCGTTTCCGGACAGAGCCATGTCCGGGCGGGGCCGACGGGATTCTGCCGCGGCGGCGGCGATGAGAAGGAAAGACGACATGTCCTGGACCGATGAACGCGTCGAACGGCTGAAGACGTTGTGGGCCGAGGGCCTCAGCGCGAGCCAGATCGCCGCCGAGCTCGGCAGCGTCACCCGCAACGCCGTGATCGGCAAGGTCCACCGTCTCGGCCTGTCCGGCCGCGCCAAGCCGCAGGTCCAGGCCGCCCGTCCGGCGGCGGCCGCCGCGGCCGCGCCGCGCGTCAAGTCGCCCGCGCCGCCCCGGCCGGTCGCTCCGGTGGCGCCCGTCGCGGCCCGCCCGGCGCCGCGCACGATCAGCATCGGCAACGTCGCGGTGAAGGCCGAAGAGATGCCGGAGACCCGCCTCGTGCCGGCCGCCCCGCGCGTCCTCGAGGCCGAGGCGATCGTCTTCGAGAAGATGACGATCCTCAATCTCACCGAGCAGACCTGCAAGTGGCCGATCGGCGACCCGGGCCGGCCCGACTTCTTCTTCTGCGGCCGCAAGTCCGACAGCGGCATCCCCTACTGCGCCTACCATGCCCGCATCGCCTACCAGCCCTCCGCCGACCGCAAGGCCCGCGACAAGCGTCAGGCGGGCTGAGGCAGAAAGTGGGTCCCGGGGCGGGCGATGTCTTTGCCCGCCCCGAGTTCTAGTGTCCTTCGTCAGGCGTACTGGATCAGCACCCAGACCACGGCCTTCTGATCGTAGGGAGGCATCACGTTGCCCTCAGCGATCGGTGCGGTGGCAGTGCGATGTTCGACCTGCCAGACCCCGCTTTCGGGGCACCGGCTACCGGTCGAGGCCTTCGTTCCAAGCGGCTTCCTGGCCATGCTGCACTCCTTCGATTGCTCGTCCGAGGAGTTGACATGCCGAATCGCGGGATTCATGATCCCGATGTCTGCACGACAGAGTTCGCCCTCGGACACAATTCGATGCGAACTTCGGTTCGCCCGACGCGCCAACGTCGGGCGAACCTTATCAACTTGCACGAGTCTTCACGCGATTCCCGCAAGCCGTCAAGAGCAGCCCGTTTTCTGCACAGCAATTGGCACCGGGATACTCACACGCGCGCGCCGTGTACCAAGTTGTGCAGCCCTCAGAGCTTCCTGAGCATCACCGTCTCGATGGCGTGGCGGCCGCTCTTCTTCAGCACGAGGTCGGCGCGGTAGCGCGTCGGCAGCACGTTCTCGCGCAGGTTCGGCAGGTTGATGCGGTCCCACAGGCCGTTGGCGATGCCGATCGCCTCGTCCTCGCCGACCTCGGCGTAGCGCGTGAAATAGGAGCGCGGGTCGCGGAAGGCGGTGTCGCGCAGCCGCATGAAACGCTCGACGTACCAGCGGCGGAGGTCGAGGTCGTCGGCGTCGATGAAGATCGAGAAGTCGAAGAAGTCCGAGACGAACGGGATCGCCTTGCCGTCCTTCGGGCCGCGGCCCGCCTGGAGCACGTTGAGGCCCTCCAGGATCAGGATGTCCGGCCGGTCGATCGTCACGGTCTCGCCGGGCACCACGTCGTAGACGAGGTGGCTGTAGACCGGCGCCGTCACGTTCGGCGTGCCGGCCTTGATGTCGGAGAGGAAGCCGAGCAGGGCGCGCTGGTCGTAGCTCTCGGGGAAGCCCTTGCGCTCCATCAGTCCCTCGGCCTTCAGCACGGCGTTGGGATAGAGGAAGCCGTCGGTGGTGATCAGGTCGACCTTCGGGCTCGACGCCCAGCGCGCCAGCATCGTCTTCAGGATGCGCGCGGTGGTCGACTTGCCGACCGCCACCGAACCGGCGATGCCGATGATGAACGGCATCTTGGCGCCGGAATGGCCGAGGAAGCGGCTGGTCGCCCGGTGCAGGCCCTGCGTCGCCTCGACGTAGAAGGACAGGAGCCGCGACAGCGGCAGGTAGATGTCCTCGACCTCGGCCAGCGACACCGGGTCGTTGAGCGAGCGCAGGCGGATGACGTCCTCGATGGTGAGGGTCATCGGCGTGCCGCGCCGGAGCTCGGCCCACTCCGCCCGCGAGAACGTCTGGTAGGGCGAGAGGTTGGCCCGAACGCTCTGATCCATGACCCGAACCCCGGCCGCGCGGCCCCGCGCGGCGATGCGCCGAGCGCCGCCGCCCCGGGTCGCCCCAGGGCGCGACGGCGCCGTCATGGCCGCGTCATACCACGAATGGAATGGACGGACCGTTATTCTTTCGGCCGTGCGGCCTTCTCCTCGAGACCGGACCGTCCGGTACGCGCGGCGAGTTCCGCCATCACGTCCGACAGCGGCACGCCGGCGAGTCTGAGCACCACGATCAGGTGGTAGAGGAGGTCGGCGGTTTCCGAGGCGAGGCCCTTGCGGTCGCCCGAGACGGCGGCGATCACCGCCTCGACCGCCTCCTCGCCCACCTTCTGCGCCGCCTTGGGCATGCCCTTGGCGGCGAGCTTGCGGGTGTAGGACGTGGCGTCGCCGTTGGCGAGGCGGTCGTCGACGATGTCCTCGAGGTCGAACAGGGTGAAGCCGGTCATGCCGCCGCTCCCGGGCCGTCGAGGCGCATCGGCAGGCCGGCGGCGGCCATGTGGCGCTTGGCCTCGCCGATGCCGAAGGTGCCGAAGTGGAAGATCGAGGCCGCGAGCACCGCGGTGGCGTGGCCGTCGCGCACGCCCGCGACCAGGTGGTCGAGCGTGCCGACGCCGCCGGAGGCGATCACCGGCACGTGCACCGCGTCGGCGACGGCGCGCGTCAGCGGGATGTCGAAACCGGCCTTGGTGCCGTCGCGATCCATCGAGGTCAGGAGGATCTCGCCGGCGCCGAGCGAGACGACCTCGCGCGCGAAGGCGACCGCGTCGATCCCGGTCGGCTTGCGGCCGCCGTGGGTGAAGATCTCCCAGCGCGGCGCCTCGCCCTCGGCCGAGACCCGCTTGGCGTCGATCGCCACCACGATGCACTGGTCGCCGAACTTGTCGGCGGCGCGGCCGACGAAGGCGCGGTCGGTGACCGCGGCGGTGTTGATCGAGACCTTGTCGGCACCGGCGAGCAGCAGCGCGCGGATGTCGTCGGTGGTCCGCACCCCGCCTCCGACCGTCACCGGCATGAAGCAGCGCTCGGCGGTGCGCCGAACGACGTCGAGCAGGGTGCCGCGGTTCTCGTGGCTCGCCGTGATGTCGAGGAAGCACAGCTCGTCCGCCCCGGCCGCGTCGTAGGCCGCCGCGGCCTCGACCGGATCGCCGGCGTCGACGAGGTCGACGAAGTTGACGCCCTTGACGACACGGCCGTCCTTGACGTCGAGGCAGGGGATCACGCGGGCTTTGAGCATGACGGCGGATGTCCTCGGATTCGATCGGAGCTATAGCCGGCGGCGCGTTACGGCGCCACCGCGAACCCCTTCGCCGTCAACCGGCGGCGGCGATGGCGGCCAGCGCCGCCTTCGGGTCGAGGCGGCCGTCGTAGAGGGCGCGGCCGGAGATGGCGCCGTCGAGGATGAGGGCGTCGGGCTCGAGCATGCGCTCGACGTCGGCGATCGAGGCAAGGCCGCCGGAGGCGATCACCGGGATCGAGACGGCGCGGGCGAGTTCGAGGGTCGCCTCCATGTTGAGGCCCTTCAGCACGCCGTCGCGGTCGATGTCGGTGTAGACGATCGCGGCGACGCCGGCGTCCTCGAACTTGCGCGCGAGGTCGACGGCGGTCAGCTCCGAGGTCTCGGCCCAGCCCTCGACGGCGACGCGGCCGCCCTTGGCGTCGATGCCGACCACGATCCGGCCGGGATGGCGCGCCGCCGCGGCGCGCACCAGCGCGGGGTCGCGCAGCGCCACGGTGCCGAGGATGACGCGGGAGACGCCGCGTTCGAGCCAGCCGTCGATCGCCGCCATGTCGCGGATGCCGCCGCCGAGCTGCACCTTCATGCCCGGCGCGACCGCGGCGAGGATCGCCTCGACCGCGGCGCCGTTGACGCTCGCGCCGGCGAAGGCGCCGTTGAGGTCGACCACGTGCAGCCAGGGAAAGCCGATGTCGCGGAAGGCGCGGGCCTGGGCGGCCGGATCGGCGTTGTAGACCGTCGCCCGGTCCATGTCGCCGAGCACCAGCCTGACGCAGGCGCCGTCCTTGAGGTCGATGGCGGGATAGAGGATCACGGCGTCCACTTCAGGAAGTTGGCGATCAGCCCGAGGCCGAGGCCCTGGCTCTTCTCGGGATGGAACTGGGTGCCGACCATGGTGTCGCGCGCGACCACGGCCGTGACCGGCCCGGCGTAGTCTGTGACGGCGACGACGTCGGCCGGATCGGCGGGGACGAAGTGGTAGGAGTGCACGAAATAGGCGTGCAGGCCCTTGTCGCCCGTCGGCAGGCCGGCGAGCACCGGGTGCGCGCGCAGCACCGTCAGCGTGTTCCAGCCCATGTGCGGGATCTTCAGCGCCGGATCGGCCGGTTCGATCAGCCGGACCTCGCCCGGGATCCAGCCGAGCCCCGCGGTCACGGTCTTCTCGAGCCCGCGGCTCGCCATCAGCTGCATGCCGACGCAGATGCCGAGGAAGGGCGTGCCGCGGCCGCGCACGGCCTCGGTCAGCGCCTCGACCATGCCCGGCACTGCGTCGAGCCCGGCGCGGCAGTCGGCGTAGGCGCCAACGCCCGGCAGCAGGATGCGGTCGGCGGCGCGCACCACCTCGGGGTCGGCGGTGACGTGGACGGCGCCGACGTAGCCGCTCTCGCGGGCGGCGCGCTCGAAGGCCTTGGCGGCCGAGCGCAGGTTGCCGGAACCGTAGTCGACGATCGCGACGCTCATCGCTCGCGTCCTCCGCTGGAGGGGAACAGGCCGATCACCCCGCTCGGCATCGGCCGCGGCGCCCGCGAGGGGACCGGCACCTTGGGCGCCGGCGCGTCGGGCGCGGCGTAAGGCAGGTCGGTGCCGTCCCACGAGGGCGCGACGGCCGGGTCGGCGGACGCCGGCGCGGCGGCGGGGTCGACGAGCAGGGCGTCGAAGAAGCGCCGTTCGGCGACGTCGCGATCGCCGCCCTCGACGACGCCGACGAGGCGCCAGCCGCGGCGCTCCAGCGTCCAGCGCAGAAGGTCGCGGGCCTCGAGGGCGAGGAACAGGCCGAACAGCGCCGCCGCCAGCGGCACGTAGGGCCCGGGCAGCGCCCGGCCGGCGAACTCGAAGGCGACCATGGCGGCGAGCCAGCCGAGGAAGACCAGCCACATCCGGTTCCACAGGAACCAGACCCCGGGCAGCACCAGCGCCCAGATGGAGAAGCCCTCGCGCACAAAGCGGACCTCTTCGGCACGGCTCGCCGGCGGATCCTCCCCGGGCGGGGCGTGGACGGTGTAGATCGCCATCTCAGCCCTCGAGCACGCCCTTGGTGGACGGGACGCGGTCGGCCTGGGCCGGGTCGATCGCCACCGCGACCCGGAGCGCCCGGGCGAGCGCCTTGAAGCAGCTCTCGGCGATGTGGTGGTCGTTGGCGCCGTAGAGCGTCTCGACGTGCAGCGTGATGCCCGACTGCATCGCGAAGGCGCGGAACCACTCCTCGACCAGCTGGGTGTCGAAGCTGCCGATCTTCGGGGTGTGGAAAATGGTGCGGAACACCAGGAACGGCCGGCCGGAGATGTCGAGCGCACAGCGCGTCAGCGCCTCGTCCATCGGCAGGTAGGCCGAGGCGTAGCGGGTGATGCCGCGCTTGTCGCCGAGCGCCTGTCGCACGCACTGGCCGATCGCGATGCCGACGTCCTCGACGGTATGGTGGTCGTCGATGTGCAGGTCGCCCTCGGCGTGCACCGTGAGGTCGATCAGGCCGTGGCGCGCCACCTGGGTCAGCATGTGGTCGAAGAAGCCGACGCCGGTCGAAATGTCGGCGACGCCGGTACCGTCGAGGTCGACGGCGACGGAGATCGCGGTCTCGTTGGTCTTGCGCGTCAGGGCGGCCTTGCGCATCGCGCGGGATCCGGGCTCGAGGGGCGGGCGGGGTCGCCGCCGTTCTAGCACCTGCGACCGGCGATGCAAGGCGAACCGGATCCGCCTCGCGGACGACCTCCCGGCCGGCTTCGCGCCCCGCCGCCCTTGCGGGGGGATGCCGCGGCCGCTACATCGGGAACCGACCGGTAGCCGGAGCAGAACCGCCCCATGCGCGCGATCCTCGACGTCGTCCTCATCGCCCTCGACCTCTACACCTACGTCATCATCGCGGCGGCGATCTTCTCGTGGCTCTACGCCTTCAACGTGGTGAACCCCCGCAACCAGGTGGTCTCCATGATCGGCAACGCGCTCTACCAGATGACCGAGCCGGTGCTGCGCCCGATCCGCAACGTGATGCCGAACCTCGGCGGCCTCGATCTCTCGCCGATCGTGCTGCTGCTGCTGATCATGCTGATCCAGCGCCTGATCATCTACTATGTCTACCCCCTCGCGTTCTGACGCGGGCGGTCCGTTCCGCCTCGACGGCGCCGACCTGCTGGTAGACCTGCGCCTGACCCCGCGGGCCGGCCGCGACGGCTTCGACGGCGTCAAGCGGCTCGCCGACGGCCGGGCCGTCGTCGCGGCCCGGGTGCGCGCGGTGCCGGAGGACGGCAAGGCCAACGCGGCGGTGGAACTGCTGGTCGCCGGCGCCGCCGGCCTGCCGAAGTCCGCGGCGTCGGTCGTCGCCGGCGCGACGGCACGGGTGAAGACGGTGCGGCTCACCGGCGGCGCATCGGCCGCCGCGACGCTGAAGGCCGCCGTCGGCGTCGGCGCCTGATCGCCCCGCCTCCGCCGCCTATTCGCCGTCCTCGAGCGGACGGGCCTCGTCGGGCAGCATGATCGGCACGCCGTCGCGCACCGGGAAGGCGAGCCGCGCCGAGCGCGACACCAGCTCCTGGGTCGCCGGCCGCCATTCCAGCGTCGTCTTGGTCAGCGGACAGACCAGGATCTCGAGCAGCTTGGGGTCGACCGACCCGGCCCGCCGCGCCTCCACCTCGCCCATGGCCCCCTCCCCTATTGCAGCGGTCGCTCGTCGCGGCGGGCACGGGCGAGCGCGACCTCGGTGATCGCCACCAGCGTGTCGGCGCGGGTCCTGAGGTCGCGCGCCTCGAGCAGCGCCTGCTTCTCGCCGGGTCCGAACGGCGCCATCATCGCCAGCGCGTTGACCAGCGTCTCGGTCGGCGTCTTCTCGACGCCGTCCCAGTCGGCCTCGAGGTCGTTGGCCGCGAGATAGTCGCGGAAGGTGCGCAGCAGGCCGGCGCGGTCGACCTCGCCCTCGCCGCCGCGCACGACGAAGTCGGCGGCGAAGTCGCGGGCATCGACGCGCGCGACCCGGTAGAGCCGCCCGGACGGCGGCTCCTCGACGATGCGGAAACGCGCGACGCCCACCAGCGTGATCAGGTAGCGCCCGTCGCCGGTCTCGCTGAAGGCGGTGACGCGGCCGACGCAGCCGACCTCGCACAGCGGCGGCGCGCCGCCGGGCGGCACGACCGCGCCGTCGAAGCGCGGCTGCACCATGCCGACCAGGCGCGGGCCGGCGAGCGCGGCGTCGAGCATCGCGACGTAGCGCGGCTCGAAGATGTTGAGCGGCAGCTGCCCGCGCGGCAGCAGCAGCGCGCCGGACAGCGGGAAGACCGGGATCTCCAGCGGGAGATCGTCCGGTCCGGCGTAGACGGCGTTGCCGACCTGCATGGCGGTCTGGCTCTCCTGGATCCTGGCGTGCGGCGTCCGCCCCGGACGCCGTTCCAAGGGAACATAGGCCGGATCGCCCGGCCGGGAAGCCGCCGGACGTCGGCGGCTTCCGAGGTCCCGCTCAGGCGAACAGCACCGACGACAGCCGGCGGCGGCCGTAGAGCGTCATCGGGTCGGTCGGGCCCCAGGCCTCGAAGAACTGCACCAGTTGCTTGCGGGCGGCCTCCTCGCGCCAGGCGCGCTCGCGCCGGACGATCTCGACGAGGTGGTCGACCGCCTTCTGCTTCTCGCCGCGGGTGGCGAGCGCCACCGCCAGCTCGAAGCGGGCGTCGTTGTCGGCCGGGTGGCCCTCGACGCGGCGGACGAGGTCGGCGACGTCGCCGAGGCTGGCGGCCTGCTCGGCGAGCTCGAGCTCGGCGCGGGCGCCGGCGACGGCGGCGTCGCCCTCCTTGCCGGCGGGCACGCGGCCGAGCACGGCGCGGGCGTCCTCGAGCTGGCCCACGCCGACCAGCGCGCGGGCGATGCCGGCGAGGGCGGCGAGATTCTCCGGCTCGACTTCGAGCACGGCGCCGAAAGCGTCGGCGGCGCCCTCGAAGTCCATCTCGGCGAGGGCGGCGTTGCCGGCCTCGACCGCCTGCTCGACCGGGCTCGGGCCGACCGGACCGGCGACGCGCTCGATGAACTGCTTGATCTGGCCCTCGGGCAGCGCGCCCATGAAGCCGTCGAGCGGCCGGCCGCCGACGAAGGCGATCACCGCCGGGATCGACTGGATGCCGAGCTGGCCGGCGACCTGCGGGTGGTCGTCGATGTTCATCTTGACCAGCCGCACCTTGCCGCCGGCGGCGCGCACCACCTTCTCGAGCACCGGGGTGAGCTGCTTGCACGGCCCGCACCACGGCGCCCAGAAGTCGACCAGCACCGGCACGACCTTGGAGGCCTCGAGCACGTCGCGGGCGAAGTCGCGCGTGGTGGTGTCGCGGACGAGGTCGTCCGCCGCGGCGGGCGCCGCGCCGAAGCCGTTGCCGAAGGTGAAGGTCGGATTGCTCATGGCTCGCTTCTCGGGTTCGGTCGGGACCGGCGGCCGGAGCCGCGAGGGGTCCCCTCGGTCGGTGCCTATTTGGCGTCAATCGCCCCGGAACACAAACCCCGATTCACCCCGAGGCGCGGCGTCATTCCGTGACGGGCAGGTCGAGGATCATCGGCTCGTGGCCGGTCGAGCGCAGGAAGACGAGGAGATCGGCCGCCGAGATCGCGGTCGTCGCGGTGTTGACCAGCGGATGGAAGTTGAGCGGATCCATCGCCATCATCGTCTTCTCGAGCACCACGGTGACGAGGCCATCGGTGTCGTTGATCGCGCCGAACGGCGTCACCGACCCGGGCTTGACGCCCCACATCGCCTCGAGCTGCTCGCCCGAGCAGAACGACACCCGCCCCGACGCGCCGATCACCTCGTGCAGGCGCTTCAGGTCGATCTTGGCCTCCTCGCGCAGGGTGACGCAGAACACCCGGCTCTTCTTGTCCTTGACGAAGAGGTTCTTGACATGGGCGCCCGGAATGGTGCCGCGCAGCCGCTTGCTCTCCTCGACGGTGAACAACGGTTCGTGCTCGATGGTCGCGTGGGCGATGCCGAGGCGGTCGAGGTGGGCGAAGAGGTCGTCGCGGGACAAGGGCATCCGCAGGGGCTCCGCAAGGCGGTGGGACGGGACGAAAGCCCGCCTTTTACCCGCTCGCGGCGGAAATGCCAGCACCGGCGCGACGATGCCGCGGCCCGTTGTCGACACCGGACGTCTGCCCCCAACGCAGAACCCATGGGGGCCACCGACGATCGTGCGGTGAAACCGGCGACGCAGAACCCTCGGACCGGCGAGAGACACTTTCGCGGATCAAGGTTGCGATTCGGTTTCGAGATGCGGAAATCGCGATATCAATGGATGGTGCGCCGGCCGGCGCATAACCACCATTCCTGGTGACGACGGCTCGACGGCACCGGGGCGGCGTTGCAAATTGCGACGGCGGGACCGCTCAGGCGGCCGCGCCGCCGATCCAGACGTCGAGAAATCCGTCGAGCCAGCGCCGCGTCATCGCGTCGAACTGGCCGCGGCCCTGGAAATGCGCGTGGCGCGGCTGCGCTCCGGGCAGCGACAGCCGGGCGGCGCCGCGGGTGGTCCAGCGGTTCAGCATGGCGTAGGTCAGTTCGGTGTGGAACTGGATGCCGTAGGCGTTGCGGCCGACCCGGATCGCCTGGTTGCGGAAGGTCTCACCGGCGGCGAGCAGTTCCGCGCCGGCCGGGATGTCGAAGCCCTCGCGGTGCCACTGGTAGACCATGGTCGGCCAGTCCGGGACGACGCTCAGCCCGGCCTCGGTCGGCTCCAGCGGATAGTAGCCGATCTCGGCCATGCCGCCGCCGTGCGGCTCCACCGTGCCGCCGAGCTGCTTCACCAGCATCTGCGCGCCGAGGCAGATGCCGAGGAAGGGCTTCTCCTCGGCGAGCGGCACCGCGATCCAGTCGATCTCGGTGCGCACGAAGGCGTCGGGGTCGTTGGCCGACATCGGCCCGCCGAACACGATCGCGCCGGCGTGCTCGGAGAGGCTCGCCGGCAGCGGGTCGCCGAGCACCGGGCGGCGGATGTCGAGCGCGAAGCCGCGGCGCACCAGCATGTCGCCGAGCCGGCCGGGGCTGGAGCCCTCCTGGTGCAGCACCACCAGGATCTTCGGCCGGAGCGCCATCGGCACCGACGACGGCGTCACCACGTGGCGCGCCGGCACGGCGTGGCCGGCGGTTGTGCGGACGTCCGGAGGGGCGCCGTCCGCCGTCACGGCCGGTCTCCCGCTTCGACGCGCTTGCGCAGGCGGATGCGGTCGCGCGCGGAGACGCCGAGCAGTTCGGCGACGCGCCAGACCACGTTGTCCTCGAACTCGTGGACCTCGCCGTCGGCGAACACGATCTCCCACATCATCGCGATCACCCGCTCGCGGCCGGACTGGTCGAGCTGGCGCTTCAGCACGCTGGTGAAGCCGTAGAGGTCGACCGCCTCGCGGTCGCGCACCCTGGCGCGCTCGATCAGGTCGTCGGCCTCGCCGGGCGAGAGGTCGAAGGCCCGCGTCAGCGCCTCGCGCAGCGCCGCCTGCTCCTTGTCGGAGACGTCGCCGTCGACGGCGATGGCGTGCACGAGCAGCGCCGCCGTCGCGACCCGCTCGTCGAGCGCGGCCGCCGCCGGCCGATCGCGGCCGGCGAGGTCGGAGAGCAGGGAACGGATCGCGTCGAACATGGCTCGCTGCCGGAAACTGCGTATGTACGAGAAAGATCGGACGACCGCCGCCGCCCGGCAACCGTCCGCGGCGCTGCATCACGGCAAATTTCCCGCGGTGCGACAGAGATGTCACAAGCCCGCGACCGGGGCGCGGACGAACGGCGGCGGTGGCGCGGCGTGGCGGAGGGCGGCTGGCGTCCCGGAAGGGATTCGAACCCCTGACCTACGGTTTAGGAAACCGTTGCTCTATCCTGCTGAGCTACCGGGACGCGGGCCGGCGGGCGCGAAGAAGGCCCGTTCCCTGCGTGTAACGCGGCGGCGGCGGTGGCGCAAGACGGTCCGCCGCGGCCCGTCAAGCCGTCGCGTCGGAGAGCCGGGCGAGCGCCCAGCGGGCGGCGTCCGCGATCACCGGATCCGGGTCGTCACGGTGGGGCGCCGCGGCGGCGGCGAGCGCGGGATCGCCGCTGTTGCCGATCGCCACCAGCACGTTGCGCAGGAAGCGAGCGCGGCCGATCCGCTTCACCGGCGAGGCCGAGAACAGCGCGCGGAAACCGGCGTCGTCGAGGCCGGCGAGGTCGGCGAGCCGCGGCGCCACCAGCTCCGGCCGGGCCGCGAGCTTGATCTCGGCCGCCGCCGCCGCGAACTTGTTCCACGGACAGACCGCGAGGCAGTCGTCGCAGCCGTAGACGCGGTTGCCGATCGCCGCGCGGAATTC
Source organism: Oharaeibacter diazotrophicus (assembly GCF_004362745.1). Lineage (NCBI taxonomy): Bacteria > Pseudomonadati > Pseudomonadota > Alphaproteobacteria > Hyphomicrobiales > Pleomorphomonadaceae > Oharaeibacter > Oharaeibacter diazotrophicus. Next base: position 36,219 of record NZ_SNXY01000012.1, on the reverse strand, counting down.
CTCGGGGATCGGCCCGTCGTGTTCGATGGTGAGGTAGGAGATGCAGCGCCGGGCGTCGAGCTGGTAGGGCGCCGGGAAGGCGTCGGTCGGACAGGCGTCGAGGCAGGCCCGGCACGAGCCGCAGCGGTCCTCGGCGGGGGCGTCGACCGGCAGGACGGCGGTGGTGAAGATCGCGCCGAGGAACAGCCAGGAGCCGAAGTCGCGCGAGACGAGATTGGTGTGGCGGCCCTGCCAGCCGATCCCGGCGGCGGCGGCGAGCGGCTTCTCCATCACCGGCGCGGTGTCGACGAACACCTTGACGCGCGCGCCGCTGCGCGCCTCGAGGAGTTGCGCCACCTCCTTCAGCCGGCCCTTGAGGACGTCGTGGTAGTCGCGGCCGCGGGCGTAGACCGAGACGTTGCCGACGGCGCGGTCGGCGAGCCCGGCGAGCGGATCGCCCTCGGGGCCGTAGTTGGCGGCGAGCATCACGACGCTGCGGACCTCCGGCCACAGGACGCCGGGGTCGGCGCGCTCGTCGGTGCGCTCGGCGAGCCAGGACATGGTGCCGTGACGGCCGGCGGCGACGAAGGCGGCGAGCCGCGGCCCGGCCGCGGCGATCGCGTCCGGCGTCGTCACGCCGACGGCGGCGAAGCCGAGCGCGGCGGCGCGCGCCCGCACGATGCTCAGAAGTCGAGGTCCGCGTAGATCCGGTTCGCCGGCAGGCCCGGCATCTTGTCCTGCAGCAGGCCGCGGAACGACGGCCGCGACTTCACCCGCGCGTACCAGGCCTTGGCGTGGGCGTCCTCGTCCCATGGCACCTCGCCGAGATAGTCGATGACGGAGAGCTCGGCCGCGGCCGCGAGATCGGCGAAGGTCAACCGGTCGCCGGCGAGCCAGTTCCGCGTTCCCGCCAGCCAGCCGATGTAGCGCAGATGGTGCTTGACGTTGAGGCGCGCCACCCGGAGCACCTGGTTGTCCGGGGCGCCGCCGCCGAGCGAGGCCGGGATCTCCAGCTTCAGCAGCTTCTCCATCGCGAAATACTGGGTGACCTCGTCCTGCATCTTGTGGCCGAACCAGTCGACCAGCCGGCGCATCTCGGCGCGCGCCTCCGGGTGGTTCGGCATCAGCCGGCGGTCGGAGAGGGCGTAGCCGCGGGTCTCGTCGACATATTCCATGATGGTGGCCGGGCCGACGATCGGCGGGCCGTCGTTCTCCACCATCACCGGCACGGTGGCGGCCGGGTTGAGCGCCAGGAAGTCCGGCCGACGCTCCCAGGGCCGCTCGACCACCATCTCCACCTTGGCCTCGTGTTCGGCGAGCATCAGCCGGACGAAGCGGGACGCGGACGAGAACGGGTGGTGGAAGAGCTTCAGCATGTCGTTCCTACGCGAGGCGTCGCCGCGGGGGCGCCGACCGGGGATGGCGTCGACGGCGGCGCTTCCCCGGGGAGGACGGGGCTGCACCCGCGGACGCGGGGTATCGTCGGCCGGACGGCGGATCGGCCGCGGATCGCCCTGGCCGCGGCGGCGCCGTTTTCCGCGCGCGCCACGATTGCGGCTCGGATATAGAGCCGGCCGGAGTAATGAACAATCGGTTTAAGATTCGCGTGCTACGCCGGGTCTTCCACGGCGTTCACCGAGCGAGGTCGCGATGGATTGGTTGCTGCTGCTGAAGGCCCTGGTGCTCGGCTTCGTCGAGGGGCTGACCGAGTTCATCCCGGTGTCCTCCACCGGCCACCTGCTGCTGCTCGGCCATTTCCTCGGCTTCAAGTCGACCGGCCGCACCTTCGAGGTGCTGATCCAGCTCGGCGCCATCCTCGCCATCCTCGCCGTCTACGCCGACCGGCTCTGGCAGATCGCCATGGCGCTGCCATCCGAGCCGCTCGCCCGCCGCTTCGTGCTCGGCGTGCTGGTCGCCTTCTTCCCGGCGGTGATCGTCGGCGTGATCGCCCACGACTTCATCAAGACCGTGCTGTTCGAGACCCCGGCGCTGGTCTGCACCACGCTGATCCTCGGCGGTATCGTGCTGCTGGTGATCGACCGCCGGCCGCCGGCCGTCCGCTTCAAGGACCCGACGCGCTATCCCTGGACGACCTATCTCGCCATCGGCCTGTTCCAGTGCCTCGCCATGGTGCCGGGCGTGTCGCGCTCGGGCTCGACCATCGTCGGCGCCATGCTGCTCGGCGTCTCCAAGCGCTCGGCCGCCGAGTTCTCGTTCTACCTCGCCATGCCCACCATGGCCGGCGCCTTCGCCTACGACCTCTACAAGAACCGCGACGCGCTCTCGATGGACGACGCCGCCACCATCGGCGTCGGCTTCCTCGCCGCCTTCGTCGCTGCGCTCCTGGTGGTGCGCGCCCTGCTCGACTTCGTCGGCCGCCACGGCTACGCCCCGTTCGGCTGGTGGCGCATCGCCGTCGGCACCGCCGGCCTCGCCGGGCTCTGGCTGGTCGGCTGATCCCCCAAGAGGCGGCCCCGAACGGAAAGAGGCGCCCTGCGGCGCCTCTTTCGCATCGTCGGAACGGGAGTAACGGCCTCCTCAGACCGCCTTGTGGCGGTCGTACTGGCCGTGGACGGTGTAGCGGTAGAGATAGGTCGGCAGGATCGCCGCCATCGTGTGCGGCACGATGCCGAGGCCGGCGAGCGTGCGGCCCTCGGCGGTGGCGGCGTCGGACACCACGTTGTCGGTCTTCAGCAGCTCGACCTGGTCGGCCGTGATCGGCGCGCCGGGCAGCCAGCCCGTGAGCTTGGCGGCGAGTTCGGCGATCCCGAACGGCACCGACACGATCGCGCGCTTGCGGCCGGTCTCGCGGCAGACCCGCTCCATCACCTCGCGGAAGGTCACGACCTCGGGGCCGCCGAGTTCGACGACGCCGGCCGGCACCGCACCGTCGACCGCGCGCGCGACCGCCTCGGCGACGTCGCCGACGAACACCGGCTGGAACCGGGTCTCGCCGCCGCCGATCGCCGGCAGCACGGGCGAGAACCGCGCCATGTCGGCGAAGCGGTTGAAGAAGTCGTCCTCGGGACCGAACACGATCGAGGGCCGGAGAATCACCGCGCCCGGCACGGTCTCGCGCACCGCGGCCTCGCCGGCGGCCTTCGAGCGGGCGTAGCCGGACGCCGAGGCGGCGTCGGCGCCGATCGCCGAGACGTGGACGAGGCGGCCGATGCCGGCCGCCCGCGCCGCCTCGGCGACGGCGCGCGCGCCGAAGGCGTGGACGGCGTCGAAGGTCTGCGCGCCCGAGCCGGCGAGGATGCCGACGAGGTTGACGACCGCGTCGGCGCCCTGCACCGCCCGGTCGACCGAGGCGCGGAAGCGCAGGTTGGCCTGGACGGCGTGGATCTGGCCGACGGTGCCGAGCGGCTGCAGGTGGCCGGCGAGGTCGGGCCGGCGCACCGCGACGCGGACCCGATAGCCGCGGCGGGCGAGCGCGCGCACCACGTGGCGGCCGAGGAAACCCGATCCGCCGAACACCGTGACGAGGCGGGGCTTGTCGCTGATCTCTGCCATGGCTGCCGAATCCGAGAAGGGTCTGAGAAGCTGTCGGAGCGCGCCCCGCGCACCCGCCCGCGAGGGTGGGGCGCCGGACCGCTCCGCTCTTATGCCAGGAGCGGGCGGCCTGTACAGCCCGTGTTTTCGCGGTGCGGCGCGGACCGCGGCGACGATGTCGACGAAGCGTCACGAACGCCGTTGACAAGCCATCCGCGCTCCCCTACACACCGCGGCACCGACGCACCTGCCCAGGTGGCGGAATTGGTAGACGCGCAGGTTTCAGGTACCTGTGCCGCGAGGCGTGAAGGTTCGAGTCCTTTCCTGGGCACCATGCGGCGGTCGATTTTTCGAAGCCGGTCACCGGATCCAAGTGGTCCGCTGGCCGGCTTCTTCACGTCGGGCACCCGCGACGCGCGCCCGGCGCACGGAGCGCCCCGATGACCATCCGCACCCATGTCGGCGACCTCCCCGATCTCGACCGCTACGGCGCGGTCGTCGCGGTGGACACCGAGACCCTCGGCCTGCAGCCCCACCGCGACCGCCTCTGCGTCGTCCAGCTCTCGCCCGGCGACGGCTCGGCCGACGTGGTGCAGATCCGCAAGGGCCAGCGCGAGGCGCCGAACCTCGTCCGCCTGCTGTCGGACCCGGACCGGGTCAAGATCTTCCACTACGCCCGCTTCGACCTCGCGGTGCTGTTCCAGACCTTCGGCGTCACGGTCGCCCCGGTGTTCTGCACCAAGATCGCCTCGAAGCTGACGCGGACCTACACCGACCGCCACGGCCTCAAGGACGTCACCCGCGAGCTGCTCGGCATCGAGATCTCCAAGCAGCAGCAGTCGTCCGACTGGGGCGCCGCCGAGCTGACCCAGGCCCAGCTCGACTACGCCGCCTCGGACGTGCTCAACCTCCACGCCCTGCGCGAGCGGCTGACGGTGCTGCTCGAGCGCGAGGACCGCGCCGGCTTCGCCGACGCCTGCTTCCGCTTCCTGCCGACCCGCGCCCGTCTCGACCTGCTCGGCTGGGGCGAGGAGGACATCTTCGCGCACACCTGACCGGGGGGCGGCGACCGCTCACTTTCCGGCGAGCGCGCGCCGCGACCCGCGTCCGCGGCTAGGAATCCGAAACGGTCTTTGCCATATCTTTGTCCTGCACCCGGGCGGGCCGGGCGCGGAGCGGTCGCGCGTTCCCCGAGGGGGAACGCGGCGGCCGACGGCAAGGGCGAGACTTGAGCTCCACGGTTCCGTACGGCTACGGCGGCGACGTCCGCCAGGATCCGGCCCATGCGCCGGAGCGGGTGCGCGCGTTCGATCGCGCCGCCCGCCACAGCCGTCGCGTGCGCCGGCTCCGGATCGCGCTACCCGCCCTCAGCATCCTGCTCGTGGCGCTGGTCGCCGGCTACGGCGTCGCGACGCGGATCGGCCTGTCGCTGGCGATCGGCAAGCTCGCCATCACCGCCGAGGGCCTGTCGATGGACGCGCCGCGGCTGTCGGGCAGCGACGGCAAGGGCCGCACCTACGAGGTCACCGCCGACAAGGCGGTTCAGGACCTCTCCGATCCCCAGGTGATCCGCCTCGGCGGCATCCGCGCCCACGTCCGCCAGGCCGACGGCAGTTCGGCCGACTTCTCCGCCGCCAGCGGCGTCTACGACGCCCGCGCCCAGACCCTCGTGCTCGACCGCGACATCGCCATCCGCGCCAGCGACGGCACCGCCGCGGACCTCGAGCGCGCCGAGATCGACCTCGCCACCGGCGAGGTCTCGTCCGATGCGCCCGTCGCCTTCTCCTCCTCCCTCGGCGCCATCAAGGCCCGCGGCATGGAAGTCGGCGAGAAGGCCAATTCCGTAACCTTCGGCGGGGGCGTCAAGATGACGGTCGATCCCGCCGCCGTCCGGCGCTCGGGGGGCAACCCGCTCGCACCCGTGACGGGCGACAACGACGGGAACGCCCCAAGATGACCCTGAGATCACGCCTCGCGCGCCACGGCCTCGCCGCCGCCCTCGCCGCGACGATGGCCCTTTGCGGCGCCGCGTCGGCCGAGGAGCGCAAGAGCGGCGCGGCGACGCTGCCGAACGGCTACCAGGGCCTCGGCGTCTCCTCCACCGACCCGATCCAGTTCGAGGCCGAATCGCTCGAGGTCCGCGAGCAGGAGAGCCTCGCGATCTTCTCCGGCAACGTCGTGGTGCGGCAGAAGCAGACCGTGCTGAAGACCGAGAAGCTCACGGTCTTCTACGAAAAGGACCCCGGCGCGGCCGGCGGCGCCGGCGGCGACCCGACCCAGGGCGGCCAGCAGGTCCGCCGTCTCGAGGCCAGCGGCAAGGTGCTGGTCACCTCCGGCCCGCAGACGGCCAGCGGCGACAACGCGGTGTTCGACACCAAGGAGAACACCATCGTCGTCACCGGCAACGTCGTGCTGACCCAGGGCGACAACGTCATCCGCGGCCCGAAGCTGATCATCGACATCGACAGCGGGCAGGCCAAGATGGCCGGCGGGCGCGTCCAGATGCTGATCGAGCCGAACAGCCTGAAGCAGCAGCCGACGTCGAACTGACCCTCGCCATGCCAACCCGGACCCGCACGGCCGCCCTCGGCCTCGCCGACGGCGCCGCGACCGACCTCGTCGCCTCCGGCCTCGCCAAGAGCTACCGCGACCGCCGCGTCGTCCACGACGTCGGGCTGGTGGTGCGCCGGGGCGAGGCGGTCGGCCTGCTCGGCCCCAACGGCGCCGGCAAGACCACGGTGTTCTACATGATCACCGGGCTGGTGCCGCCGGACGGCGGCCGGATCCTGCTCGACGGCCACGACATCACGCCCTACCCGATGTACCGCCGCGCCCGGCTCGGCATCGGCTACCTGCCGCAGGAGGCCTCGATCTTCCGCGGCCTCACGGTCGCCGGCAACATCCGCGCCGTGCTCGAGGTGGTCGAGCCCGACCGCACCGCCCGCGAGCGCGACCTTGCCGAACTGCTCGAGGAATTCGGCCTGACCCGGCTCGCCGACCAGCCGGCGATCGCACTGTCCGGCGGCGAGCGCCGCCGCGTCGAGATCGCCCGCGCGCTCGCCACCCGGCCGTCCTTCATGCTGCTCGACGAGCCCTTCGCCGGCGTCGACCCGATCGCGGTCGGCGACATCCGCCGCCTCGTCCGCCACCTCACCGCCCGCGGCATCGGCGTGCTGATCACCGACCACAACGTCCGCGAGACGCTCGGCCTGATCGACCGCGCCTACATCCTGCATTCCGGTTCGGTGCTGGTCGAGGGCCGGCCCGACGACATCATCGCCGACCCGGACGCGCGCCGCGTTTACCTTGGAGAGGAATTTACCCTTTGATCCCGACTCCCCGGCTAAGGTAGAAAGCAAGAACCGGACCACGCCGTTGGTGGTTCGGCTGGCCGGGGGGGCCGGATCGGCGGCAGGGGGTGCGGACGGGCGATGGCGTTATCGGCACGACTCGAGCTGAAGCAGAGCCAGTCGCTGGTGATGACCCCGCAGCTGATGCAGGCCATCAAGCTGCTGCAGCTCTCCAACCTCGACCTCGTCGCCTATGTCGACGCCGAACTCGAGCGCAATCCGCTGCTCGAGCGCGAGGCCGGCGACGACGCCCCCGAACCGGAGGCCCGCGCCTCCGACGGCGCCGACGGCGAGCGCGCCGACTGGTTCGAGGACGACGGCGCCCCCTCGCCCGAACGCGTCGCGGGCGTGCTCGACACCGACCTCGGCAATGTCTACCCCGACGACGCCCCGGCTCCTGCCGCCGAACAGCGCGGCCTCGACGCCGGCGCCCTCGTCGGCAGCGAATGGGCCGGCGTCGGTTCCGGCGGTGGCGGCGGCGAGGACTTCGACTTCGAGAACGTCCTCACCGGCGAAATCGGTCTGCACGACCATCTCGCGGAGCAGATCGCCCTCGCCATCGCCGACCCCGCCCTGCGCCTCGTCGCCCGCGACCTCGTCGACCAGGTCGACGAGGCCGGCTACCTGCGCGCCGACCTCGACGCCGTCGCCGAGCGCCTCGGCATCGCCCGCGCCACCGTGGACGAGGTGGTGGCCGTGCTCCAGACCTTCGAGCCCACCGGCGTCTGCGCCCGCGACCTCTCCGAGTGCCTCGCCCTGCAGCTCGCCGAGCGCGACCGCCTCGACCCGGCGATGCGCGCGCTGATCGACAACCTCGACCTGCTCGCCCGCCGCGACCTCGCCCAGTTGCGCCGGCTCTGCGGCGTCGACGACGAGGACCTCGCCGACATGATCCGCGAGGTCGTCGCCCTCGACCCCAAGCCGGGCGCGTCGTTCGGATCGACCGTGGTCCAGCCGGTGGTGCCGGACGTGGTGGTCCGCCCCGGCCCGGACGGCGGCTGGCTGGTCGAGCTCAACGCCGAGACCCTGCCGCGCGTGCTGGTCAACCAGGCCTACTACACCGAGGTCTCGCGCACCGCGCGCGGCGACGCCGACAAGGCCTATCTCGGCGACTGCCTGCAGACCGCCAACTGGCTGGTCAAGAGCCTCGACCAGCGCGCCAAGACCATCCTCAAGGTGTCGAGCGAGATCGTCCGCCAGCAGGACGCCTTCCTCGCCCGCGGCGTCGCGCACCTGCGTCCGCTCAACCTGCGCATGATCGCCGACGTCATCGGCATGCACGAATCCACGGTGTCGCGCGTCACCTCCAACAAGTACATGGCGACGCCGCGCGGCATCTTCGAACTGAAGTACTTCTTCACCTCCTCGATCGCCTCGGCCGAGGGCGGCGACGCCCATTCCGCCGAGGCGGTCCGCCACCGCATCCGCCAGCTCGTCGACGCCGAGGACCCCGCCGACGTCCTGTCCGACGACACCCTCGTCAAGCTCCTGCGCGACGCCGGTATCGACATCGCCCGCCGGACGGTCGCAAAGTACCGCGAGGCGATGCGGATCCCCTCGTCGGTGCAGCGCCGGCGCCTGAAGCAGAGCCTCACCGCCTGACGGCAACGGGAGGAACCCCGGGATGGCAGACCTCGCGCCGTTGACTTCGGGTCCCCATCTACTAAAAGACACGCCGCATCGGCGGAGCCGGTCCCTCGCCGGGACCGGACCCACCGGCGGCGCAGCCGGAAACGGCGGGCCGTGCGCTAGGGACGACGCGCGGGACGCGGCCCGACCAGGGGTCCGAAGGACCCGTTCCGAACATCCCGAGCGTCGTCTTGAGGGAGGTCAGACATGCCGCTTCGCGTCTCCGGGAAGAACGTCGACATCGGTCAGGCGCTCCGTGAGCACCTGGGCAACCGGATCGCCGAAGCCCTCGGCAAGTTCTTCGACGGCGGCTACACCGGCACGATCGTGGTGGCCCGCGAGGGCTCGTCCTACACGGTCGACGGCAACATCCACCTGACCTCGGGCACGGTGCTCCAGGCCCACGGCAAGGCCCACGAGGTCTACGCCGCCGCCGACCAGGCCGTCGACAAGATCGCGCGGCGCCTGCGCCGCTACAAGCACAAGCTCAAGGACCACCACGGCCCCGAGGGCCGCGACGACGGCTTCGAGCCGGTCGAGGCCCAGGCCTACGTCCTCGCCGCCCCCGACGAGGACGACGAGGTGCCGGCCGACTTCGCGCCGGTGGTGGTGGCCGAGACCACGCAGACCATCCGCACCGCCACCGTCGGCGGCGCGGTGATGGACCTCGACCTCTCCGGCGCGCCGGTGGTCGTGTTCCGCAACGCCGGCAGCGGGGCGATCAACATCGTCTACCGCCGTGCCGACGGCAACATCGGCTGGATCGATCCGGCCATCGTCGAGATGGCGCGCTGACGCCGCGCGCGCCGCGGGACACCGGGCCGACGCCGATCGCGCCCGGCCGGGATCCCGCGGCGCCCGGTCGCCGTTCCCGTCGGTGCACAGCGCCGGCGAGACGGGGCCGCACACGGGTAGAGAGCCACGCGGCGCCGGTCCGACCGGCCGCCCCATCCGAGGCCGAGACATGGATCTGATCGACCTACTGCCGACCGAGGCGGTGCTGGCGAGCCTGAAGGTCAACTCCAAGAAGCAGGCGCTCCAGGAGATGGCGGCCAAGGCGGCCGAAGTCACCGGGCGGTCCGACCGCGAGATCTTCGACACGCTGCTCCAGCGCGAGAAGCTCGGGTCCACCGGCGTCGGCCACGGCGTGGCGATCCCCCACGGCAAGCTGCCCGGACTGGCGCGGCTGGTCGGCGTGTTCGCCCGGCTCGACAAGCCGGTCGACTTCGACGCCCTCGACGACCGCCCGGTCGACCTGATGTTCCTGCTGCTCGCCCCCGAGAACGCCGGTGCCGACCATCTGAAGGCGCTGGCGCGGATCGCGCGCGTCCTGCGCGAGCAGGCGATCGCCGGCAAGCTGCGCGCCGCCGACGACGCCGCCGCGATCTACGCGCTGCTGACCCAGCCGCCGGCCTCCAACGCGGCCTGAGCCGCGGCGTCGCCGCGATTGACGGGGCGGCCGGGATCGCTAGGCTTGCGGCCGTGTGGAGCCGGGCCCGCCCCGGATTCGCCGCCGTCGCACGCCAGGATGTCCCCGCGAGGCCGGCCGCAGCCGCGGCGCCCGCAGTCGAGTGCTTCATGGGCCAGATCTCCGGGACCCTCGCCAAGCTCGTCGACGCCTTCGTCGAGGTGGTCGCGCCCGTCTTCGGGCGCTTCGTGTCGTCGAGCCGGATTGTCGCCGTCGAGGCCGACGGCGGGCTGGCGCTCTACGCCGTGCGGCGTGGCCGCGCCGAGCCGGTCGGCACCGCCGAGACCGCGGCGGCCAAGGAGATCCGCCGGTTGAAGCGCGCCGGCGGCGCCGCCGTCGAGCTCCGCCTCGCCCCGAAACGCGTCCTGACCCGCACGCTGGAACTGCCGGCCGCCGGCCGCGAATATCTCGAGCCCATCATCGAGCACCGCCTCGAACGGCTGACGCCGTGGCGCCCCGACCGCGTGCTGTTCGGCTACGCCGCCGGCACGACCGCCGGCGAGGGCACCATGACCGTCGAGTTCGCCGCCACCTCGTCCGACCTCGCCGCGCCCGCGGTCGCCCGGCTCGAGGCGCTCGACCTCGCCCCGACCGCGCTCGGTTCGGCCGCCGAGCCGATCGCGACGCCGCTGCGCGTCGACCTCTACCGCGGCCGTCGCGACGTCGGCCGCGTCCGGCTGCGCCGTGGCGTGGTCGTCGCCGTCGCGCTGCTCGGCCTGTCGGGCGTCGGTGCCCTCGCCGCCGGCACGGTGCTGACCGGCCTGTCGGACCAGCGGCTCGCCGAACTCGACAAGCGCCTCCTCACCAAGCGCGCCGTGCTGCGCGCCGCCGCCGGTGCGGGGCGGACGGAGGGCCGCGACAAGGAACTGATCGAGGCGAAGACGCCGGCCACGTCGCTGGTCGTGCTGATCGACCGGCTGTCGCGCGCCGTGCCCGACGACACCTACCTGCGCGAACTCTCGATCGAGGGCCCGAAGGTCCGCCTCGTCGGCTTCTCGGCCGACGCCCCGGCGCTGATCGGCCTGCTCGACGCCGATCCCGGCCTCTCCGACGTCCGCTTCGCCGCCCCGGTCACCCGCACCGACGACGGCCGCGACAGCTTCGACATCGTCGCCGTCCGCGACGTCGGCACGCCCGGCGGCGAAACCGCGGCCGTCGACGGCGCCGCCCCCGCCGCCGGAGGCCTGCCGTGAGCGCCGCCCCGTCCTCCAGCACGCTCCGCCTCGTCGCGGTGGTGGTGTTCCTCGCCCTGCCGGCCGCGGCGCTGGCGACCGGGCTGTTCCAGCTCGTCGCCTGGCGCGAGACCGAGGACCTGATCGCCCGCCAGGAGGCGCTGCTGCGCGATCTCGACGCCCGTCTCGCCCGCACCGGCGCCGACGGCGTCGTCGCCGTCGACACCCGCACGCTCTATCTCGCCGCCGGCAGCCGCCCGCTCGCCGGCGCCGACCTGCAGACCCGGATCGGCAAGGCGATCGCCGACGTCGGCGGCAAGCTGGTCGAAGCGCAGGTGATCGACGACCCCGACCTGCCCCCGGACGCCATCGACCTCAAGGTCACCTTCGACGCCACCAACGGCGGCCTCCTGCGCCTGCTGCACGGCCTCGAGACCGGGCTGCCGCTGATGACGGTCGGCACCGCCGCGGTGCGCGAGCTGCCGAGCCAGGACGGCGCCGGCGCCGAGGACCCGGTGCTGCGCATCGACCTCACCGTGCGCGCCTGGTTCAAGGCGGAGGCCTGAGATGACCCCCGCCCTCCGCTCCGGCCTCCTCTTGGCCTTCCTCGCCGCCGCCCCGGCCGTGGCACAGGACGTCCCGTCCGCCGAGCCGGTCGACGTCGGCACCGCCACCGACGCCGCCGCGGCGGCGACCGCGGCCGGCGCCGACCGCTTCCTCCTCAACAATCTCTCGACGCTCTCGCTCGAAAGCCTCGACGGCTTCCGCGACCGCCCGCTGTTCACCGCCTCCCGGCGCGCCCCGGCGCCGCCGGCGCCCGAGCCGGAACCGCAGCCGCAGCCCGAACCCGAGCCGGAACCCGCGGTGGCACCCGATCCGCCGAACATCCGTCTCGCCGGCGTGCTCGGTAAGGGCGAGGAGACCATCGCCCTCGTCCAGGACCTCGGAACCGGCAAGACCAACCCGGTGCGCGTCGGCGACGCCATCGAGGCCTGGACGGTGGCCGCGATCGATCCGACCGCGCTGCACCTCGCCTACGAGGACCAGGTCTCCGACTACGTGCTGTTCGAGCCCGGCTCGAGCCCCGCATCGCCGGCCGGCGGTGCGCCGGGCGCGATCGACGGCATGAACGATCCCGACGCCCTGCCGCAGTTCGACGCCTCGGGCAACCCGGTCGATCCCGCGCTGAACTTCGACGATCCCGGCGCGGCCGGCTCCAACAACCCCGCACGGCACCGCGACGACGGCTCCGTGCCCGGCGGCGGCGACGTCTCGCCCGACGGGTCGGGCAACCTGCCGCCCGGCTTCGCCCCGCCGCCTCCGGGCGCCCCCGACACCGGCGGCGACGGTGGTGGTGCCTCCAACTTCGGCGGTTCCAACTTTCCGATCGGTCAGCCCTGACCGACGGCGCCGGTGGCGCTGCCGCCGGCTTGACAGCGCCGCGACGCCGCTCCTAGCGTCCGCCCCGCGCGCCGTCGCGGCGTGCGGCAATCGATCGCGGAATCCGAATTCATGAAACTCGAGAACAAGGTGGCCATCGTCACCGGTGGCGCGCGCGGCATCGGCCGGGCGATGGCGGAGGCCTTCGGACGCGAGGGCGCCGTGGTGGTGGTCGCCGACGTGCTCGCCGACGAGGCCGCCGCCACCGCCGCCGCGATCGGCGGCGGCGCGTTCGCCGTCCGTCTCGACGTCACCGACCCCGCCAGCATCGACGCCATGGTCGACACCGTCGTCGCCCGCGCCGGCGGCATCGACGTGCTGGTCAACAACGCCGCCGTCTACGACCTCGCGCCGGTGGTCGAGGTGACGCGCCCCGGCTGGGACAAGCTGTTCGACATCAACGTCAAGGGCCTGTTCTTCACGCTCCAGGCGGTGGCGAGGGCGATGATCGCGCGCGGCCGCGGCGGCAAGATCGTCAACATGTCGAGCCAGGCCGGCCGGCGCGGCGAGCCGCTCGGCGCGGTCTATTGCGCCACCAAGGCGGCGGTGATCTCGCTGACCCAGTCCGCCGGTCTCGACCTGATCCGCCACGGCATCAACGTCAACGCCATCGCCCCCGGCGTGATCGACACGCCGATGTGGGACCACGTCGACGCCCTGTTCGCCGCCCGCGAGGGCCTGCCGATCGGCGCCAAGAAGCGCGAGGTCGGCGCCGCCGTCCCCTACGGCCGCATGGGCCGGCCGGACGACCTCGCCGGCGCCGCCGTGTTCCTCGCCAGCGCCGATTCCGACTACGTCGTCGCCCAGACGCTCAACGTCGACGGCGGGAACTGCATGAACTGACGAGGCAACCTGTTCCGCGCGCAGGGTTGCCGCCCGCCGCCATCCGCGAGATAGTGACGGTCCGGGGGGAAACGGGATCCGGACACCGATGGAGCGGGGGCACCTGCGCGAGCAGGAGATGCTCGATCTCGTCGACCGCGTCTATGCCGCGGCGGCGGATCCGGGCACGTGGAACGACACCCTGCAGGCGCTCGCCGAGGCCTTCGGCGGCGTCGGCGCCACCATGATCCTGCACGCGGTCGACGCGGCCGACGTCGCGGCGGTCAGCCCGGCCCTGCAGGGCGCCGTGCCCGACTACGTGGCGCACTGGTGCCGCCACGACAGCATCGGCGCCGAGGCCTTCCGCAGCCGGCTCAAGGGCGTCTTCTCCGACCTCGACATCTTCTCCACCGAAGCCTTTCGCGCCGATCCCTTCTACCAGGAGTTCCGGCGCGACCACGGCATGCGCCACCTGCTCTGCCTCGTCGCGGCGACCGCCGAGGGCGACCGCCTCACCGTCTCGATCCAGTTCCCGACCGACGTCGACGAGATCGACCGGGCCCGCCGGGTCGACTTCGAGCGGCTGTCGCGCCACCTGTCGCGGGCGATGCTGCTGACGACCCGGCTCGGGGGGCTGGCGACGGCCGGAAACGAACTCGCCGAGGCGCTCGGCCGGCTCGGCTTCGGCGCCGCCGTGCTCGACGGCCGTGGCGCGGTGCTGGTCGCCAACGCCGCCTTCGAACGCCTCGTCGCCGGCCATCTGGCGCTCGCGCGGCCGAAGCCGCGCTTCCGCGTCGCCGCGGTCCAGACCGCCTTCGAGGCCATGGTCGCCGACGCCCTCGCGCGCACCGCGAGCGGCCACCCCGACTTCCTCGCCCTGCCCCGCCCCGACAGCCGGCTGCCGGTCTACCTGCGCGTCGTCCCGCTGCCGCGGGCCGGCGACGACGATCCGCGCCGGCGCCACGCGCTGGTGATGGTCAACGATCCGCTGGAGGGTGGCGGCGGCGTCGCCGCGGCGTTGATGCAGGCCGGCCTGACCGCCGGCGAGGCCCGCGTCGCCGAACTGGTCGGCGGCGGTCTGGTGCCCGCCCGTGCGGCCGAGGAACTGTCCCTCTCCGAGGAGACCGTCCGCACCGTTCTGAAGAAGGTGTTCGCCAAGCTCGACGTCGGCCGCCAGGGCGAGCTGGTGCGCCTCGTCGAGCGGATCACACCGCTGTTCAGGCTCTGACGCTGAACGTCGAGCCAGCGTTTCGCCGGACTGTTCACGCCCGTCGAACGGCGTTTCCACCGGGCGAGATCTCCCGCCCCGCGCGGGCGCGGGCTATCCGGGAAGGGACGCTGCCGGTTCCGGCGCCTCCGACGGAGGCGCATCCGGCCCCGCGAAGGGACGAGACCCCATGGACACCGCGCCGCACACCGCCGCCGCCATCGACGCCGCCACCGCCGTCGGCCCCGTCGCCCTGACCGTGCGCGACCGCGCCCGCGTCGCGGCCTGGTACCGCGACGTGCTCGGCATGGTCCCGCTCGCCGAGGATGGGCGCGCCGTCGTGCTCGGCGCCGCCGACGGCACGCCGCTCGTCACCCTGGTCGGCGCGCCCGACGCCCCGCTCGCCGGACGCCGCGCGCCCGGCCTCTACCACGTCGCGATCCTGCTGCCCGCGCGCGCCGACCTCGGCCGCTGGCTGCGCCACACCGCCGCCGTCGGCGCGCGCCTGCAGGGCGCCTCCGACCACCTCGTCTCCGAGGCGACCTATCTCGCCGACCCCGAGGGTAACGGCATCGAGGTCTACCGCGACCGTCCCCGCGCCGAGTGGCCCCGGCGCGACGGCCGGATCCACATGGACAATTCGCCCTTCGACATCGCCGGCGTGCTCGCCGACGGCGACGCCGTCGGCCGGCGCTTCGACGGCCTGCCGGCCGGCACCGTGGTCGGCCACGTCCACCTCAAGGTCGCCGACGTCGCGGCGACGCGCCGCTTCTACGTCGACACCCTCGGCTTCGAGGCGACCGAGGAGGGCTATCCGTCCGCGCTGTTCGTCGCGGCCGGCGGCTACCACCACCACTTCGGCCTCAACGCCTGGGAGAGCGCCGGCGGCACCCGCGTGGCCGGCGCGACCGGCCTTCGCCACGCCACCGTCACCATGGCGCCGGCCGCGCGCGCGGCCCATGCCGCCCGCCTCGCCGCCGCCGGCCTCGGCGCGGACGCCGGTCCCGCGACCGCCGCGGTCGACCCCTCCGGCAACCGGCTGCTCTTCGTCGACCGCCCGATCGACGCCGCGACCGCCCTCGCGCTCGCCGACGCGTGATCCCCTTTCCCCTCCCCGGGGCCGCTCCCGCGGCCTCGCCTTGAAGTCCCGGGAGGGGCTCGCCATATTCGCGTCGTGCCCCTCGGGGCCGGCCGGACGCCGCCAGGGTCCGGCGCAACGTCAAGGTCGCTTCCCGAGCGAGGACTTTGATCGATGACGCGTTTGACAACTTTCCAGAGCCCGTTCCTGCTGGGCTTCGACGACATCGAGCGGGCGCTCGACCGGGTGGCCAAGGCCACCAACGACGGTTATCCGCCCTACAACATCGAGCGCATCCCCGGCGACGGCGCCGGCGACGTGATCCGCATCACCCTCGCGGTGGCCGGCTTCACCCGCGACCAGCTCGACGTCTCGGTGGAGGAGAACCAGCTGATCATCCGCGGCCGTCAGGTCGAGGACAAGGCGCGGCACTTCCTCCACCGCGGCATCGCCGCGCGGCAGTTCCAGCGCACCTTCGTGCTGGCCGAGGGCATCGAGATCAAGGGCGCGGACCTCAAGGACGGCCTGCTCTCGATCGACCTCACCCGCCCGCAGCCCGAGCGGATCGTCCGCAAGATCGAGATCTCCGCCCGCGACTGACGGCGGTCCGAAGGTCCGATCCCCGCGGCGGAACCGTCGCACCGCACGGCCCGTTCCCTCTCGTGGGCGGGGCGGACACCCGAACGTCAACATCCACGTAAGCGTTCCGACCGTAAGATCGGAATGCGTTCCCGTCGGGCGCACGGCGACATGCTCGCCGCGGGCCCGGCACCCGCCCACGCCGGCCGAAAGACCGGCGCGCGACGGACCACCGACCGGACAGTCCAGCGGTTCCCGGCCACGTCACGGCGGGACCCCGAGGAGGTGCGTCATGAACGACCAGGAGCATCACCACCACGCCGAGCGGGCGATCATGCCCGACGCGGCCTTCTTGCAGCTAGGCGACGGCAAGGTCGCCTACATCCGCAAGATCGATTCCGACGACGTCGGTTCGCTGTTCCCCGGCGCGCCGCATCTCGCCCCCGGCCTGAAGCTGTGGGCACTGCTCGCCGCCGACGGCACGCCGATCATGCTGACCGACAGCCGCGAGGCCGCGCTCGCCAACGCCCAGGAAGCCGACCTCACCACGGTGAGCGTGCACTGAGCCCCGTCCGGACCGCCGGCCCGCCGCCGGCGGTCGGCCACGAACTCAGCCGGTCGTCCGGAGCACCTCTTCCATCGAGGTGACGCCGAGGCCGGACTTCATAAGGCCGTCCTCCAGCATCGAGGTCATGCCGCCCGCACGCGCGATCTCCAGGATCTTCTGCGGATCCGGCTCGTGGCGGATGTGGTGGCGCAGCTCGCCGTCGACGCGCATCGCCTCGAAGATGCCGACGCGGCCGCGGTAGCCGGTGTGGCCGCAGGCCTCGCAGCCGACCGGTCCGTGGAACACCCAGGACGGATCCATCCGGAACCCGCGCGTCTCGGCGAGTCCCTCGGCGATGTCGGCCTCGCGCGCGTCGGGCCGCTTGCAGCGCTCGCACAGCCGCCGCACCAAGCGCTGGCCGAGCACGCCGCGCAGCGTCGAGGCGATCAGGTAGGGCTCGACGCCCATGTCGGCGAGGCGGATCACCGCGTCGGCGGCGGTGTTGGTGTGCAGCGTCGTCAGCACCAGATGCCCGGTCAGCGCCGCCTGGATGCCGATGCTGGCGGTCTCGCCGTCGCGCATCTCGCCGACCATGATCACGTCCGGGTCGTGGCGCAGGAACGAGCGCAGCGCCGCCGCGAAGGTCAGGCCGATCTGGGCGCGGATCTGGGTCTGGTGGATGCCCGGCAGCTGGTACTCGATCGGGTCCTCGACCGTGATGATCTTGCGGGTCGGGTCGTTCAGCATCGACATCGCCGTGGCGAGCGTCGTCGTCTTGCCCGAGCCGGTCGGGCCGGTGACGATGACGATGCCGTGCGGCTCCTCGATCAGACTCTCGAAGATGCGCTGGTCCGCCTCGGTCATGCCGATGCGGCCGAGTTCGAGCAGGCGGGTGTCCTTGAGCAGGATGCGCAGCACCGCCGTCTCGCCGTAGAGCGTCGGCGCGATCGCGACGCGCAGGTCGGCCTCCTGGTTGCCGATCCGGATGTTGGCGCGGCCGTCCTGCGGCAGACGGCGCTCGGCGATGTCGAGCGAGGCGAGGATCTTGATGCGCGAGATGATCGCCGGCGCCAGATGCTTCGGGAAGCTCTGGTCGGGCCGGAGATAGCCGTCGACGCGGAAGCGGACCCGGAGGTTGTCGCGCCCGGTCTCGACGTGGATGTCGGTGGCGCCCGCCTCGAGCGCGCGCTCCAGCATCTGGTCGATCGTCCGCACGATCGGGGCGCCGCGGGCGAGGTCCTGCAGCGCCTCGACGCTGTCCGACAGGGCGACCGCCGCCTCGCCCTCGCCGGCGTCGGCGAGATCGGGCTCGACGGCCGGCTCCTCGGCGCCGGCGCGCTCGAACAGGAGGTCGACCTCGTCGAAGGTGACGACGACCAGCTCCGCCTCGCCGCCGAGGGCGAGCCGCACCGCCTCGACCGGCTCGCGCCGGGCCGGGTCGGCGACGGCGAGCACGGCGCGGCCGTCCTGCGAGAACGGGAAGATCGCGGCCTCGCGCAGATAGCGCCGCGACAGGTCCTGGAAGGCCGGCGGACGCTGCGACAGCTCCGCGAAACTCGCCCGCCTCAGACCGTGGAACTCGGCCGCCGCGTCGGCGAGTTCGGCGCCGGTGGCGACGCCGGAGCGCCAGAGTGATTCGAGGTCGGCGCGGTCCGCGCGCGGACCGGAGGCGTCGTTGAGGATGCCGCGGTCGCGCAGGAAGGTGATGAAGCCGCCGTCCCGAACCGGACTCTCGATCGCCGCCATGCCCCGCCCGCCTCCTCGAGACCGCCCCGAACCCGCGGCGGAACGCGCCCCGGCGCCCACCGTCCCGTAGAGATAGACGGCACCCGGGGTCGACGCAAATCGACCCCGCCGCCACCCCGTCGGGGGTCGATGCGATGCGTCCGCGACGACACACATGTTGAAAAACGGTGAAGCTCCGGGACATATCGGACGGGAGCGGAGCAATATGGCCGGAAGGACCCATCCGTCCGGTGTATCGTTCGCGCGCCGTGGATCCGGGCGCAGTCGTCGGATCGCCTGAGGGGCACCGTTCGTTATGTGGGCATTGCGGCTCCTGCTCGTGATCGTCGGCCTCGCAGGGGTCGTCTCGTGCGCCAGCCTCGACAGCGAGCCGGACAGCCGCGGCTCGGTGTTCGAGGGCGGCGTGTTCGGCGACCTGCGTGCCCGCAAGCCCAAGCCCTCCGCCAGGGAGCCGCAGGGCCTGATCCCCGTCGGGGGCGGCGGCTCCGGCCGTTCGCAGATCTTCGGACCCGGCGCCTATGCCGCCGACGGCACCGCCGCGGCCGGCGCCCGCACCGGCGCGGCGACGGACCCCGCGGCGGGCGAGGCCACCGGCGCCTCGCAGCCCGACGCCTACCGCCTCAACTTCGACAACGCCGAGATCCGCGACGTGGTTCACGCCGTGCTCGGCGAGGCGCTCGGCCTCAACTACACCATCTCGCCCGACGTCGCCGGCACCACCTCGATCTCCTCGGCGCGCCCCGTGAGCCGAAACGAGCTGCTGTCGACGCTCGAGACCGTACTCTCCAGCCAGGGCTTCTCGCTGACGAAGTCCGGCGGCGTCTACCGGGTCGGCCCGCTGCTGCCGGCGGCCGGCGCCGTCGACGTCGGCCGCCGCTCCAGCCCCGGCTACGGCGTCTCGATCGTGCCGCTGCGCTTCGTCTCGGTGCAGGCGATCTCGCGACTGCTCGGCGGCTTCGTCACCGACGCCGAGAGCCTGCGGATCGACCGGACCAAGAACGCCCTCGTCATCTCCGGCCCCGGGCCGAAGCGCGAGGAGGTGGTGCAGACCGTGCTGTCCTTCGACGAGGACTGGATGGCGAACCAGTCGGTCGCCATCCTCGAGCTGAAGCGGGCCCAGCCTGACGCGATCGTCTCCGAGCTCGAGCGCGTCTTCGACAGCGGCGCCAACGGCAACGCCAACGGCGCGATCCAGTTCAAGCCGATCAAGCGCCTGCGCGCCGTGCTGGCGGTGTCGTCGAACCAGACCCTGATCCGCCGCGCCGAGACCTGGGTCCGCCGGCTCGACCAGGAGAACGCCGACGGCGAGGGCAACGTCTTCATCTACCGGGCGAAGTACCGCGATTCCAAGGAACTGGCCAAGATCGTCGGCACCCTGTTCGGCATCTCGGCCGACACCTCGCTGTCGACCGGAGGCCAGCAGGGCACGTCCGGCGGCGGCAGTGGCACCTCGGGCTCGGGCTCGACGACCGGCTCGCCGATCTCCGGTAGCTCCACCGCCGGGGGCACCGACCCGACGCAGTCGACCGATCCGAGCCAGACCGGCGAGACCCCGATCGACAACGTCACCGGCGCCGGCGAGGACAGCGGGGGCGGCGACCAGTCGGGCACCTCTGCCTCCGATTCGGCCTCGCCCGACGTGATCGACCTCACCCGTCAGGGCAACGAGGGCGCGAACACGGCCGTGCGCATCAGCGCCGACCCCACCAACAACTCGGTGGTCGTGTTCGCCGACGGCGACACCTTCCGGAAGATCCAGGCGACCCTGCGCGAACTCGACGTGCCGCCGCTCCAGGTCGCGATCCAGGCGACCATCGCCGAGGTCAAGCTCAACACCACGCTGCAATACGGCGTGAAGTATTACTTCCAGTCGGGCGACGCCGGCGTCAACTTCCAGAACTCCGAGGCCTCGACGCTGACCCGCACGCTGCCGGGCTTCAACTTCCTGCTCGGCGCCGCCTCCGATCCCGACATGATCATCTCGGCGCTCGACAAGGTCACCGACGTCGAAATCCTGTCGTCGCCCTCGCTGGTGGTGATGGAGAATCAGACCGCCAACCTCCAGGTCGGCAACTCGGTACCGATCCAGGTGTCCCAGCGCACCAGCAACGACACCTCGAACGCGGTCACGGTCAACGAGATCGAGTACCGCAACACCGGCATCATCCTGAAGGTGACGCCGCGGATCGGCGACAACGGCGCCGTCACGATGAGCATCGACCAGGAGATATCGAACGTCGCCGACCAGTCCAACAAGCTCGGTCCGACCTTCTCGCAGCGCAAGGTGTCCTCGCGCATCTCGGTGGTCTCCGGCCAGACCGTGGTGCTCGCCGGCCTGATCACCTCGTCCAAGGACAACGGCCGCACCGGCCTGCCGCTCGTCAACCGGATCCCGATCCTGCGCGACGCCGCCGGCGACACCTCCAAGAAGGGCGAGCGCACCGAACTCGTCGTCCTGATCAAGCCGGTCGTCATCCACGACGGCGAGGACGCCCAGACCGTCGCCGAGGACCTGCGCTCGCGGCTGTGGTCGATCGGCCAGCGCGAACGGCAGAGCCCCTGAGATGGCGGACGGCGCCGGCCTCCGCGACCTCGTCGGCGCGACGCTGGCGGCGCTCGCCGCCGTCGCGGTCGTCCTTGCCGCCGGCGGCGGCCGCGAGGCGGTCGCGGTCGCGGCGGTGGTCGCGCTCACCGCCTGGGTCGCGGTCGAGGACGCCGCGAGCTTCACCATCCCCGACGGCGCCGTCGTCGGCCTCGCCCTGGTCGGCGCCGCCGTCCGCCTCGCCGACGCCCGCGCCTTCGGCCTGCCGCTCGCCGACGAGGCGCTGCGCGCCGCGGTCGAGGTCGCCCTCACCGGCGGCGCGCTCTGGCTGGTGCGCGAGATCTTCTACCGCCGCCGCGGCTTCGACGGCCTCGGCTTCGGCGACGTCAAGCTCGGCGCCGCCGGCGGCGTCCTGGTCGGCGCGCCCGGCTTCGCCGCCGCCCTCGCTGCCGCCAGCGCGGCCGGCGTCGCCGTCCTCCTCGTCCGCCACGGCCGTTCGCAGAGCCTGCGCGCCGAGAAGCTCGCCTTCGGCACCCTGCTGGCGCCCGCCCTCGCCCTGGTGTTCGCGCTCGCCCGCCTCGCCCCCGACGTGCTGCCGGGAGGGCTCGCGCCGTGACCCATTTCGCCTACAAGGCCATCAACGCCTCGGGCCGCATGCTCGCCGGCGTCATGGAGGCCGGCAGCCGCGCCGAGGTGCTGGAGAATCTCGAGCGCGCCGGCTTCACGCCGATCTCCGCCGACGAGACCCGGCCGGCGAGCACCGGCGGCTGGCGCGAGCTCGTGACGCCGGAGCCGAAGTCCGAGGACATCACCGGCTTCACCCTCGACCTCGCGATGCTGCTCAAGGGCGGCGTGACGCTGGACGAGGCGCTGGTGATCCTGTCGCAGATGGAATCCCGGCGCTGGCTCGCCAAGCTGATCCGTACGCTCCACGCCGAGCTCACCGGCGGCAAGAGCCTCAGCCAGGTGCTGGCGCAGCACCCGAAGCTGTTCCCGCCGATCTACGTCAAGACCGTCGAGGTCGCCGAGACCACCGGCCGCCTCGAGGAGGCGCTGACCGGCATCGCCCGCGAGCGCCAGCGCGTCGAACTCCTGCGCAAGCGCTTCTTCTCGTCGATCTCCTATCCCCTGTTCCTGGTGGTGGCGGCGAGCGGCGTACTGGTCTTCGTGCTCGCCTACATCATCCCGCAGTTCGAGAAGGCGATCGCCGGCTTCCGCGACAAGCTCGACCCGTCGGCGCTCAGGGTGTTCGAGCTGTCGCGGATCTTCCGAGAGAACCTCGACATGATCGGCGCCGGCGCGATCGGGCTGCTGATCCTGTTCGTGGTGATCGGCCGGCTCGGCCGCGGCGGCTCGCTCTGGATCACGCTGCTCGCGCGGATGCCGGTGACGCGGACCGTAATCACCTACGACATCACGCTGACCTTCTGCCGGACCCTGGCCATCCTCGTGCGCAACGGCGTCGACATCTCCACCTCGCTCCGCCTGATCCGCGGCGTCGTGCGCCTGCCGGCGGCGGGCGCCGAGATCGACAAGGTGATCGCCGACGTCCGCCAGGGCAAGCGGCTGTCGGAATCGCTGGCGAAACGGAACCTCCTGCCCGGCCACGTCGTGCAGATGATCCGGGTCGGCGAGGAATCCGGCAACCTCGCCGACAGCGCCGACCGCATCGGCGGCTTCTACGAAGCCAAGTTGGACACGGCCCTCGGCCGTGTTACTGCCATCATCGGGCCTGCTATGATGATCGGCGTCAGCCTGCTCGTCGCCTGGCTGATCATCTCCGTGATGACGGCGCTCATCAGCATCAACGACCTCCTGGTATAGGCAATCATGGATCGACCCGCGCTCCGCCGTTCCCTCGAGACGTACCGCGCCCGACGCGACCGCAAGGGCGGCTTCACCCTGGTCGAGCTCCTGGTCGTGCTCGTCATCCTCAGCCTCGTCATGGGCCTCGTCGGCCCGCGGGTCCTGAGCTACCTGTCGTCGTCGCGCTCGCGCGCCGCCAAGCTGCAGATCGAGTCCTTCGCCGGTGCGCTCGACCTGTTCTTCCTCGACAACGGCCGCTATCCCACCTCCTCGGAGGGCCTCGGCGCCCTGATCAAGCGGCCGCCGTCGGCCGACAAGTGGGGCGGTCCCTACCTGCAGCAGGACGCGGTGCCGCTCGATCCCTGGGGCAACGCCTACGAATACCGCGTGCCCGGCACCAAGGCGCCCTACGTGATCGTGTCCTACGGCGCCGACGGCAAGAAGGGCGGAACCGATGACGGGGCCGACGTCTCCAACGAGTGACCGCGCCCGCCCGGGGCACCGGCGCGGCCGCCGCGCCGGCTTCACCCTGATCGAGCTGTCGCTCACCCTCGCGATCCTCGGCCTCGTCGCGGCGCTCGCCCTGCCCAAGGTGATGCCGGTGCGCACCGCGACGGACCTGCGCGTGCGCGCCTATCAGGTCGCGGCGACCATGCGCGCCGACCGCAACGCCGCCGACCGGACCGACCGGCCGGTGGTCACCGCCGTCGACGTCGGCGCCCGCCTCGTCCGCTCCGGCACCACCGGCGCGGTCATCGCGCTGCCGGACGACGTGGTGTTCCGCTTCGACGGCCGCCCGGCCGGCGTCGTCTTCTCCCCGGACGGCCGCTCCAGCGGCGGCCTCATGGTGATCGGCCGCGGCAAGTCCGGCTACGGCGTCCGCGTCGATCCGATCACCTCCGCCGTCACCATGGTCGAGGTGAAGCTGTGACCGGGACCGCGCCGCGCGGGCGCCGCGACGGCTTCACGCTGATCGAGGTGCTCGCGGCCTTCGTCGTGCTCTCGCTCGTCGCCGTCGTGCTGACCCGCGGCCTCGTCTCGGCCCGTTACGGCACCGCGTCGGTGAACGAGACCCTCGCCGCCGAGAAGGTGGTGCGCAGCCTGCTCGAGGGGCCGATCCCCGCCGCCCTCGCGAGGCCCGGCCGCAAAACCGGCCGCGCCGGCGACTATCCCTGGGTCATGACCAGCGAGGCGGTCGGCCTCGCCCTGCCGAAGCCCGGCGACGGTGCCCCGCCCGCCTTCGTGCCGGTCCGCCTCACCGTCGAGGTGTCGATGCCGCGCGGCCGCCGGCTGGCGGTCGAGACCGTCCGCCTCGTCAAGGCGCCGGCGTCGTGACCGGCCGGCGCCCCGCCCGCGGCGCCCCCCGCGCCGGCTTCGTGCTCGTCGAGGCGCTGGCGACGCTGGCGATCGGCGCCTTCGTCGTCGCCGGGCTGGCCGGCCTGATCACCGTGGTGATCCGGCTCGGCGACCGCACCGCCGCCGACCTCGAGCGCCGCGAGACCATCGGCCGTGCCGTCGCCGGCCTTGAGCGCGAGATCCGGGGCATGAGCCGGGGCCGCTTCGCCGGCGAGCGCCACGGCGACTTCCTGTTCGCCGGCGGGTCCGACCGCCTGCTCTTCACCCTCGACCGGCCCGACGCCACCGGCCTCCTCGCCACCGCGGCCGTCGCCTACCGGGCCGGCGTCGTCGAAGACCGCGCGGTGCTGCTGCGCACCGAAGCACCCGTGCGGCCCGACCTCGACGACGCCCGCACCCTCGTCTTCCCGGCGCCGGTGCGGCTCTACCAGGGCGATCTCAGGGTCGCCTTCGCCTATTTCGCGGCGCAGGCCGACGGCAGCGGCGAGGTGCTGACCGACGACTGGACCAAGCCCGGCAAGCTGCCGGCGGCGATCCGGATCGCCCTGACCGACCGCGCCGGCACTCTCGTCGACAGCGTCCGCGTGCCGATCCTGGTCGACGCCGAACCCGGCTGCGCCGTCGAGGGCAAAGGCTTCTGCAGCCTCGCCGACCAGCAGCGCCAGGGCGAGGGCGCCGCGCCCCAGGGCGAGCCGGGCGCTCGCCCGAACCGCAACCGCAACGGCCCGGCGGCGGCGAGGGTGCGATGACCGGACGCGCGCCCCGAGCCGGCTTCGTGCTGGCCTCCGTCCTCGGCGTCCTGGTGCTGTTCGCCGGGCTCGTCGGCGCGATCACCCTGCTGGTGCGCTCCGGCGTCGACGACGCCCGCCTCGCCGTCGACGACCTCGAGGCGGACGCCCTCGTCCGCGCCGGCCTCGAACTCGCCGGCTACCAGCTGTTCGTGCTGAAGACCCCCGCCGCCGGCCTCGCCGGCCAGCAGATCCGGCTCGACGCGGGCACGGTGACGCTGTCGGTGCTGGCCGAGAGCGCCCGCATCGACCTCAACGGTTCGGATCCCAAGCTGATCGCCGCGGCCTGGCTTGCCGCCGGCCGCAAGACCTTGCGGCCGGAGCAGTTCGCCGCCCGCGTCGCCGACTGGCGCGACGCCGACGGCGACGTCGGCGAGGGCGGCGGCGCCGAGGCCGCGGACTACGACGCCGCCGGCGTCGGCTGGCGGCCGCGCAACGACGGCTTCCGCTCGGTCGACGAGCTGCGCTGGGTGCTCGGCGTCGGCGCCGACGACGTCCGCGCGCTCCGGCCCTATTTCACCGTCGCCAACCCCGCCGGCACGATAGACCTCTACGACGCCCCCGAGGCGGTGCTGCGGGCGCTGCCGGGCCTGTCGTCGAGCGCGGTCGGCCGCCTCGTGAAGCTCCGGCAGAAGCGCTCCGACGAGACCTCGGAGGCGTTGAAGAAGCTCGTCGGCGAAGCGGCGCAGGCCCTGGCGACCACCGATCCGCCGGTCGCCTACCGCATCGGCCTGAAGGTGGCGTCCGGCCGCGGCGTCGCGCGCGACGTCGAGGTGGTGATCACGGCCGATTCCACCGGCACGGCGCCCTATCGCGTGATCGAGTGGCGAGGCTGACGTCGTGTGATCGCATGGTCCGGCGCCGGAGATGATCCGGCCGGCGGCGGCCGATCAGGCCGACGGCGCCGCCCCGCGCAGCGTCGCCTCGACGCGCAGCACCCGGCGGGTGAGGGAAGCGGAGGCGACGAGGCCGGGCACGGCGACCACGGCCATCAGCACGTAGGTCGCGGTCTCGCCGAGGCCGAGCAGGCCGGCGATCGCCCAGGCGAAGGCGAACACCGCACCCAGCATCTCGGTGACGATCAGCAGCGTGGCGCCGACCGCGGACATCACCGCGTCGGTCTTGCTGTAGGTGCCCTCGTCGGGAATGCGGTTGGTGACCATGGTCGCCTCGTTTCGTCCGGCCGGCATCAACGCCGCGCCGGCACGCCTTGTCAAGCGGATCCGCCGGTTCGGTCCGGCGATCGTTCGAAGCTGCAATTCATCCTTCCCCTCAGGGGAAGGTGGCCCGAAGGGCCGGAAGGGGTCGCCTTTGCGGGTCGGACCAAGCGCGATTTGATCGAGGGGAGCCTCGTTCCATCCAAAACGCGCCCGCGGAACGGAAAAAGGGGCGACCCCTCCCCCTCGCTGCGCTCGGACCCTCCCCTGGAGGGGAGGGATGAAAGGCGGTTTCGAGCGGTTGTCCTGGCCGCCTTCGTCCGGCCTGTGCGTTTTCGCACCGCGGCCGGGCCGCGTCCCGGGCATCGATGGTCCCACGAAACGCCGCGCCGCGCGGCCGAGCGAAGGACCAGCCCCCATGACCATGATCGTCGAGACCCTGCCCCGCCGCACCTTCTCCCGCCGCCTCGCCGAGGCTCTGGTCCGCACCGGCCTCGTCGGCGCCAGCCGCGCCGAGACCGTCGCGGCCCTCCGCCGCTTCGCCCCCGTGCCGGCGATCCGCCGCTTCGCCCCCGCCGGCCATTCCGTCGGCTGCGCCGGCGCCGCCGCGCCCTTCGCCGACCCGCTGCTCTGAGGCCGGGTCGGAGGCGGCCGCCACGCGGGACGCGACGAGCGTTCACCAATCGGCGATTCGCCCCCTTCCCCGCCCGCCGGGGCGGCCCTAAAGCTGGTGATCGAAACAAATCCTTAAGGATTTTGCGAGGGTCCGGGCCGCGATGGCTCCGGTTCGGGGGGATGGCGAGATGACGGACAGGGCTCCGCTCGGGGCGCGGCTGCGCTACGCGTTCGACAAGACCATGGCGGCCGGCCCGATCGCGCTGATCGGCTGGCTCGGCGTGCTGTCGCTGGCGGTGGTGCTGGTCGCCGGCGCGTTCCTGGCCGTCACGGCGATCGCGCCCGAGGGCGGCGAGGCGCTGAGCTTCGGCGAGGGCTCCTGGGAGGCGCTGATGCGCACCCTCGACAGCGGCACCATGGGCGGCGACGCCGGCTGGGGCTTCCGCTGGGTGATGCTGCTGGTCACGCTCGCCGGCATCTTCATCGTCTCGGCGCTGATCGGCGTCCTGTCCTCCGGCCTCGAGGGCAAGCTCGACGAGTTGCGCAAGGGCCGCTCGAAGGTGCTGGAGCGCGACCACACCGTCATCCTCAACTGGTCGCCGTCGATCTTCGACGTCATCTCCGAGCTCGTGATCGCCAACGAGAGCCGCAAGCGGCCGCGCATCGTCGTGATGGCCGACCGCGACAAGGTCGAGATGGAGGACGAGATCGCCGACAAGATCCCGGACCTGCGCAACACCCGCGTCATCTGCCGCTCGGGCGATCCCACCGACCTCTACGACCTCGCCATCGTCAACCCGCAGACCTCGCGGGCGGTCGTGGTGCTGTCGCCCGAGGGCGAGGATCCCGACAGCCGGGTGATCAAGACCGTGCTCGCCCTCACCAACGACCCGGCGCGGCGGCCGGAGCCCTACCGCATCGCCGCCGAGATCCGCGACCTCGCCAAGGCCGACCTCGCCCGCGTCGTCGGCGGCGACGAGCTGCAGCTGGTGCTGGCCGACGACCTGATCTCGCGCATCGTCGTCCATTCCAGCCGGCAGACCGGCCTCTCCGCGGTCTATTCCGAGCTGCTCGACTTCGACGGCTGCGAGATCTACGTGGTCGAACAGCCCGACCTCGTCGGCCGCCGCTTCGGCGACGCGCTGTCCGCCTTCGACGACTGCGTCCCGATCGGCCTGTCGGTCGGCGGCGCCATCGAGCTCAACCCGCCGATGGAGACCGTGATCGGGCGCGGCGACAAGGTGATCGTGATCGCCGAGGACGACGACGCGATCCGCATCAAGCCGCCGGCGCGCGCGCCCGACGAGGCCGCCATTCGCCCGGCGGTCGAACGGCCGCGCCTGCCCGAGCGCGCCCTGCTGCTCGGCTGGAACCGCCGCGCCCCGATCATCGCCCGCGAGCTGTCGCGCTACGTCGCCCCCGGCTCGGTGCTGACCGTCGTCGCCGACGTGCCGGACCTCGAGGAGCGCGTCGGCGCGGTCGAGCTGGTCGGCTCCAACCTCCGCCTCGAATACTGCGTCGCCGACACCACCAGCCGCACCGTGCTCGACGGCTTCGACGTGCCGTCCTACGACCACGTCCTGGTGCTCGGCTACATCGAGACGCTCGCCGCCCAGGCCGCCGACACCCGCACGCTGGTGACGCTGCTGCACCTGCGCAAGATCGCCGAGGCCGCCGGCCGCCACGTCTCGGTGGTCAGCGAAATGGTCGACGTCCGCAACCGCGTCCTCGCCGAGGTCAGCCGGGCCGACGACTTCGTCGTCAGCAACAAGCTGGTCAGCTTGATGCTGGCCCAGGCGGCGGAGAACGAGGCGATGTCGGCGATCTTCGCCGGCCTGCTCGACGAGGCGGGCTCGGAGATCTACCTCCGGCCGATGTCGGACTACGTCGCGCTCGACCGCCCGGTCGACTTTCACACCGTCACCGCCGCCGCCCGCGCCCGCGGCGAGGTCGCGCTCGGCTGGCGCCGCCGCCGCTCCGGCGAGACCGACGCGCGCAACATGGGCGGCGTCGTGATCAACCCGGCCAAGTCCACCGCCGTCGCCTTCGAGGAGGCCGACCGCGTCGTCGTGCTCGGCCGCGACGGCTGACCAAGGCCCGCCGACGCGCGTCGCCGGCCGCGCGACTTCACGGCCGCGGGCCGCGTTCTTGACGAATCCTTCACCCTGTGTGGCGAACCTCGGCGGATCGTTCCGCCGGGGATTTCAGATGTTCCACAGGACCTTTCTCGCCGCCGCCCTCCTCGCCCTCGCCGCCGCGCCGGCTACCGCCGCCTCCTGCGGCAACGACGCCGCCGGCTTCCCGGCCTGGCTCGACGCCTTCCAGGGCGAGGCGGTCGCCGCCGGCATCGCGCCCGGCGTCGCCGCGTCGGCCCTCGGCGGCCTCTCCTACTCCAAGGAGGTGATCCGCCTGGACCGCGGCCAGAAGGGCACCTTCAAGGTCGACTTCGCCACCTTCGCCGCCAAGCGCGTCACCAAGGGTCGCCTCGTCGCCGGCAAGAAGATGCTGCGCACCCACGCCGACCTGCTCGCCGGCATCGAGCGCCGCTACGGCGTCCAGCCCGAGGTGCTGGTGGCGATCTGGGGCATGGAGACCGACTACGGCGCCGTCCGCGGCAAGATGCCCGTGATCCGCTCGCTGGCGACGCTCGCCTACGACTGCCGCCGCTCCGACTTCTTCCGCAACGAACTCCTGTCGGCGCTGACGATCATCCAGCGCGGCGACAAGTCGCCGGCCGACCTCGTCGGCGCCTGGGCCGGCGAGATCGGCCAGACCCAGTTCCTCGCCTCGAATTACCTGAAATACAGCGTCGACTACGACGGCAACGGCCGCCGCGACCTGATCCGCTCGGTGCCGGACGTGCTGGCCTCGACCGCCAACCTGCTGAAGTCGCACGGCTGGTCGGCCGGCGCAGACTACGCGCCCGGCGGCGGCAACTTCCCGGTGCTCGCCGCCTGGAACAAGTCCGACAACTACCAGCGTGCCATCGCGCTGATGGCCGGCAAGCTCCTGGAGTGAGACCCCCGGGGCCGGGACCCCGGCGCGCGCACCGTGGCGAGCGCACGAGGTCCCGACCCGTCGGGACCTCGTGGGACGGATATCATACCGAGCTCGCGACGCTCCGACCCATGGTCGGAGCGTCGCGGGCGAGAAGCGCCCGACCGGGCGCCGGCCGAAAGGCCGCAAGGTCCCGACCCGTCGGGACCTCGCAGGACGCGCATCATTCGGCCGCCGCGGCGGGCGGGGTCTTCTTGGCCGCCTTGGCCGCGGCCGCCGTCTTGCCGCCGGCCGTCTCCGCCTCGGCGGCGTCCGCCTCGGCCTCTTCGGCCTCGGCCGCCAGCGCGGCCGCCTCGGCCTCGGCCTCCAGCGTCGTCACCGCGTCCCAGGCGGCGTCGAGGTCGACGTCGAGCAGGAACTCGGTGAGGTCGACCGGTCGATCGACGAGCTTGGCGTCCGCGACGAGGCCGAAACCGCGCCGGCGCACGCGCTCGGCGGGGGCGCCCATGTCGAACACCACCGGCGGAATGCCTGTCTTGAAGGCGAGCGACAGCGCGTAGCAGAAGGTCTCCGGCCAGATGCTGGGGATCAGCAACAGGTCCGGCTGCACCAGCTTCAGGAGCTTGACCGCGCCGGCGTCGCCCTCGTAGTGGCCGCTGATGGTCACGCCGAGGTCGGACAGTTCCTTGTCGGAGCTGGTGTAGCCGACGACGCAGTAACCGACGTCGCGCTTGCGGGTGCGGGCGTCGCGGGCGAGCGCCATCAGCACGTCGGCGCCCTTGTGCGGGCCGATCGCGCCGACCACCGCCACCACCAGCGACGAACGCTTGCGCACGCGCTTGACCTGGGCGTCGGCGTCGAGCAGCGGCTCCTCGTGCGGCTCGACGACGAAGTCGATCTCCGGGAAGCGCTTCTTCTGGATCGCCGCGCTCGCCTCGGACGGCACCACGGCGCGGGCGGCCCCGCCGAGGAAGGTCCGGTAGGTGGCGACGCGCTCGGCCGGGTCGACGGCGTCGCGCACGAAGGGATCCGGCACCTGCAGGCAGGACCGGCAGGCGTCGATGCCCGGCACGCCGCAGTGACGGCCGTCGATCCGCACCAGGTTGAAGCGGTGGCAGAACGAGCCGAAGTCGTGGCCGACGTAGGTGTAGGGCGCGCCGCTGCCGCGGATCGCGTCGAGCACGAAGGAATGCGAATTCCAGTCGAGGCCGGCGACGCTGTTGAACTCGATCCCCGCCGGCTCGAGGAAGCGCAGGAAGTCGCGGAACAGCTGCTTGTCGAAGCGCAGGTCGACGCCGCGCGCGTTCGGCAGGAACATGTCGACGCCCGGCGGCAGGTCGATCACCAGCTGCTGCAGGCCGGTGACGCGCAGGACGAGGTAGTTCTCCTCCTCGACGTCGTCGCGCTTCAGCCGCTCGTCGATGTAGGTCTTGATGCCGCCGCCCCAGTCGTGGGTGACCAGCAGCAGGCAGCCGCGGAAGCGCTCGGCGACGCGGCCGAGGTCGAGGCGCTTGCGCGCGAACACGCTCGGATCGCCGCCGATGTAGCGGTGCACCAGCATCGGATAGTCCGGGTGCTTGCGGATCAGCGCCTTCTGCCCGGCCTCGTATTCCGCCGCCTTGCTGGCGCCGAACGAGATCGAGCCGACGTGGAAGCAGAAGATGTCGGTGGCCAGCACGTTGCGCCAGCCGGCGCCGGCGAGCCGGCGGCAGAGGTCGTTCTCCTCGCCGTAGCCCTTGGCGAAGGCCTCGATGTCGAGCGGGCCGACTTCGTCGAGGGCGGTGCGGCGCACGTACATGCAGAAGCCGACGCCGGTCGGCACGTCGACGACGATGCCCTTGTTGACCTTCGCCGCGATGGCGTCGATCTCCTCGATCGTCACCTCGAGCGGGATGATGTTGTCGGCGTCGGTGCGCGGATAGCTGCAGATGGTGGCGTTGTTCGACAAGGGCGTGATCGAGCCGATGTCCGGCTCGCGGTCGGCGTGCGCCGTCATGCGGTCGAACCAGCCCGGCATCACCTCGGCGTCCGAGTTCAGCAGCACGATGTCGAAGCCGGCGGCGATCTCGATGCCGCGGTTGCAGGTGCCGACGAAGCCGAGGTTCTTCTCGTTCTCGTAATACTCGAACAGACCCTCGGCCGCGAGTTCGCGCAGCTCGGCGGTGAGGTCGGGATCGGGGCTGCAGTCGTTGATCACGAGCAGGGCGTAGGGCACCTCGCCGCGGCAGCGCAGCACCGCGTGGATCGAGGCGAGCGTCTCGTCGCGGCCCTTGTAGACCGGGATCAGCACCACGCCACGGCAGATCGGCGAGATCTTGGCCGGCTCCACCGTCTTCCAGGCGGCCTTGCGCGGCGCGATCATCTCGTGCCAGACGCCCTCGCCGCCCGGGTTGGTCTTGAGGCCGAGGCGGCGGCCCTTGGCGACGTAGTGCAGGAACGGATTCTCGCCCGGCGCCATCAGCTGGCGGTAGGCCTCGAGGTACCACGTGGTGTCGAAGGTGGCGTTCGGGTTGCGCCGCTCCTTCCAGCCCCAGGCGATGAAGTGGTTGAACGGATCGGCGCCCGACGCGCCGACGTCCTGGTAGCGCGACACGTAGAACTTCGCGTCGAACTCCTTGTAGATGTCGTCGACCACCGACCCGACGCCCGCCGGCAGACCGAGCAGCGCCGCGATCTCGCGATCGGCGTCGGCGTTGCGGTCCAGGCGGAACGCGGTCATGTAGGAGACCACCGCCTGCTCGGGGCGGCCCGAGATCTTCAGGGCGTGGCCGAGCTGCAGGTGGGTGTCGGCGAGGTTTTCCAGCGCCAGCGCCGACTGGTAGCAGCCGATCGCCTGATCGACGCGGCCGAGTTCCTTCTCGCAGTGACCGGCCTGGACCCAGATGTGCGCCATCGACGGATCCTGGGCGAGCGCCTTGCGGTAGGCATCGAGCGCCGGGGCCCACTGCTTGCGCGCGTTGAAGCGGTCGCCGGTCCGCACGAGGTCGCGGACGGAAGGGGGCCGGACGATTTCACCGAAGATCCTGCGCAATGAATACACGGGCCGATTATCCGATCTCGTTGTCAAAACCGGGGGTCACGACCGGTCGCCCGGCCGCCGCCCCATGCTGCGATGCGATGCTACAAAAGCGGAAAGGCCGCGACATGTCCATCCAGGGTAAAAAAAACATCATGCCCGCGCCGGCGCCGACCGGGACGTCGCCGGCGCGGAAATCCGCCACGGCGCGGCGCTCGCGGAGCGGGCGAGATGGGCGGCGAGCACGGCGGCCGAGGGCGGGCGGACCAGCCTGAACGGCATGAGGTCCATGACCCACCAGGGGTTCGCGAACGGATCGCGGGCGAGCGCCTCCGGCCAGCGCGCCGCCATCACCGCGCGTTCCGCGGCGTTGCGCGCCATCCGCTCGGGGCTCTCGTGCTCGTGGCCGCGGCTCTTCGATTCGTGGTGCACGAGGCGGATCGACGGCGTCTCGACCACGGCGAGCCCGCGGGCGCGCAGCGCGAAGCAGAGGTCGACGTCGCTCCAGGCGATCGGCAGCGCCACGGCGTCGAAGCCGCCGACCGCCTCGAAGTCTGCCCGCCGAAGGGCGAGGAACGCGCCGGTCACCGCCGCGACCGCCCGTGTCGCCAGATACCGGCCGTCGGGACCCGCGGCGTCGCCGGCCTCGTGGACGCCGTCGTGGATCATGCCGTCGCCGCGCCAGCCGGCGAGGAAGCCGGCGTGCTGCACCGTGCCGTCGGGATAGACCATTCGGACGCCGACCGCCCCGATCTCCGGCCGCGCCAGCAGCCCGCGCAGCACGTCGTCCCAGCCGGTCGTCAGCATCCGCATGTCGTCGTTGGCGAACACCAGCAGCGGCGCGTCGGTCGTCGCCGCGGCGCGGTTGTTGAGATGCGACCAGTTGAAGGGCTCCGGCGCGGCGATCACCCGCACGCCCGACCGGGCGAGATCGTCCAGCAGCGCCCGCGTCTCCGTGAGGACGCCGCCGTTGTCGACGACGACGAGGTCGAGCGCGTCCGCCGCCGCCGCGGTGGCGCGCAGACTGGCGACGAAGGTGCCGAGGTCGCCCGGATTGTCGCGGCTCGGCACGATCACGGCGATGCGCGCGCGCTCCGCCGGCGCGGACGCGGGCATGGCCGGAACCGCGGCCGGCGGGTCCGCTCTCGGTGGATCCGGCCGCCGCGCCTCCGCGAACAGCGGCCACGCCACGTGGGCGAGCCCGGGTCCGAGCGTCGCGGCGCGGGCGACGGCGAGGCGGAGCGCGTCCGGTCCCGCGTCCGCGCCGAGTTCGGCGAGCGCGGCGGCGACGGCCGCGGGACGGGCGAGCACGCTGCCGGGATCGACGGTCCGCTCGGCGGCGGCGAAGCGGTCGGGCAGGCCGCGCAGCTGCGGCACCGGGCCGTCGGCGCCGTCGATCTCGGCGTCGGCGACGACCGCCGGTGCGCCGGTCGCGGCCAGGGCGTCGGCGAGCCGGGCGAGCGCGTCCCGGGCCGGCAGCGCGCCCGGCGCCGGCAGCAGCACCGGGCCGTCCGCGGATGTCGCCAGCCGGACGGCCACGGCCGGCGCCGCGTCGGCGGACGCCGCGTGCCAGACGATCCGCGGTTCGGCGACGGCGACCCGCGCCACCGCCGCGGCGAGGTCGGGGTCGTCGCCGACGATCGCGAGCCGCCAGTCCGTGCCTTCGCTCGCCGCCACCGCCGCCGTCAGCCGGTGCAGCCGGCCGAGGCCGTAGGCGGCGGCGAGCGCGACGACCGTGACCACCGTCCCCGCCGGTGCCGGCACGAGCGGCGCCGGGTGCCGGAAGCCGTCGCGGGCGAGCGGCCACAGCCCCACCGGCAGGCCGGTCTCGGCCTCGAGTTCCGGCCGTTCGGCCGCGATCTCGGCGAGGCGGGCACGGAGGTGCGCCGCCTCCTCGGCGAGGGCGGTCGCCCGCGCGAGTTCCCCGTTGGCGTCGCGCCGCATGTACCAGCTCTCCTGATGGCGGGGGTCGGTGGTGCCGGCGAGCCAGCGGAAGGCGCCGTCGTGCCAGGGCGCGGCCGCGGCGGCGTCCTCGAAGGCGGCGATCGCCGCGGCGCGCCGGCCGGTCACCAGATGCAGGCGGCCGAGCTGCAGCCGCGGCTCGGCGGCGCCCGGCGCCAGCGCCGCGGCGCGGCGGAAGGCGTCCTCGGCGCCGGCGAAGTCGCGGCCGTCGAGCAGCATGTTGCCGAGCTGGACCAGGAAGATGCCGTGGGCAGGCGCGGCCGCGACGATCTTCCGGTAGGCCAGCGCCGCCTCCTCGCGCCGGCCGGCGTCGCGCAGGGCGTCGGCGTGACGGGTGAAGGCGGCCATCTCGGCCCCGAGCTGGCGGGCGCCCCGCATCAGCTCCATGTCGTCGCGCCGGCGTTGCAGGTCGGCGCGGGCGGGCGATAGCGCGAGGGCGGCGGCGAGCACGTCGGCGGAGGCGGCGTAGCGGCCGCAGCGGCGCTCGCGCTCGGCGAGACGGACCAGGAGCTCGACGTCGCCGGGGGCGAGCGCCGCCGCCGCCCGTGCGGCGTCGGCGGCCCGGCGGTAGAGGGCCGAGGCGTGCAGGTCGCCGGCGAGCGCGCCGAAGCGCTCCGGCGTCGGCACGACGAGGGCCGAAAGGCCCGCGGGGAGCACGGCGAGCGGGCGGAGACGCGCGCGCCGGAGCGCCGCCGCTGCGCCGTCCGCCACCCGCGCCACCCTGCCGCGCCACCCGTCCACGTCCCTCGCCATCGTCGCCGCAGCTCCCCGCCAGACCGTGAGGATGTCTAGTACGACGACGCCCCGCCCGCCATGGGGCGGTGCCGTTTTGCGGTGCACTCGCGCGACGGGCCCGGACATGCTAGTTTTCCGGGCAGACGCGCGTCCGGACCGGCCGCGCGGCCGGGGTCGACGTCATTTCGGGAGGCAAGCGCGTGAGCGGAACGGGCGAAGGCGAAGGCGCGATGCTGGTGCGGCTGAACCGGGTTCGGCCCGGCGGCGAGCGCGCCGCGGGTCCGGCGGCCGGCGGGGCCGCGGCCGGCGCGGCCGCTCCCGCACGTGGTGCCGGCGCCGGCCAGGGCGCGGGCCCCGCCCGCCGACCCGCCGCCGCCGTTCCCGCCGTCGCCCCCGACGGCCCCGCCGTCCCGGGTCCGGCGAGCCCCACCGCCCCGGCCGTCCCGAACCGCCGCGTCCCCCTGCCCCAGAAGCAGACCGGCCGCGGCGGCCTGCGCCTTGCCGGCCGCAACCCCTCCCTCGACCGCCTCCTCGCCGCCAGCCGGCCCCGCGTCTCCGGCTCCGCCCTCTCCTTCCTCCTGATGGTCGCCCTCCCGACCGTCGTCGCCGCCCTCTACTTCGCCTTCGTCGCCTCCCCCCAGTACGTCTCCGAGTTCCGCTTCGCCGTCCGCGCCCAGGACGCCATCCCCCAGGACTCCCTCTCCGCCGCAACCGCCGTCAGCCCGATCTCCGTCCT